>JAWWBR010000202.1:0-4993 GCA_033720855.1 Alphaproteobacteria bacterium
CGGTAACCTGGAACGCAGGCGACCCGCTGTCCTTCGATGTCGACCTTACGGTCTTCGACGATGAAGACGATGAGGGCCTGGAGGGTCTGACCTTGACGCTCATCAACCCAACCGCTGACGTCGGTGGCGCTTCCGTCGATGTCACAAAGACCTCGGCAACCCTAAACATCGAAGGGGACGAGTTGCAGGTTTTGGATGGCGTAATGATCACCAACTCCAACGTCCAGAATCAGTTCGTTACCCTGACATTTCGGGAGTCGATGGATCCGCTGCACGCGGCGGCCAAGATCTATGATCTTAGCCTCCAGGGCCAGCAGGGTACGGTAGTCCAGGATGTGGGCTTCAATATCGATTCCGCCGAACAGCACGAGGTGGTGCTGGAGGCGTCCTCAGGCACCAAGGCTATTGTCACCGATTTAGAGCTGGAGGGGGTAACGATCCAGGATTCGGGTAATGCCCAGCTGGAGATCAACAACACGGCGGCGACCAACTCGACGGCAACGGCCTTGACTGCGCTCATTACGCCCGATAATGCGCCGACACCGGAACAGGGCGATCCCGGGTTCGATTCTATCGACGGCGATGGGGGTGCAAATGTCTTGTCAGATACAGGAGGCGATGGATTCCATTACCTCTTCGGTGCCGACGGTAATGATACGCTGATGGGCAGCGGTGACAATGACGTCCTCAACGGCGGCGGCATCACGGGCATTTCCAGTGGTGGCACAGATATATTGATGGGAATGGGCGGCGACGACATATTAGTCTTTAACTCGTTGGGTGGTGATACCTACGACGGCGGTACCGGCATGGACACCCTGCGTGTCGACGAGGGTGCTCTTACCCTTTCTCTGGCGGGGTCAGCCTCGAATGGTATTGACGGTAATCCAGATACGCTAGATGCTTCCGACAATGTCGTGGTCAATCTGAGCGGTCACAACGTCGACAACATCGAGATCATTCTCATCACCGCGGAGGCGGGCCAGTCAACTCCGGGCCTTGATCCCAATGATGATGTCGGCACGTCGATCACGCTGACTGAGGCGGACATTCTGGATTATACCGACGCCGATAACGAGTTGTGGATTCTAGGCGCACAAGGCGACGTGGTCGACCTCGGCAACGCTGGCAACTGGGATGCGGGCGTGGTGCAACCGGCCGATGATGCCGGGGTGGTCTTTGTCACCTATACATCCACAGGTGGTGCCACGGTACACGTAGAATCCGAGGTCACAGTTGACTTCACGGTGGTGTAAGCGGATAGGTCTGATAATTGGGTAAACGGGCGGGGGCGTAACCCCCTGCCTTTAAGAAGAAAGTAACGAGGACCGGGTTAGGCTTGGGGAGGCCGCATCGGTTTTGCGACCGCTAACTACGGATAGGTAAGTGATGATGCGTTTTGTGGTTGCGTTGGTGGTTCTGTCCTTGGGGGTGTTCAGCTCCGGCGGCGTAAGCGCCGAGGAACGCACTCCCATTTCCAATCAGCAGCAGCAGGCGGAGGGCCAACTGGCCTCCCAGGGCTACGCCCTTGCGGTCCCCCACTGGTACCGGGCCGCCCCGGCGCCGCGCCCGCCGTTCAGCGCAATCGGCCGCATCAACCGCCGCGGCGGCGGCTTCTGCAGCGGCACCCTGGTCGCCTACGACCGGGTGCTGACCACCGCGAGGTGCCTGTGGAACCGGTCCCTCGGCCAGTGGTATTTCGCCGGCGATTTGCATTTCCTCGCGGGCTATCACCTGGGCGGCCATATTGAGCACCGCCGCGTGGTTTCCATGGAGTTCTCTGAATCGCTCAGGGTCAACAGCCGCGGGCGCCCGCGCCGGGCCAGCAACGACTGGGCGATCCTGACCCTCGACCGCCCGATTGCCGCCAGCCACAAGATCCAGCCGGTCGAGATGATCAAGCTGCGGCGCCGGCCGCGGCCGGGGCGCATCGGCCCTCTGGTGCGGGCCGGGTTCAGCCCCTTGAAGCCCCATGCGCTGACCATGAGCCACTGCCGCGCGGTTGCCTTCTTCAACCGCCAGGCCTTGATGCACAGCTGTAAGGCGATCTACGCCGACTCGGGCCATCCCATCTTCGTCAACACCAGCGACGGTTGGCGCATCCTCGGCCTCCAGATGGCGACTTACAACCGTGACGCCAAGTCCAACGGCATCGGCATGGCGCTCCTGGTCACGGCAATGTCGAAGCGGGTCCAAATCCGCTACTGAGTGGTCCTCTTCCACTGCCAAAATTAGGGCCTCTTGGCGCTGTCATTGGGGTTCTAGGGCAGCGCTGCATGCCGCCATCCCTGCCCGACATGTTACGCCCAGTACATTGGCTTTCCTGTTACTACGGCAGTGGACGCCGAACGCCGACGATTGGTCTTGTGGCGGAAATTTCTGGCAATATGATTGCCACGGTGGCGAATACAGGAGGCCCGATTACTCGCTTCGGACGAACAATCTTGAATGCGATGGCCCCTCATAGGACGGGGTGATATGGCCAGGAACAAATCCCGCAAACATCGTCGCAATTACGCGATTAGGCCGGAACGGGTTCGGCGAGAGAGCGCAAGCGGCTCTGCCAGAACCATGTCCGTCCTGGAGGCACTTCAGTTGGCTTTGGACCACCAACGGGCGGGCCGACTTGACCAAGCGGCGCGGATCTATGTTGAGGTCATCGAGTCACAGCCCGATAACCCCGATGCGCATAATCTACTGGGCGTAGTTCAGCACCAAAGGGGCAATCATGAAACCGCGGTTCGGCTCTTAAGAAAGGCCATCGCCCTCAATCCGAGATTCGCGCAGGCCTATAGTAATCTCGGGGTCGTCTTGCAAGAGCAAGATCGATTGCGTGAATCCGTAGTCTGCCACCGGTCAGCCGTTGCGTTGACTCCCGACTCGCCCGAAGCCAATTACAACCTTGGAATTGCGCTGCAAAAATCCCCGGAGGCTGAAGAAGCTGTTACCTACTTCCGTAAGGCCCTTTCCCTTCGCCCTAATTATCCTGAAGCCTTGCGAGGCCTGGGGAACGCCTTCCGTGTGGGGGGCCACCTCCAGGAGGCGGCCGATGTCTTTCGGGACCTGACGTCATCCGAAAAAGGTGAGGCGGAGGACCATAACATTCTGGGGATCCTCTTGAAGGAGCTCTCCTGCGTCGACGAAGCGATTTCCTGTTACCGGCGGGCAATCGCCCTTAATCCGGACAACGTTGAGGCGCAGCACAACCTGGGACATGCGCTTCTCTTGGCCGGCCAATACGAGGAGGGGTGGAAATGGTACGAAAAAAGATTTCTGAGCAAGGGTTACACGACACGGAAACGTGAGTTCGGCCAACCTCTTTGGACCGGCGAGCCGCTCGATGGGAAGACGATTTTGTTGCAAACGGAGCAGGGATTCGGCGACAGCATCCAGTTTATTCGCTTCGCCACTACGGTGTCAGAGCAATACGATGGTACGATCATCGTCGAGTGCCAACCAAAACTAAAATCACTTTTTTCTGCGGTACGGGGAATCAATACCGTGGTGGCGGAGGGTGAGAAAATCCCGGATTTCGATGTCCAGGCCCCTTTGATGAGCGTTCCGTATATTCTGGGCACGACCCTTCAGACGATCCCGGAGGAGATTCCCTACATTACGGCGGAGAACTTGCCGAAACCCATCCAAATCCAAGAGAAGTCGAGCTTCAAGATAGGCTTTCTCTGGGCAGGCAGCACCATGAACAAGAAGGGGATGGTGAGAACCGTCGAGGCTGCGCATTTTGAAAGGCTTATCGGATTTCGGGGGACTAAATTTTATTCGCTCCAATACGGTGACACGGCGAAGGAGTTGAGAACAAGTGAGGCCTTCAATGCGGTAGAAGACCTAAGCCCGTATCTGTCCGGATTCGCAGAAACGGCGGCGGTGCTCGATCAGTTGGATCTAATCATCACCATAGACACTTACTTGGCCCATTTGGCCGGGGCCATGGGAAAACCGACTTGGGTGTTGCTTCCCTATTCCCCAGATTGGAGATGGCTTCTCGATCGCACGGATTCGCCTTGGTATCCGTCCCTACGGCTTTTCCGCCAACCCACAGCTGGCGATTGGGATGCAGTATTCTGCGATGTCGAGGACGCTTTGCGTGAGAGGCTTGGAGAGGCGTGACACGGGTCACCTGTGGGGAAACTCATGCGGGGAACTTAATAAGAAAAAAATTTGCCGTCGGCCAAACAATCCGCCCGCGTTTCATGCCAAGGCGAAAGTCACGGCTGAGAAGATTTAGCGCAGGGTTCGCGTAATCCTTCCTCAAAAATCCATGAGGCAAATCTTCTTGGTGGCGGAATGCACGAGATCATCGTCTAGAAAAACTTCGCCAAACTGATCTTAGCGGCAGTCGGACTCAAGCACTTTTTTCAAGGGCAGTATCTCAGTTTGAATTCTAGGAGGTGCAGCAGTTTCAGGCGCTTCGTGACAAAGCTCAATTCTGGAAAAGCCTTAGTCTTCTTGGCAATCAAGGTGGCCAAAAAACACGGTTTGCACGCATCATTTGCAGAAATACCTCTTACCTTACCGACAAAATAACTGGTTTTCGCTCCATACGCCAAACTTGGTTGTGTCAGAGACTATTGATCTGACGTTTACCGCTACCTAGTGGATGCAGCGGTGGACTACCGAATAATGCTCGGCAAAAAATCATGTGCGTTCCGTGGACAATTGATCCGTCGTTCCCTCTTTGGTCACGACTTTTCCCCATCATTCCCGTCTCTTCGGCCACCAACAGCAACAGCCTTCGCTGATTCTTTTCTATGGGTGTCTGTGGGTGTTGTTGTCGGTTGACTTCCTTGGCAAAGGAAGCAGTTCCTTGGCTCCTAAAAACAACGTTTCAGGGACGAGGAACCGATGGCCACACACCCGATCCAGCAGCAGCTGATCCTGCACAACCATTTCCGCGAGAGGCTCCGCGAGGCGTTTCCCGATGCCGACGATGAGACCCTGGCCGATACCCTCGAGGGACTGACGACGCTCTCCGATC
>JAWWBR010000203.1:0-4969 GCA_033720855.1 Alphaproteobacteria bacterium
CCCCGCTTACCGGCCCCGTGTTCTACTCGATGATCTTGGCGACGACGCCGGCGCCGACGGTGCGCCCGCCCTCGCGGATGGCGAAGCGCAGGCCCTCGTCCATGGCGATCGGCTGGATCAGCTCGACGCTCATCGACACGTTGTCCCCGGGCATCACCATCTCCGTCCCCTCGGGCAGCGTCACCTCGCCGGTCACGTCCGTCGTGCGGAAGTAAAACTGCGGGCGGTAGTTGGTGAAGAACGGCGTGTGACGCCCCCCCTCGTCCTTGGTCAGGATATACGCCTCCGCCTCGAACTTGGTGTGCGGCGTGATCGAGCCCGGCGCCGCCAGAACCTGACCGCGCTCAACCTCCTCGCGCTTGGTGCCGCGCAGCAGCACCCCGATGTTGTCGCCCGCCTCGCCCTGATCCAGAAGCTTGCGGAACATCTCCACGCCCGTGCACACCGTCTTCGCCGTCGCCTTGATGCCGACGATCTCGATGTCCTCGCCGACCTTGATCACGCCACGCTCGACACGCCCCGTAACCACCGTGCCCCGGCCCGAGATCGAGAACACGTCCTCGATCGGCATCAGGAACGGCAGATCCTTCGGGCGCTCCGGCTGCGGCACATAGCTGTCAACCGCCGCCATCAACTCGACCACCGAGTTCTTCCCCGTCTCGTCGTCGCGGCCCTCCAAGGCCGCCAGCGCCGAGCCCTTGATCACCGGTATGTCGTCCCCCGGAAACTCATAGGAACTCAACAGCTCCCGGATCTCAAGCTCAACAAGCTCCAAAAGCTCCGGGTCGTCAACCTGGTCGACCTTGTTCATGTAAACAACGATCGCCGGAACACCAACCTGGCGCGCCAGCAAAATGTGCTCCCGCGTCTGCGGCATCGGTCCGTCCGCCGCCGAGACAACCAATATCGCACCGTCCATCTGCGCCGCACCCGTGATCATGTTCTTCACGTAGTCCGCATGTCCCGGACAGTCCACATGGGCGTAGTGACGCGCCCCGGTCTCGTACTCAACATGCGCCGTCGCGATCGTGATCCCGCGCTCCCGCTCCTCCGGCGCCTTGTCAATCTGGTCAAACGCCGTGAACTCCGCGCCACCCTCTTCCGCCAGAACACGCGTGATCGCCGCCGTCAGCGTCGTCTTCCCGTGGTCAACGTGACCAATCGTCCCGATGTTGCAATGCGGCTTCGTCCGCTCAAACTTTGCCTTCGCCATGATCCCTCTCCGTTCAATCAGTCGAGCTTTTCGACCACCGCTTGGGGAACTTGCTCGTATCGCTCGAAATGCATGGTGAACTGCGCCCGCCCCTGGCTCATGGAGCGCAGCGTGTTGACATAGCCGAACATATTGGCCAGCGGCACCAGCGCGGTGATGACCCGGGCGTTGCCCCGCTGGTCCATGCCCGAGACATTGCCGCGGCGCGCGTTCAGGTCGCCGATGATGTCGCCCATGTATTCCTCCGGCGTCACCACCTCGACCCGCATCACCGGCTCGAGCAAGGCCGGCTGGGCCTTCTGCATGCCCTCGCGGAAGGCCGCCCGGGCGGCGATCTCAAAGGCCATGACCGACGAATCGACGTCGTGATAGGCGCCGTCAACCAGCTCCGCCTTGAAGTCGATCACCGGGAACCCCTTGAGGACGCCGGCATCCTTGGCGCCCAGCAGACCCTTCTCGACGCCCGGGATATAGTCCTTCGGCACGTTGCCGCCGACGATCTTGCTTTCGAAACCGTAGCCCGCACCGGGGGCAGGCTCGAACACCAGCTTGACCCGGGCGAACTGACCGGAACCGCCGGTCTGTTTCTTGTGGGTGTAATCGACCTCGACCGGCTTGGTGATGGTTTCGCGATAGGCGACCTGGGGCTCGCCGACATTGGCGTCGACCTTGAACTCGCGTTTCATGCGATCAACGATGATGTCGAGGTGGAGTTCCCCCATGCCCTTGATCACCGTCTGCCCGCTCTCCTCGTCGGTGGTGACCTGGAACGAGGGGTCTTCCTGGGCCAAACGGCTGAGCGCCTGCCCCATCTTCTCCTGGTCGCCCTTGGTCATCGGCTCGACCGCGACCTCGATGACCGGATCGGGGAACTCCATGCGTTCCAGCACCACCGGATTATTGGCGTCGCAGAGGGTGTCGCCCGTGGTCACGTCCTTAAGGCCCGCAATGGCGACGATATCGCCGGCACGGGCCTCCTTGATGTCTTCGCGCGAATTGGCATGCATCAGCAGCATGCGGCCGACCCGCTCGCGCTTGCCCTTGACCGTATTCATCACGCTGGAGCCCGATTCCAGGACGCCCGAATAGATGCGCACGAAGGTCAGCGAACCGACGAAGGGATCGGTCATCACCTTAAACGCCAGAGCCGCAAAAGGTTCGTCGTCGGAACTCTTGCGGATCAATGGTTCTTCGCTGTCGGGCTTGATGCCCTTGATGGGGGGAACCTCGGTGGGGGCGGGCAGGTAGTCGACGATGGCATCCAGCAGCGGCTGTACGCCCTTGTTCTTGAACGCCGAGCCGCACAGCACCGGAACTAAGGCCCCGGCGCAGGTGCCCTTGCGGATACAGGCTTTCAGCACCTCGACGTCGGGCTCGTTGCCCTCGAGATAGGCTTCCATCGCGTCGTCGTCGAATTCGACCGCCGACTCGACCAGCTTCGAGCGGTACTCCTCTGCCTCGATGGTCATGTTGTCGGGAATGTCGGTATATTCGAACTCGGCGCCCAGCGTCTCTTCCTTCCAGATGATCGCCTTGCGGGTCAAGAGATCGACGACGCCGACGAAATCGGCCTCGGCGCCGATGGGAAGCTGGGTCACCAGGGGGTTGGCGCCCAGGCGATCGATGATCATGTCGATACAGCGGAAGTAATCGGCGCCGACGCGGTCCATCTTGTTGACGAAACAGATGCGCGGAACCCCGTATTTGTCGGCTTGGCGCCAGACGGTTTCGGACTGGGGCTCAACGCCGGCGACGGAGTCGAATACGGCGACGGCGCCGTCCAGCACGCGGAGCGAACGTTCGACCTCGATGGTGAAATCCACGTGGCCCGGGGTATCGATGATATTGATTCGGTGATCGCGCCAGTTCGCCGTGGTCGCGGCCGAGGTGATGGTGATGCCGCGTTCCTGCTCCTGTTCCATCCAGTCCATGGTGGCGGTGCCTTCGTGGACTTCGCCGATCTTGTAGGAGCGCCCGGTGTAGAACAGGATGCGTTCTGTAGTGGTCGTCTTGCCGGCATCGATATGGGCCATGATGCCGATATTGCGATAGCTTTCGAGCGGATGGGTGCGTGCCATGTCCAGTACTTCCTTGCCTTTTTATGCCTGACAGACGCGTCCCTGAAACTACCAGCGGTAATGGGAGAAGGCCTTGTTGGCCTCCGCCATGCGGTGCGTGTCCTCGCGCTTCTTGACCGCATTTCCGCGATTGTTGGCGGCATCGAGAAGCTCGTTGCAGAGCCGATCCACCATCGTATTCTCGTTGCGTGCCCTGACCGCCTCGATGATCCAGCGAATCGCCAGGGTCTGACGCCGATCGTTGCGGACCTCGACAGGTACCTGGTAGGTGGCGCCGCCGACCCGGCGCGAACGGACCTCGATCGCCGGTTTCACGTTCTCAAGCGCGTCGTGGAAGACCTTGACGGGATCGCCGCCGGCCTTGTCGGCGATGTTATCGAAGGCGCCGTAGACGATTTTCTCGGCCACCGACTTCTTGCCGTCCAGCATCAGCGAATTCATGAACTTGGTCACCACCAGGTCGCCGAATTTGGCGTCGGGCAGGACCTCGCGTTTTTCCGCCGCATGACGTCGCGACATCGTCGTTCCCTCCTACCTCGGCCGCTTGGCGCCGTACTTGGAGCGGCGCTGGCGGCGGTCGCTGACACCCTGGGTGTCGAGGGTGCCGCGAATGATGTGGTAGCGCACGCCGGGCAGGTCCTTGACGCGCCCGCCGCGGATCATGACCACCGAATGTTCCTGCAGGTTATGCCCCTCGCCGGGGATGTAGCTGGTCACCTCGAACCCGTTGGTCAGGCGCACCCGAGCCACTTTGCGCAGGGCCGAGTTTGGTTTCTTCGGCGTGGTCGTATAGACACGGGTGCAGACGCCGCGCTTCTGCGGACAGGCCTCCATGGCAGGCACCTTGTTGCGTGCCACCGGGCGCTTGCGCGGTTTGCGAATCAACTGGTTGATCGTCGGCATCGAGACACACCTTCCACATTCCCACCGGGGCCTCGGCGGACGCCGATTTGAGGCCCCGAAGACCCCGCCCATAGCGGGATCAGCATATTGAATTTACACAATAAGCGAGCACACGCAGAGGTCTGCGATCTGCTCGCCAGCTGTCCAATAAACGGCCCCGCGCTCGCGGCGCCTATAAGTTGCTTCAAAACACCGAGACCGCGTCTAGGATGGACACCTACCACCGGCCCCACGAAGGAGCGCGCATACTAGTGACGCCGCCTCCTTCCGTCAACCCCGAATTTGCGAAAAAAAGCCTGGAAAACCGGGGCCCCGGCGGGTTTCCCTAGGGCCCTTCCCCGACCACGTCGAGGCGCCGTTAACCAAGCCGATTTCGTCACCGCGAGGCCGGAGCCGACCCGCCGCGGGCGCCGCGATCCCGAAATGAGGGTGCCGCCCGAGGGCGGCACCCCAAATTTAGCCGATCATCGGCGCCGCCAGGCGGCGCCGGCGGTCATGGTCAGGCGCTCTGCTGCTCCGCCTCGCCCTCACCTTCGGGCTGCTCCAGTTGGGCTCTCTCGGCCTCGGCCGCCGCCAGTTCGCGGTCGCGGTTGGCCGCCACCCGCTTCAGATCGTTCATCACTGACCCGGTCCCCGCGGGGATCAGGCGGCCGACGATGACGTTCTCCTTGAGGCCGACGAGCCGGTCGACCCGGCCGGAAACGGCGGCTTCGGTGAGAACCCGCGTGGTTTCCTGGAACGACGCCGCGGAGATGAAGGAACTGGTGGCAAGCGA
>JAWWBR010000204.1:0-4883 GCA_033720855.1 Alphaproteobacteria bacterium
GAACTCGGTTCCGCCGGTTTGCCTGTGGTCCGCCTGAGAGCCTATTCGGGATCGCCCGCCCGGGCAAGGACGGGAATGGGTCGCCGCGCGAGAAAGGGTAAAAAAACGGCGTCAACACGACGTCGGTTTCGGGACATGGGCGCCCACCGGGTTAACGCAGCCCTTGCCAACCGACGATGGCGGCGGCGCCGGAACGCCCGCGCAGACGCGGTCCAAGCGACCACATGGGCACGCCCAAGACTAGGAGCGTCAACATTTACGTAGTGAGAAAACCTGCGTGAATTTGTATAACTGTCAATAAAACGCTTTAGGGAGGAGACGATCATGAAACGAGTGTTTGTGATTTTCACATATGGGCTCGGTCTGGTAATTGGCATTCTCTCGGCGCCCCACCCAGCCCAGGCACAAGCCGGCAAGGCCTACTTCAACGGGAAGACGATCACCTACATCGTCGCCACCGCGGCCGGCGGGGGCCACGACTTCTACGCCCGCCTGATGGCGCACCACATGAAGCGTCATCTCCCGGGCTCCGACATCATCGTCGTCAACAAGCCCGGCGCCGGGCACATGATCGGCACCAATCTCATATACGCGGCCAAGCCCAACGGCCTCACCATCGGCACGTTTTCGACCGGCATGGTGAACACGCAGATCATCGGCGCGCGCAAGGGCATCCGCTTCGACTTGACCAAGATGTCGTGGATCGGCAAACAGGCGACCGACACGCCGGTCCTCATCGTCAGCGACAAGTCGGGCTTCACCAGCTGGGACGACGTGGTCAAAGCCAAGACGCCGATCCTCATCGGCGTGGCCGGCGTCGGCAGCAACGGGTGGAATCAGACCCTGATGCTGGCCCATGCCTTCAACCTCAACGTCAAGGCCCTGCCCGGGTATTCGGGATCGGAGAACGTCATGGGCATGTTGCGCGGCGACATCCACGCCAACATGAGCGGCCTTTCCTCCGGGCTCGAGGTTTTCAACAAGGTGCCCGGCAAGATCGTCCTGCAGTTCGGCGACGACCCCGGCGTGCCGGCCACTGCGGCCAAGGCGCAGGATGTCGCCAAGACGCCGATGCAGAAGGCCATTGCCCAGCTGATGGCCGCCCAGGGGGCGCTCAACCGCATGCTGGCGGGCCCGCCCAAGATTCCCCAGGACCGGCTCGATGCCCTTCGCGCCGCCTTTCGGCAGGCACATCTGAGCAAGGAATACCGGGCCCAAGCCGATAAGGCCCACCGTCCCTACGACAAGACGCCCTGGACCGGTGACAAGCTGGCACAGGTCATCACCGACACCATCACCAAGATGCCGCCGGAGATCGTCGCCTTCCTGCGCAAGATCAGCAAGGTCAAGGCCCCCATGGTCAAGCACACCGGGCCGGTGACCCAGGTCAAGCGCGGCGGCCGCCGGGTGTGGATCAAATACAAGGGCAAGGAGGTCAAGACCAAGATCTCGGGATCGCGCACGACCGTGACCATCAACGGCAAGAAAACCAAACGCAAGCACATCAAGGTGGGAATGACCTGCACCTTCACCTACCCGCGCCCGGGCGCCGAATCGAAGAGCGTGGACTGCAAATAGACCGCGCCCCTGCCCAAGAGGAGACACGAAAATGCCACTGGACGGATTCATTTCCGCGGATTCCCACGTCAACGAACCGCCCGAGGCCTGGGAGAGAATCCCCAGCGACCTGCGCGAACGCGGCCCCCATTTCGTGCAGGACCCGCCGGGCAAGAAGGGCCTCTATATCTGTTTCGAAGGTCACGAGCCCGACCCGGTGGGGCAAACCTTTCTTGCCGGGACCGGCCGCGAGCCCGCCATCGTCAAGGAGACCATCGAGACCTTCACCTGGGACAAATGGCCGGGGCCCTGGGATCCCAAGGCGCGCCTCGGAGACATGGACCTCGACGGGGTCAGCATCGAGGTCTTGTATCCCTCCATGGCGCGGAACTTCTACAGCCTGCAGGGAGCGGACACGCCGCTGCAGCTGGCCGGCATCCGCGCCTATAACGACTGGATCATGGAGTACTGTTCGGCGGTGCCGAAACGGCTGTTCGCCGTCGCCATCCTCTCGATTCTCGATATCCAATGGTCGGTCGAGGAAATGCAGCGCTGCGCCAAGCTCGGGCACAAGGGCGTGATGCTGCCGGCCGGTCTGCCTCCGGGCATGAGCTACGCCGACCCGGAATTCGAACCGATCTGGACCGCCGCCGAAGACCTCGCGCTTCCGGTGCACTTCCACATCAACATCCGTCAAAGCGCGGACCGCAAGGTGCTGCAACGCAAGGAAGGCGACATGCTCCAGGTCGGCAAACGGGTGGTCAAGCGGGCCATGTATGAGTCGGCGGAATTGATGACCGACCTGTTGTTCGGGCTCGTTTTGGAAAATCACCCCCGTCTGCGCGTGGTCTTCGCCGAGTACGAGCTCACCTGGGTGCTTCCCTTCATGACCCGAATGGACGGCAATGCCCGCCGGTTTGGCCAGGAGAACCCCGACAAGCCCCACATGACGACGACACCGAGCGAGACCATCCGCCGGCAGGTCCGTTTCACGTTCCAGAACGATCCCGCCGGCATCGCCGGGATCGCGGCCCTGGGCATGCTCGACAACTGCATGTGGGCGAGCGATTACCCGCACGGTGGCGCCACGTGGCCGAACTCCCAGGAGATCGTCAAAGCGCAGCTCCAAGGCATGGAGGATACGGCCGTAGAGAACCTGGTTTGGGGCAACGCGGCGCGTTTCTACGGCATCGGATAGGCGGAGGTTTCCACCGCATACCGAAACCGCGCGCCGTGCCGGCGGCCGACGCCTAGCCGGAGCGAGCCGAGACTCCCTTCGCGTGCCGAGGCCGTCGCGCGCGGTCAGAAGATGCCGCGGCGGATCAGGTTGAGGCCCATCAAAACCATGGCGATCAGCAGCACCTTGCGGAAACGCTGCTGGTCGATCCTGCCCCTCAGCCACTGGCCGCCGATCAGCGCCGCGCCGACGGGGATCAGGGCCAGAAGCCCGGGCACGATATGCTCGGTCCTGAGAACGCCCAGGCCGACCAGGGAAAATCCCGCCGGCACCAGCATGCACATGTAGACCATGCCGATGGCGCCGATGAATTCCTCCTTCTTCAGGTGCATGGCGACCATCATCATGATCACCGGCGGCCCGCCGATCAGCGCCATGCCGCCGAAATAGCCGCCGACGGCGCCGGCGCAGATGCTGGTCGGGCGCTCCGCCCGCGGCGGAATGCGCAAGGTCGGGTTGATCAGGGAGGCCAGGGCGAAGACCGCGATGGCAAGGCCGAGAAGCACCGCTATGGTCCCCGGGCTGAGCCGCATCAGCGAATAGGTGCCCACCGGCACGGAGACCAGCATGACCAGCGCCATGGGCCAGAAGCGCTTGAGCGTATCGATGAACAGGCCGCCGGCGACCGCCTGATAGAGGTTGGTGATGATCACCGAGAAATACATGATCGCCACGACATCGGGGATCGGCGCGAAGGTCGAGAGGATGGGCGTCGCCACCATCGGCAGGCCGACCCCGAGAAGCCCCTTGGCGAAGCCGCCGATGACGAGGGCGATGACGGCGATGGCGATGGTCGCGGCGGTCAGCTCCATGGCGGGATCGTCCGGAGGGGCACGGGGAGGGCGGCGGCGGGGCCGGCCCCGCCGCGTAAAGGTCTGGACCCTTGTCTCGCCGTTTCGGCCCCCGCCGTCAACCGAAAACGCCAGCGCGGCCGCGGTTGCCAGGGGCGGCGATTTGGATGCAGAATTGACCCGAGGCTCCGGCCCGCCCCGGCGGCAGACGAAAGGATGCGACGATGACGGCGGATCTTGGAGGTGGACCGGATATCCGGGATTGGATCGGGAGTACCGAGACCGTGACCGAACTGGTCGGGCCGACGCCGGTGGCGGCGCTTGACGCGACCCTCGACCGCGGCGAACCGGTGCCCCGCCCGGGCGATCCCCTTCCACCGCTCTATCACTGGCTTTACTTCCTACCCCTGGCCCAGACCGCCGACCTCGATGTGGACGGCCACCCGAAACGGGGCGGGTTCTTGCCGCCGGTGGCGCTGCCGAGGCGCATGTGGGCGGCCTCGGACGTGAGTTTTGCCGGTTTGCTGCGCATCGGCGAGGAGGCGACGCGGACCTCGGTGATCGAGGATGTGGCGGAAAAGGCGGGAAAGAGCGGGCGCCTCGTCTTCGTCACCGTCCGTCACGAGATCGCCAACCGCGACGGCCTCGCCATCAGCGACCGCCAGACCGTGGTCTATCGCGAGGCGGCCGCGGGCGAGCCTCCGCCGGCGGGCAGGCCGGCGCCGGAAGAAAGCGATTTCTCCCGCGTGATCACGCCGAGCCCGGCGCTCCTGTTCCGCTATTCGGCGTTAATCTTCAACGCCCATCGCATCCATTACGACCATCCCTACACCACCGGGGTCGAGGGCTATCCCGGCCTCGTCGTTCACGGCCCGCTGCTCGCCACATTGCTCACCGACCTGGTGCGCCGCGCCCATCCCGAACGCCCCATCGCGCGCTTCCGCTTCCGCGCCGTGAAGCCCGTTTTCGATACCGCGCCCTTTACCGTTTGCGGCCGCCGGGACGGAGAGAACGCCCTCGCCCTGTGGGTGCGCGACGAGGACGGCGAGCTCTCGGTCGACGCCGCGGCCGAGCTCGGCTGATCCCCTCCGAAGGCGTGGCAACGGCCGGCCCGTCGTGATACCCAAGGGGCGCTGCCGGGCCCCTGTCCGACCCGAGGGGGCGGGGCGGAGATCGACGGCAACGACGGAGGGGGCCTGTGGCCGAAACGGAAAGCATCGCCATCATCGGCGCCGGGCATGCCGGTGGCCGCGCCGCGGAGGCCATGCGCCAGGCGGGCTTCGGCGGCGGTATCGTGC
>JAWWBR010000205.1:0-4850 GCA_033720855.1 Alphaproteobacteria bacterium
CAGCTGGTCGGTGCCACCCGCCAACGTCTTCCTGCGCAATTCGGGCCACTTCACCGCGGCGCTCAGCCTCTATCGCGACCCGGCGCCGTTCGAGCGCCTGCGCGCCGTCCTGCAGGCCGGTTAGGGGCGAGGCCCGGCGGCGGACTTGACCGCAAGCGCTAGAAGAGTACCTTCGCTGCGGGCCCGTAGTTCAGCGGTTAGAACCCACCGCTCATAACGGTGTTGTCGCAGGTTCGAATCCTGCCGGGCCCACCATTATTGCAATCGTCGGGGAGGCATCCATGGACGGCAATGGCGAAGGGGCGGCCCGCAAGGCACGGGTGCTCGGCATCAATCACGTCGTGTTGGAGGTCGGCGACCTCGATGCGGCGCTGGAATTCTACGGCGCCGTCTTCGATTTCACCCTGCGCGGCAAGAGCGACCACAACGCCTTCATCGGCATGGGCGACCAATTCATCCAACTGACCTTAAACACCCGCGACGGCGGCCCCGATACCAAGCGCCATTTCGGCCTGGTGGTCGACGACCGCGAGGGCGTCGCCGAGGCGCTTGAAGCGGCGGGGGCCGAACGGGTCGGCGAGAGGCTCAACTTCCGCGATCCCTGGGGCAACCGCATCGAGGTCGTGCCCTATGCCGGCATCCAGTTCACCAAGGCCGACCACGTCATGAAGGGGATGGGCGTCGGCCCCATCGAAAAGACCGAGGAGGCGCTCAAGGAGCTTGCCGAGGCGGGCATGGCGCCGGACGGTTCGTGAGTGCGCGCAGAAGCCGAGGAGACGGGACATGAGTGATATCTCCCTCGAGGGCAAGGTCGCCCTCATCACCGGCGGCGGCCGCGGCATGGGCCGGGAAATGGCCACCGCCTTCGCCCAGGCCGGAGCGACCGGCGTCGGCGTCATGGCCGCGCCCGGCTCCGACGAGCGCGCGGCCGATATTCAGGCCGAGATCGACGGCGTGGTGGCCGAGATCGAGGGCGCCGGCGGCAAGGCCATCGGCATCCTGGCCGACGTCAGCCAATGGGAGGACTGCCGGCGCGCCGTCGAGGAGACGGTCGCGGCGTTCGGTGGGCTGCACATCCTGGTCAACAACGCGGGCAAGAGCGGGCGCTATGTCGGCACCGGCGGCGAGCGCCGCATCCCCTTCTTCGAGGCCGATCCCGCCGGCTATTGCGAGGTGATGGCGACCAATGTCAACGGCCCCTTTCTCATGGCCCGGGCGGCGGCGGCCCATCTGATGCAGGCGGGCTGGGGGCGGATCATCAATATCTCGAAGAACGTGGATGCCATGCACCGGGCGCTCAACAGCCCCTACGGGCCGTCCAAGGCGGCGTTGGACGCCGCCACCCTGGTCTGGGCCGAGGACCTGATCGACACCAAGGTGACGGTCAATTCCCTGGGCCCCGGGGGATCGGTGAACACCAAGTTCGGCTCGGGCGAGATCCGGGGGGTCGGCATGGATCCCACGGTGATCGTGCCGCCCGCCCTCTGGCTCGCCTCCGAGGACTCCGACGGCGTAACCGGCTGCCGCTATATCGCCAATCGTTGGGATCCCGGGCTGCCTGCGGCCGAGGCCGCCGAGGGCTGCCGCGAACCCGCGATCTTTCCGGCACCGGAGCGCGAAACGCCGCTCACCCGCGCGTGGTCGTAAAAGCCGGTGCAACCCGGCCCGCCATTGCTGTAGGGTCGGGGATCTCAACATTCGCTTGCCCAGGAAAGGCCGATAGATGTCAAACGCCCCCCACGACCCCCCGTTCCGCGCCGAGCTGATCGGCAGCCTGGTGCGTCCGCCCGAGATCAAGACGGCGCGTGCCGAATTCGAGGCCGGCCGCTTGGATGCGGCGGGGCTGCGCGCGGTGGAGGACGAGGAGATCCGGAAGGTGGTCGCCCTTCAGGAGGGCCTGGGGTTCCGGGTGGTGACCGACGGCGAGTTGCGCCGCCATTCCTATTACGACAGCTTCACCACCCACGGCATCACCGGCTTGCGCGAGGGCCCCGACATCGGCGGCCAATTCGCCTATCACGACGACAGCGGCGACGAGATCGGCCAGCGCGTGCCGCAGATCTATGACAAGGTGGAATGGGCCGGGCCCACCAATGTCGACGATTTCCGGTTCACCGCCTCCTGCGCCCGCACCGCCGTGCCCAAGGTGACCCTGCCGGGGCCGGCCTACATCCATTTCCGGGCCGGTCGCGCCAATATCTCTTCGGACGTCTATCCCAACCTCGACGATTTCTGGTCGGACCTGGTCGCCGCCTATCACCAGGAGATCGGCGCCCTGGCCGAGGCCGGGTGCGGTTACGTGCAGATCGACGAGACCTCCATCGCCAAATTGGGCGACGCCGAGATCCGCGACGGTCTGGCCGCCCGCGGCGACGACTGGCAAGACCTTCTTGAAACCTATACCGACGCGATCAACGCCCTGGCCGACGGCGTGCCGCAAGGGGTGGCGCTCGGCATGCACCTTTGCCGCGGCAACAAGTCGGGCCACTGGCAGGCGGCGGGCGGCTACGACCTCGTCGCCGAGAAGCTGTTCCGCAAGCTTCGCATCAGTTTCTATTTCCTGGAATACGATTCCGATCGGGCCGGCTCGTTCGAGCCCCTGGCCGCCGTCCCCGACGACAAGACCGTGGTGATCGGCGCCATGACCACCAAGTCGGGCGAACTCGAGGCCGCCGAGGCGCTCAAGGCACGCATCGAGGAAGCAAGCCGTTTCGTGCCGCGCGAGCGGCTCGCGATTTCGCCGCAATGCGGGTTCTCGAGCAACATCGATGGGGTCATGGACCTCGATCAGCAGCATGCCAAGATGGTAAGGCTGATGGAGGTGGCGCGGGACATCTGGGACGACGCCTAGGGCCGCGGCCGGGGTTTGGCCGATCGACGATCGGCGGCCGCCGCCGGTGCGGCACCGCCGCCGGCATTTTCTCTTAGGGATAGGTACGCGAAGGGTTGCCCGCGGTCCGCGGCTCAGCCCGCTGGTTTGTGACCGAGCGCCAGCAGGGCGGCTTCGGTTCGGTTGTTGACCTTGAGCAGCTTGAGGATGGTGGAGACGTGAATCTGCACCGTGCGCGGCGATATGCCGAGGGTTTCGGCGATATCGACATTCCGCTTGCCCATGGCGATGAGTTCCAGGACCTGGCGCTGGCGGGGTGTCAGCGCCTCCAGCGCCGGCTTGGCAGCGAGGCTGTCGAAGGAGGCGCCGTGCTCGGCGAGGCCCGGCGATGGCTCCATCGGCATGTCGCGCAATCCCGCGGGAAGCCAGATATCGCCCTCGCATACGCGTTGTAGGGCCCGGGTCAGTTCCTCGGGCGAGGAGGATTTCAGAACGAAACCTTGCGCGCCCTGTTCCACGGCCTCCAGCGCGAGACGCCGCGAGCCCGAGGCGGAGACGATCAGGACGCGGAGGTTGGGCGCCGCCGCGCGCACCCGGTGCAGGACCGAGGTCGGCTCCAATTCATCCAATTGGAAATCGAGCAGGCAGAGGTCGAACCGCCGTCTGCCGCGCAGCAGCCGTTCGGCGTCGTTCAGTGTCGCCGCCTCGGACACCTCGGTGTCGGGATCGATCGACATCAGGAACTGACGGAGGCCGAGCCGGGTGACCCAGTGATTGTCGACGATCAAGGCATGCAATCTTCGCGTCTCCCGCGGCGGGCCGCGCCCGCCGGTCCCCTGGATAAAGCGTCTTAAAGAATAATGGAATATATCGGCGCAGATATCTAGTAGTTATCTATCGTATGATATGCACTACGCCACAATGCCGAACGTCGCGAACAAACGGATAAGATAACAGGCACTGTGTTGAAGGTGTTTCTGAGCTTTCCCACAACTAAGGTTCGTGAAGTCTAACGGAATATTCCGTTTTAGACGCCGTAAAGCGCCGCGCATGTTCCAAGAGCGCCGCGGAATGAAATTCGCGGCCGATCTCTGTTGCCATTCGTCGGCTTTTTTCCTTGGGAACGCTCCCCCGCATAGATGGCTCCAAGGGGCGAAGGACCAATTATATGTTTAAATGAATATATCTTTACTCTTTCTTTAGACATATTTCTTAGGTTTGACCCATCTTCCAATACGTTATTGGATGTGAAGTCGAGGTACCAAGGCATAGGCCGAACCAAGGGAATACCCGGCCTGGTAGTACTACTATCTTTTACCTAGTTCCAAGCCCCAGGTATCCATGCGTAACCAGCGTGGCTCGCTGATCCCGACCGAGCGGAGGGGGTGGCGGCCGAGAGAACAGATTTGTCATGCAAACGAGGAGAAACAGAATGTTCCGCAAACTTTTCATGGGGGTCGCCATGGCGGCGGTTGCCGTCAGCGCTTCGGCCCAGGCCGAGACCATCTCGATCCACGGATCGACCACGGTTTTCGCCAATGTCTTCAAGGCCAACAAGGCCAAGATCGAAAAGGCCGCCGGCGTCACCCTTAAGGTGGTGTCCAACGGTTCCGGCCGCGGCCTCGCCGACCTGTCCGCCGGCAAGGCCGACATGGGCATGATCTCGTCCGATCTGGCGGCCACCGTCGCCAAGGCCAACAAGAAGCGGCCGGGCTCGGTCAATCCCGCCGGCCTCACCGCCCACAAGCTGGGCGAGACCCGGGTTGCCTTCATCGTGCATCCCTCCAACGGCGTGAAGACCCTGACCATGGACCAGGTCAAGGCGATCCTCTCGGGCCAGGCCAAGAACTGGAAGGATGTCGGCGGCAACGACAAGCCGATCGTCATCATCTCCGAACCCACCGGCGGCGGGATCCGTTCGATGGTGGAGAAGGAAGTCTTGAGCAAGGCGTCCGTCAAGGGCACCCTGCGCCAGGTTCCCAACGGCACCCAGGTGCCGCTGGTGGTCTCCCAGCTGCCC
>JAWWBR010000206.1:0-4822 GCA_033720855.1 Alphaproteobacteria bacterium
GTGCCGATCGAGGAGTCCGTGGGCGCCATGGCGGAGCTGGTGCGCGAAGGCAAGGCCCGGCATGTCGGCTTGTCCAAGGACCTGACGCCGCAACTGCTCGACCGCGCCTGGGCGGTCCATCCCATCGTTTCCGTCCAGGACGAGTATTCGCTGTTCGCCCGCGCGCCCGAGGCAGAGCTGATTGGCGCCTGCACGGCGCACGGCATGGCCTTTATCGCCTTCGCGCCGCTCGGCCGCGGACTCTTGGGCGGTGCCCTCAGGGGTGCCGAAGACATCCCCGAGGACGACGAACGCCGCGAGGACGAACGCTTCATGGCCGGCAATATCCAGCGCAACGCGGAAATCGTCGGCCGGCTGGGCGAGATGGCGGCAAACAAGGGCGTGGCGGTCTCGGCCCTGGCCCTTGCCTGGCTGATGCAGCGCGAGGGACCGGTGATCCCGATCCCGTCGTCGAAGACGCGGGCCCATCTCGAAGAGAATGCCAAGGCCCTCGATCTCAGCCTCTCCGCCGCGGAGGTCGCCACCATCGACGCCCTTTGCGCGCCGGAGCGCATTTCCGGACGCAGCCATTATGCCACGGCCGGGACAGCAACTCGGGCGTAGCCGCGAGGGAGCACAAAAAAATCTCACTTTTTCAAGACCTTGATGGCGTGCCCTCGGCTTGAGAGCGAGGCTGCCGCACGCGAAAGAAAGCTGCGTTTTGACAACATTTTGTGTTTCTTATGATATCAGGCACAATTTATTGTTGACACTTTCCTCCCCCCACATTTAGAGTTCCCAACCCTGCACACCGCTATATTTAGATGCTAGCCTGGAAATGAACGGCGCGGTCTTGGGGGCGGAGAGCAGGGCTCGGTAAGTAACAGGGGGTTCGGGGCGCGTTTCGGTGTTCGCCGCCCCGAGCAAATTTGGGGGACAGTTCATGCGTATTCCGCGCCATTTCACCAAGGACGGCGAGTCCGCCTATCAGGGCATCAGCTTCACCGCGGCCACCAGCGAAATCCGCAATCCCGACGGCTCCGTGGTCTTCCGCTTGGAGGACTTCGAGGCGCCCGAGCACTGGTCGCAGGTGGCAACCGATATCATCGCCCAGAAGTATTTCCGCAAGGCCGGCATCCCCGCGGTTCTCAAACCTGTGGCGGAAGACGACGTGCCCGACTGGTTGTGGCGCCAGGTTGCCGATGAAGAGGCGATGGCAGACCTTCCCGAAGAGGTGCGTTTTACCGGCGAAACCAGTGCCAAGCAGGTTTTCCGCCGCCTCGCCGGGACCTGGACCTACTGGGGATGGAAGGGCGGCTATTTCGACACCGAGGCCGACGCCCGCGCCTTTTACGATGAGATGCGGCACATGCTGGCGCGCCAGATGGCGGCCCCCAATTCGCCGCAATGGTTCAACACCGGCCTGCATTGGGCCTACGGCATCGACGGGCCGAGCCAGGGCCATTACTACGTCGATTACAAGACCGGCGAGATGGTCACCTCGGCCTCCGCCTACGAGCATCCCCAGCCCCATGCCTGCTTCATCCAATCGGTCAGCGACGACCTGGTCAACGACGGCGGTATCATGGACCTCTGGGTGCGCGAGGCGCGCCTGTTCAAATACGGCTCCGGCACCGGGTCCAACTTCTCCAAGATCCGCGGTGAGAATGAGCCGCTGTCGGGCGGCGGCAAGTCGTCCGGCCTGATGAGTTTTCTCAAGATCGGCGACCGTGCGGCGGGCGCGATCAAATCGGGCGGCACCACCCGGCGCGCCGCCAAGATGGTTACCATCGACGTCGATCACCCGGATATCGAAAGCTACGTCAATTGGAAGATGATCGAGGAGCAAAAGGTCGCCGCCCTGGTCGCGGGATCCAAGCTCGCCGATCGTTACCTCAATGCCATCATGGCGGCCTGCGCGGCCCATGACGGCGACGGCGACGATGCCTTCGACGCCAGGCGCAACAAGGCGCTCAAGAAGGCGGTGATCGCCGCGCGCAAGGTGATGATCCCGGAAAACTACATCCAGCGCGTGATTCAGTTCGCCCGCCAGGGATATACCGGAATCGACTTCAAGACCTACGACACGGACTGGGACTCCGACGCCTATCTCACGGTGTCCGGACAGAATTCCAACAATTCGGTACGCGTCACCGACACGTTCCTGCGCAGCGTCCTGGAGAACGGCGATTGGGAGCTGATCCGGCGTACCGACGGCGCCGTCCACAAGACCGTCAGGGCCCGCGACCTGTGGGAGCAAATCGGCTTCGCCGCGTGGGCCTCGGCCGACCCCGGGGTGCAGTTCGACACCACCATCAACGAATGGCACACCTGTCCGGAATCTGGGCGCATCGACGCTTCCAATCCGTGCTCGGAATACATGTTCCTCGACGACACCGCGTGCAACCTCGCCTCCATCAATCTTTTGGCCTTCCGTGGCGAGGACGGCCGCTTCGACGTCGAATCCTACAAATACGCGGTCAGGCTGTGGACCATGGTGCTCGAAATCTCGGTTCTCATGGCCCAGTTCCCGTCCCGCGCCATCGCCCAACTGTCCTATGAGTTCAGGACCCTCGGCCTCGGCTTCGCCAATATCGGCGGCCTGCTGATGGCCTCCGGCCTGGGCTACGATTCCCGCGAGGGCCGCGCCCTGGCGGCGGCGTTGACGGCCATTCTGACCGGTGTCGCCTATGCCACCTCGGCGGAAATGGCCGAGGAGCTTGGCGCCTTCCCGGGCTACGAGAAGAACCGCGAGCACATGCTCAGGGTGATCCGTAATCATCGCCGCGCCGCCTATGGCGAGGATGACGGCTACGAGGACCTGTCGGTCGACCCGGTGCCGCTGGATGTCGACGCCTGCCCGGACATCAACCTGGCGGTGGCCGCCGCCCAGGCCTGGGACCGGGCGCTCGAGCTCGGCGAGAAGTTCGGCTACCGCAACGCCCAGGCCTCGGTGGTCGCCCCCACCGGCACCATCGGCCTGGTGATGGATTGCGACACCACCGGGGTGGAACCCGATTTCGCCCTGGTCAAGTTCAAGAAGCTCGCCGGCGGCGGCTACTTCAAGATCATCAACCGCACGGTTCCCGTAGGCCTCAGAACCCTCGGCTACAGCGAAGACGAGATCCAGGACATCGCCGATTACGCTGTCGGCCACGGCACGCTGGCCGATGCGCCCGGCGTCAATCACGCGGGCCTGCGCCAGCGCGGTTTCGACGACGACGCCATCGAAAAGATCGAGGTCGCCGTCGCCTCGGCCTTCGATATCCGCTTCGCCTTCAACAAATTCACCCTGGGCGAGGCCTACTGCCGCGACGAGCTCGGCTTCAGCGACGAACAGCTCAACGATCCCGCCTTCGACATGCTGGAGGCGCTCGGCTTCACCAAGGCCGATATCGAGGCGGCGAGCCTGTATTGCACCGGTGCCATGACCTTGGAGGGCGCGCCGCACCTCAAGGACGAGCATCTCCACGTCTTCGACTGCGCCAATCCCTGCGGCAAAACGGGCACCCGGTGCCTGTCCTGGCAGAGCCACATCCTCATGCTGGCCGCCTGCCAGCCGTTCATCTCCGGCGCCATCTCCAAGACCATCAACATGCCCAACGCGGCCACCGTCGAGGACTGCATGGACGCCTACATGATGTCCTGGCGTCTCGCGCTCAAGGCCAACGCGCTCTACCGCGACGGCTCGAAACTGAGCCAGCCGCTCAACGCGGTGCTGCTGGCCGACGACGAGGACGAGGATTTGGACGAACTCGCCGCCGACATCAGCGAGGCGGCCCAGTCGGAAAAGGCCAGGGTCATCGCCGAGAGGATCGTCGAGCGCTTCGTCTCCGAACGCAAGACGCTCCCGCCCCGGCGCAAGGGCTACACCCAGAAGGCCATCGTCGGCGGCCACAAGGTTTACCTGCGCACCGGCGAATACGAAGACGGGCGCCTGGGCGAGATCTTCATCGATATGCACAAGGAAGGCGCCGCCTTCCGGTCGTTGATGAACAATTTCGCCATCGCCGTCTCCATCGGCCTGCAATACGGGGTGCCGCTGGAGGAATTCGTCGAAGCGTTCACCTTCACCAGGTTCGACCCCTCGGGCATCGTCGAGGGCAACGACGCCATCAAGATGGCGACCTCGATCCTGGACTACATCTTCCGCGAGCTCGCGGTCTCCTACCTGGACCGCTCGGACTTGGCCCATGTCGAGCCGATCGACATCCTGCCCGATGCGGTGGGCCGCGGAAACGACGAAGGGAATCTTCCCGCAACCGGCGAGGAAACCCAGATCGAAGCCGCAAAACTGGCCTCCCGGGGCTATGTGCGGTCCAACCTTTACGTCTTGCAAGGGGGCGCCGGCACCGCCATGGAGGCGGACGACGGCTCGGTGCTGGCAGAGACTGCCCAGGCGATGGAAGAGTCCGTGGAACAGACCATGGAAGCCATCGCCGACGCGGTCAGCGCCCCCCAAGCCCTGATGGGTGACGGCCCCGCCAATTCCGTCACCGTCAGTGCCGCTGTGACGGCGCACGTTGATTCGAGGCTCGACCAGATACGCGAAGCGCGTCTGAAGGGCTACGAAGGCGATGCGTGCGGCGACTGCGGCAATTTCACCCTGGTGCGAAACGGGACCTGCCTCAAGTGTGACACCTGCGGTAGCACCAGTGGCTGTAGCTAGTCAGTACCTAGTGGTGTAGGTTCTCCCTGAAACCTTGGGGGTGCTCTTTAGAGCACCCCCCTTTTTTCCGGCTCATCCATCGTGAGGAGGACCCGCCATGGCCGATACGATCGAAACACGGCTCGAGAAGCTCGGCATCACCCTGCCCGACGCGGCGCCATCGGTGGCGAACTA
>JAWWBR010000207.1:0-4756 GCA_033720855.1 Alphaproteobacteria bacterium
AGGGCGGCGATGCGCGCCCGAAAATCCCGGCGGTAGCCGAGCGCCTCTTCGTATTCGGCCCGCGTCACCGCGAGCCGCTTCATGCCGCGTTCGTGGGTGAGGGGGGCGAAGGCGCCCAAGCCCTCGTCGCGGTCGCGCATCAGGTACATGACGAGCGGCCAGCGGCTCTCATAATCGGCGATCTTGGCAAGGGCCCCGGCGGCGGCGTCGAGCTCGGCCTCCAGCGCCGCCCAGGCAGGATCCTCGGCGGCGTGGGCCACCTCGACGCCGGCTCCGGCGATGGCGGCGAGCAGGGCCTCGTAAGCGCCTCGCGCCGGTGACTCGGTCTCGGGCCAGCCCGCCGCCTCGAGCCGGACCAGCGTCTTTGGCGCAACCGGTGCCGGCGGCTCGGCGGGCCCGGTGAGGCCGATGCCGCCGGGATGGGGTCCGGCGGTCTCGGAGAGGTAGCGGGCGGTGATCCAGGCGTCCTCGAGGCTGCCCGCCAGGGTGCCCACATGGGTGTTGGTCGCCTGGCTGCCGCCGTCGCCGCCGCGATGGATGGTGCCGTGGCCGGGCTTGAAGCCGTAGACGCCGCAGAGGCTGGCGGGCCGCGTTAGCGAGCCCTTGCCCTGGGTACCGATGGCGACCGGCACCATGGCGGCGCCGACGGATGCGGCCGAGCCCGAGGACGAGCCGCCCGGGGTGCGCTCCGCGTCCCAGGGGTTGGTGGTGGCGGCGGGCGGGCCGAAGCCGAGCTCGGGCAGCGCCGTCTTGCCGACCAGGGCCGCGCCGCCCTGGCGCAGGGCGTGGACGATGGCGGCATCGCGGCTGCCCGGGGTCGCCTGCAGGTGGGCCGAGCCCCAACCGGTCGGTGCATCCCGGGTCTCGAAGATGTCCTTGACGGCGATGGGCAGGCCGTCGATGGGAGAGAGCGGTGCGCCGTCGCGATAGCGCTTGACGGCGGCCTCGGCGGCGACCATGGCGGCGTCGAGGTTGGCCGAGGTGAAGGCCTTGACGGCGGGCTCGCGGGCGGCGATGCGCGCGAGGCAGCGCTCGAGATACTTGACCGGCGTGTCGTCGCCGGCGCGGAACCGCGCCCGCGCGTCATGGAAACGGAGCAGCCCCGGGGCCCTCGGGTCGTAGGGCGCGGTCATGGCGTCTCGGTGCGCGCGCCGGGCGGCCTCCAGGCCGCGGCGATGGCGCATCCGCGTTTGGGCTGGGCGAAGATCGGCACCTCCCGCGCGCCCTCGGCGGCCTCGGCGGGGGTCCGCGCGGCATCCCATCTGGCGGCGTTGAAGCGGCAGCCGGTGTAGGCCGCGGAGTCTTCGGAGGCGAGCCACAGGGCGGGCGGGCCCATGTCGGCGGGATCGTAGACCGGGCGCCCGGCGGCGCGGGCCCGGGGCACTGCGGTCGGGCGCGAGAAGGTGGTATCGGTGAGGCCGCCGGGCAGCAGGCAGTTGACGGTGACCCCGGTGCCATCCAAGTCCTGGGCCCAGATCAGGGTCATGGCATCCAGCGCCGCCTTGGACGGCCCGTAGGGGGAATTGGCGGCGCCGATCATCGACTGCGCCGTCTTGGAGACGTTGATGATGCGCCCGAAGCCCGCGGCCACCATGTGCGGCGCCGCCGCCCGGCTCATCAGGAAGGGGCCGTTGACGTTGGTCTCGATCACGCTGAGCCAGGCGCCGACGTCGTTCTTCCAGAAGGGGTCGCGGCCCTCGCGGACCTCGCGCATGCCCTTGCCGGCGTTGTTCACCAGGATATCGAGCCTGCCGAAGCGCTCCACCGTCTCCGCCACCGCCCTCTCGCAGGCCTGCGTGTCGGCGACATCGGCGCAGACGGCGAGGCCGCAGGGGCGGCCGGCGATGGCGTCAAGCTCGGCCGCCGTGGCGGCGATCTCGTCGGGCGAGGCGGCGGAGGTGACGGTGATCCCCGCTGCACCGGCCCGGGCGAAGGCCAGCGCCATCTCGCGCCCCATGCCGCGGCCGCCGCCGGTGATGATGGCGACCCGTCCCGATAGATCGGCCATGGCCGTCTCCTCCTGCTTGCGGGAGCCGGCGATTTTTCCGCCCCGGTCCCGATTGATCTCACTGTAGAGTGGGCCTATCAGTGGGACAAGGCCGCGAGGCCGGGATTACACCGGGGCCGGGGAGGGCCGCCATGACCGTTCGCATCGCCCAGTTCGTGCGCGACTACAACGACGTCGTCGACGACGCCTTCCTGCGCGAGTTCCCCGAGGTCGAGGCGGCCAAGGCCGACGATCTCGCGAGCCTCGCCGCGGCGCTCGAGGGGGCGGAGATCCTCCATGTCTTCAATTCCGCCTTCACCCCGGACTTCGCCGCCCTCCTGGCCGAGAAGGGGCGGGCGCTCAAGTGGATCCAGTTCACCACCGTCGGCATCGACATCGCGCTGGAGGCCGGGCTGCCCCTGGGCGTCTGGGTGACAAACACCGGCGACGTCAGCCAGCGGGTGCTGGCGGGCCACGCCATGGCGCTGATGCTGGGGGTGATGCGCGGCTTCCGCCGTTTCGAGCCCTACCGCGGCCGCCACGAATGGGCGCGCACCGACATGCTGCCCCATGTGAGCGGTCCCGATGGCGCCTCGATGGTAATCCTCGGCATGGGCCGCATCGGCCAGGACATCGCCCGCAAGGCCAAGGCCTTCGACATGGAGGTGATCTGCGTCACCCGCGCGGCCGCGCCGGCGGTGCCCCATATCGACCGCGTCGTCGCCCGCGAGCGGGCCGCCGAGGTCCTGCCGCTTGCCGACGTGGTGATGGTGGCGATGCCCCTGGATGCGGAAACCGAGGGGTTCCTCACCGCCGAGCTGATCGGCTGCATGAAGGAGACGGCGATCCTCGTCAACATCTCCCGCGGCAAGGTGGTGGACGAGGCGGCCCTGGCCGAGGCGCTCGCGGCCGGGCGCATCGGCGGCGCCGGGCTCGATGCCTTCGGCGAGGAGCCCCTGGGCCCGGAGAGCCCGTTCTGGGAGCTCGAGAACGTCCTGATGACGCCCCATATCGGCGGCCAGGGCGGGCGCGAGCTCAAGCGCCGCCTGAGCGAGCTGATCCGCGAGAACACCCGCCGCTATCTCGCCGGCGAGCCCCTCCAACCCGTGGTGAGGGCGCCGGACGGGACGCTGACCGGCTTCGCCGCCCCGTGAGGCCCAATTCCCCTCCGACCCGAGGCTCCTTCGAAGACCAGGCGCGCTTGCCCGTTGCGGTGATGCAGGCACCCCTATTCTAAAACCGGCCAAAATCGTTTACCGTTGCGGCGGTTGATCGGATCTCGGAGGGACACGGTGCGGTTGTTTCGGGTGTGGGGGAGCGGATCTGCCGGCCGCGCAGTCCGAAGCCTGGGTGCACTGGTCGTGGTTGCGGCCTTCGCCGTGGCCCCGCCTGCCAGCGCGCCGATAGCGGCAAATTACCCGAGCACCCACACCACACCGCCGCCGAGCCTGCCGCCGCCGGTGGTGCCGAGGCCGCCGCCCAGCCTGCCCCCCAACGTCGTCACGCCGCCGGAGACAGGCCCGGCACAGACCACCCCGCCGCCGGATACCACCCCGGGGCGCGTGGTCCCCAATCAGGTCGTCGTCCTCCACACCGACCCCCAGGCGGCCGCGGCCTTCCGCGCCCAGGCGATCCAGGGCGGGTACACGGTGCTCGAGGAGAGCACGCTTCCGGGCCTCGGCACGGTGATGTCGGTCCTGGCGATCCCCCAAGGGGTGACCCTGGAGGCCGCCATCACCACCCTTCGGTCCCAGTTCCCCGACGCCGTGGTATCGCCCAACACCCTTTACGATCCCGGGACCGGCAATGCCTTCGCCCGCAGCTTGATCAACTGGCAGGTGCGCTCGGAGCGCTGCGGGCGCAACGTCCGCATCGGGATCGTCGACAGCGATGTCGATATGGGCGCCCCGTCGCTCCGGGGACGCAAGGTGCGCACCGGTCCTTCGTCGACAGCGGCGCGCGCGCCACCAATCACGGCACGGCGGTCGCGGCCGTGCTGGTCGGGACCGGGTTGGACGGCTCGGTCCCCGGCCTGTTCCCGGCCGCTGAGGTTTACGTCGCCGGCGTCTTCGAGCGCATAGGCGGCAGGGCGCAAAGCCAGTTCGCGCGGGTCGTCAAGGCCCTCAACTGGCTGATCCTGGAACGGCTCAAGGTCATCAACATGAGCCTCACCGGCCCTTTCAACCTGGGCATGCTGTTTACCCTGAAGATCGCGCTCAGGCGCGGGATCACCATCGTTGCCGCCGCCGGAAACGCCGGGCCGGGCTCGCCGCCGCTTCATCCCGCCGCCATGCCCGGGGTCATCGCGGTGACCGCCATCGACGCCCAGCGCCGTCCCTATGTCTACAACAACCAAGGGAGCCACATCGCTTTCACCGCGCCGGGCGTGAACCTTCCGCTGCCGGTGCCGGAACAGGGCGGGATCAGACCGCAGTCCGGGACCTCCTTCGCCGCGCCCTACGTCGCCGGCGTAGCGGCGTTGTGGCGCCAGGCCAATCCGCGGGCCGGCCCGGATATGCTGCTGAGCGACCTCGCGAGCCGGGCCATCTCCTTGGGTGGCCGCGGGCGCCATCCGGTTTTCGGCTTCGGCCTGATCCAGGCGCCGCAAGCTTGCGGGTAAGAGGAACAAGCGATGCTGAAGCGCATGAGACGGCACATCCTATCCTCTGCCGGCCGGTCCTGGGCCAAGGTCGTGCGGATCACGGCTCCCGCCACCCTGATCTTGCCTGTGCTGGTGGCCGCACCCTCGGCGTCGGCCTGCATCATCGG
>JAWWBR010000208.1:0-4734 GCA_033720855.1 Alphaproteobacteria bacterium
AAGAGGAGGGTCTCGAGATTGACCGCATCGAAGGGTCCGTGAGGGGCGAAGCCCTCAACGACGGAAGCGTGGATCTTTTCGCCGGCAATGCCTTTTGGCCGCTGCTCTCTTTCCCCAATTTCGAAGGCGTGAGGCTGCTGTGCGCCCTTGCCCAATATTCCTACTGGTTCCTAGGGGTCCGTGCGGATCTCGATATCGAGCGGGGTGACATCAGCGCGTTGAAGGGATTACGAATTTCCGCTTCCCGAGCCTCCCCGGGAAAAGGCCTTCGGCATATGTTGAAAGAGGCAGGACTGGATCCGGACCGCGATGTCGAGATCGTCGATGTGCCATCGGGGAAAGAGGGCTCGACGTTTCGGGGGAACGACGGGCTTAACGCAATAAAACAAGGGATTGCCGATGCATTTTGGGGAAACGGCCTGCGCCTTGAGATTGCCGTCAGGGCAGGCGTTGCGAAACCGCACCTCGATTTGCGGCGCGGCGATGGTCCGCCTGGAGCGCGGTTCTATAACTTCCCTGCATTGACAGCGACCGAAGAGTTTATCGAAAACCATCCCGGCCTCGCCGCTGGGGCCGTGCGGGCAATCGTCAAGACGCAAAAGGCACTCAAGGCAGATCCGACTCTGGCAACCAAAGTAGGGAACGAAATGTTCCCACCGCAGGAGGCTGAGATCATAGCCGAACTGATTGCACGTGACGCGCCTTTCTACGACGCCGAGGTTTCCCAGGAAGCACTGGCGGGGTTGAATACGTTCTGCGTGGCAATTGGCTTGCTGGAAAAACCCCTCGCCGACGATCAATGGCTGGCAACTCAGTTCAGCGATTCATGGAAGGCCTAGGCGCCGCCAGATTTCCCAGCCGGCATTACAGACGTTTCTATGACGGCTTTGGGTCGAAAACGTACATCCAGTTAATCTCTTCGACACTTGGCCCTCAAAGGTCAAGTCCCTCCGCGATTTCCAGCGCATCGTCCACCTCAATGCCCAGATAGCGCACTGTGCTCTCCAGTTTGGTGTGACCAAGGAGGAGTTGCACTGCTCGAAGGTTGCCGGTTCGCCGATAGATCATCGCGGCCTTGGTTCTTCGTAAGGAATGGGTGCCGTAGTCCGACGGGTTCAATCCCACCGCGTTGACCCAGCTTGCAACCAGCCTAGCGTACTGCCGAGCGCTGAGATGTCGAGAAGGGTTCTTTCGGCTAGGAAAGAGGTAGTCATCCCTGTCATGGCCATAGAGCCAAACCCATCGAGCGATGGCGTCGCGCGTTTGCTCAGTTATCTCGAAGCGAACCGGGCAGCGTGTCTTCTTCTGGCGGATGGTCGCTCGAAAATTCACCCGATCCCGTGACCAGACATCTCTCAGGCGCAGCCTGACGAGATCACACGCTCGTAGCTTACTGTCGATCGCGAGATTGAACAGCGCCAGGTTCCTGTGCTGCTTAGCGAGTTGCAGTCGTATTCGGATCGCCCAAACGTCTTTAAGCTTGAGGGGAGATTTCTGTCCGGCAAGTCGGCCCTTGTTCCAGGGTTCCCAAGTTTGGTGTTCGGACGCAGAAGTGGTGCTGATCTCCATGATCCGGCTCCCGTATTTGATAGTTGGAGTTGGAGCGGGATCTTAACTGAAGGTTCGTTCGGGGCAGGACCGCTCAGCTATTAGAGGTCCAGAGTTACCAGAGATCAGACATTGAAGCTCAGAGGAAATGGCCTTTTTCCTCCCCGACCAGCCAGGGATGTTACAATATTCAATGGAGATTGGTTTCGTCAGTGGGAGGCGAGGTGTCTTGCAGTTCCTTGATGGCCTCGATGACCTTGAGCCACGTTGCCTTACCATTCAGGTCTCCGCGGTCGATACACGCATCGGCTTGCATTGCGGCAAAGATCGCTGCCTCATCACCATGTTGCTTGATGAGAAGATGGGCTGAGCGATAAATGTCGATGTCTTCGGTCATCGCAGTGACCTTCGCCAGCCTGCTGCCCTCGCCTCGGCTTCACTGCAGAACCAACGCTCCCCTTTCGCGGTGTTGATCCTGGTCCGGCTGTAGTATTGCCCACCCGGCACGTGGTAAATGCGCTCACCGCGCCGGCTGATATTGCCCTTGATCACGCACCGTCCCTGCTCGGGCCGATTGGATGTGGCTAGGCGCTTGCCCCGCCGCCACTCCCAAGGCGCGACGAACTGTCCCTGCCAGACCCCGATCTTCGCGCGCTTGGCCTCGCGCTCCTCTCCGACATAAGCGCCCGAGAAGCGGCGATAGGCGAGCGCCCAGCCCTGGGCCACCATCCAGGCATTGAGATCCTCGCCGCGGGCCCGGCACACCGCGACGACACGGCCATAGCGGTCACGATCTTTGGGCTGACAGGAGATGGTCGATGGTCCGATCTTGTCAGTTAGTGCCAGCGCCGCGCGCTGGCCACAGCGGTATCTTTTGCTGGCGGCAATGCACATCTGGCCGCTTTCCGGCGCATCGATCCCGTGCAGGCGGATGCGAATGCCTCGGATTTCCAATGTGTCGCCATCGATGACCGACGCCCGACCAGCAATCGGCTCGGCGACAGCGGGTATTGCCAGCATCAGGAACGCGGCAAGGATCAGGAGCAACTTGGCCATGGCGCCTCCCTTCTCGTGCGTGGACGTGTTCCCTCGATTTTTGTTTGAATCCTAGCCTTTCGAACAATTTTGAAAAAGGGAGAACGGCGATGGACCAACGCGAGACCACTCTCACCCTCTCTCGGCGCGAGCTTTATGACCGGGTGTGGCGGACCCCCGTCGGTAGGTTGGCCAAAGAATTCCGATTGTCCGGCCGCGGCCTCGGGAAGCTGTGCGAGCGCCATGGCATTCCCGTGCCACCCCGCGGCTACTGGGCCAAGAAGGCGGCTGGCAAGAGGCCCAAGCGCACACCCCTGATGGAGATTGGGGACGCACGACGCGCCGCGCCCCCCATCGATCTCACCTTGCGCAACCCAAGGCCCAAAGCCGAGGGAGGCGACGACGACGGAGCGCCCAGCGCCTATCGGGAGCTCCATGAGCGTCTCCTGGGCGAGATCGGCGACATCCGGGTCCCGGGCCGGCTGACCCGCCCCCACGAGATTATCGGCGACTGGCCAGAGGCGGAGGCGCACGACCGACGGGACTCGCAAGGGCTTGGCGCTCGCCGCGGGTATTTCAGGGGGCGCTTTGCAGGCGCGGCCACCCGCCGGCGTCTGCGCATCCTCAACACAGTCTTTCAAGCGCTCGAGGCGCGCGGCATCGGTATCGAGACGGGGTTCAATGACTCGGACCGATTGGAGGCTCGTCTTGGGTGCGATCGTATCGCCTTCACTCTTAATGAACGGCGACGTCGCGTGCGCAGGGCCAGGAGCGCGAAAGAGCGCGCGCAAAATCCCGATGACCTTAGAAGATGGGTCCAGTCCTACGAGCCATCTGGAGTACTGATATTCGAGCTCACGCGCGGGCAAGCACCGGGCCTCAGCACGAGCTGGCAGGATGAACCTGACGCTCCGCTGGAAGGCCACGTCACCGAGATACTTGCGACCCTGCTGGTCGCGCTCGCTCACGCGCGGGAAATCCGAGAGCAGGAGGAGGCCGCGGCGCGCCGGCGCCGGGAAGCGGAAGAGGAGGAACAAAGGCGGGAGGCCGAGCGTCACGCCGAGCGCAGCCGTAAACTGGCCCTGCGCCAACGGGTCAAGGCCTGGCGCGTGGCCGAAGACATCCGGGCTTATGTGGAAGCGGTGGAGAAGGCCGTTGAAAGCGGAGAACTCGAGGTCGAGGCCCCTGCCCTTGCCAGTTGGGTCACCTGGGCGGAAGCCCATGCGGCTGAGCTCGATCCGATCGCGGCCGGCTCGGCGCTTGAAAAAGCGCTTCTATGGGAGGATGAGGAAACACGCGATCCGGCCCGATCCTGGGCTTCTGCCACCCCTCGGACGGGGGATCCCAACTGGTTCTGGGGCCGTCGCTGGTGGGCTCGGAATTGAACCCGGTTTTCCGTAAGGTCGGTTATGCAAAATTCGATTTTTCCAGATCGGTCGGACGAAAACGTCCCTCGTCTCCAGCCATTAGGTTCGATTCCTGGGTGCGCACCACCCGAGGCTTGATGCTTTGGGTTTAGATTCAAGCCAAAACTATCAGAGGCGCAGCGAGTGGCATCTTGGATGCCATAGCCCTGAGTTTCTCCCGTGTCTGCATAGGTACCTTTGAGCAGAGGCGCTCATCAAGCCAGCATTTGGGAACAAACTCGGCGAATCCATAACCCTACGGTGAAATACAACGATCAAGCCGGCCAACGCCAAGCTCGCGGGCATTACCCTAGGTTTTTCGAAAACTGAAATTTACAAGACCCCGAGTTGGCGCTAGCATTTCATGAATAACATTGGCTGATGGTGTGATTCGCCAGGGCGCCGTTGAATAAATGCGGTAGGGAGGAAAAGTATTTTGGCGCTCATAGTGGCGCTATCTGAACATGCAATTACCAATTTTTTCGCGCTCATAGGTGTCACCTTCAAGGTGACCGAATTGGTAGCCGTGAGAACGAGACCAATTCTGAGCGAGGCAGATGGAAGAGCAAAAACTGGCCTTGGCCATGCTCCTGCTGTTCAGACCTCCAGATTTTGTAAACGTTGTCAGTAGGAACGGATTGAAGGGCTGTCGCTTGAGCGGCCCGGACCTTTGGCGACAACATCCAATTTGAGGGTAGTTTGAATATGGCACGCACGGACGCCGCGTTAGGTAACAAGCGGATCG
>JAWWBR010000209.1:0-4717 GCA_033720855.1 Alphaproteobacteria bacterium
CCGGCCGCCGCCACGTCTATATCCAGGACCCCGACGGCAACAGCATCGAAATCGTCACCACCTCCAGCCTGGAGGACGCCGCCGGCTGAGGGGCGCCGAGGCGCCCGGTCACGCGGCTCGGGTCCGGCCACGGGATCAAGGGCGGGCGCGGAACGGCGCCCCCGGGGGCGGGTCCGCCCGGGTCGCGGCAGAAAATGCGGCGTTAACCATAACCAAGTGTTGCGGGGGCATATTGGGTAAGTAGAATGCCTTTTAATAAAAATGAATAAAAGGCGGACGACCGGCCGAGGGGAGGCAGTCGAGAAATATGGCGATGTCGGGCCTGATACTGGTGGCCTTCACGCCGGTATTCCTGTGGATCAAGTACCTCCACGAGAATGCCGGCGGCAGCGCCCCGGCGCGGCACATCTGGCCGGCATTGCTCCTCGGCGTGGCGATTTCCTATCCCGCGATGACGATCGAAGATTTCCTGGCCCGCTCGCCCCTGGTGTCCTTCGCTTGGCTCTATGAGAGTTTCGTGGTCGAGGCCGTGACCCTCGGCGGCACCTTCGCCCATTATTTCCTCCGCGCCTACGTCATCGGCGGCTTCGTCGAAGAGTTCCTGAAACTGATGGCGGTGTTGGCGGTCCTGTGGGTCTTCAGGGCCTCTGTGCGGCCGGTGTCGCTGCTCCTGATCGCGGTCGCCGTCAGCGGCGGGTTCGCGGCGATCGAAAACATCCTGATTTCGGCCAACGCCGCCGATTGGGGCCGCACGGCGCTGTTGCGCACCTTGGTTTCCCTGCCCACCCATATCTTCCTCGGCGTCTTCATGGGGTTCTTCCTGGTCCTCGCCTGGAAATGGCGCTGGCGCTATGCGATGGCGTGCCTGGCGTTCCTGGTCCCGGCGCTGCTGCATGGCACGTCCAACTACCTCCTCGCCATCGGCGAAACGCAGTTGGGGCCGCCGCCCGGCGCCGTGCACGCCGCGGCACGTTTCTGCTTCGGCATGCTTCTCCTTGCCGAGGCCTTGCTGGCGATGGTGGCGGTCTCCCGCGTGTCGCGTTTCGGCGCGGGCGCGAAGCGGGCGGTCAGGGCCCTTGGCCGTGACGCGCCGAGCGTCGCCTTCTGGACCACGGTGGCCTTATTCGTCGGGATCATCGGGTTGGTCAACCTGCTGTCCCTCGGTCTCCAAGTCGTCGGCGTCAGGTTCCCCACCAACGTCAACACGACCTTCGTGATCGGGGCCACGTCGCTGGTCTACGCCTTCGTGATCGGAGGCCACGCGCGGCGGGCCGCGGGCGACTGACCGGCCGCCCATCATTCCTCCGAGCGCCAGCCCCGCCGGTGCCGACGCTTACATGATCGCGGCCGATGCCGCGCGGCGGCCGGCGGCCAAATCGCGGGCAGAGGAAAGGCACGGCCCCGTTCGCCGGGACCGTGCCTTGTGAATGGGCCCAGGGGCGCCTCAATTACATGTGATCTGCTTGGCCACGTCGCCATCGCCGAAATGGCGGAAGGCGCAACTCATGCCGACCTTGAGGGCCTTGCCCTTGGCTTTCTTGCCGCCGATGGTGATCTTCGACCGCCGGCCCGAAACCTTGAAGGTGAATTTCTTGCCGGCGTCGTCCTGGACCTGAACCTTTCGCTTGGAGACCTTGGTGATGGTGCCCTTGGTGCGCTTCAGCTTGACCTTGACGACCTTGCCGATCTCCATCGCCGCCCGCGCCTTCTTGATGACGCTGGGGGGATAGTTGAGGAACTGATTGATGATCTTGTGCACCTGTTCCCCGTCCCAGGGTTCCACCGGCAGGTGTTGGACCTTGGCGCCTTTCAGGAATTCCGGGTCCTTCATGGTGGCCATGAAGGCGGCGCGAAGGGCCGTGGTGCGATCGGCCGGGATGTTCGGCGGCGCGGCCAAGGGCCGGCCCAGGATGTGCCGACCGTAGATCAGGTCGAGGACCTTCTTGTCCTCGTCGGTCTTGGCGTAGTCGTAGAGATGGGGAATGCCGGCGAGCTCCGGATGCTTCTTGAAGCCGGTCTGGACCAGAACCACCAGCTTGCCGGACTTCCATTCCCGCCGCCGCCTGGCCTTGAGCGAGGACAGCGCAAAACCGCAACCGCCCTGGACCTCGCCCCGCTTCATCGCCAGCAGCACGCCGGTGGAGCCTGGATAGCCGTGAATGACCTTGATCTGGCTGCCGAACAGGGCATTGAAGCCACGGGGATGCTCGGAATTCACGCCGGTGGGTCCGGTGGCGCCGAAGATGATCGGGCGTTTCAAGAGATCGTCGAAGGTCTTGAACCCGGAGGTGTGCCACGCCGTGCAGGTTCCGGTGGTCTGGTCGATATTGCCGATCCAGGTGAATTTCTCGATCTTGAATTTGGCCTTCTTGACGCCGAACAGGGGGGCGAAGGCCGAGGAGGAGGCGAAAACCCCGATCTCGGTGCCGTCCTTATCCGCCGAGTTATAGAGGTAATTGGCGAGCCGGATGCCGGCGGCACCGGGCATGTTGCGGACGACCACGCCGGGCGCGCCGGGTATGTGGCGGGCGATGTTGCGGCCGAGCAGCCGGGTATAGGCGTCGTAGCCGCCGCCGGGATGATTGCCGACATAAAGCGAGATGCGTTTGCCTTTATAGAAATCGGCGACCGAGGCCTGCGACGGCGCGGCGAGGGTCAGGGCGCCGCCGGCCGCAGCCGCGGCCAGGACCGGAACGAGCAAAGTGCGTTGAACGACGGATTGGCATGTGATCATGGAACGTCTCCCCAGATGCGATTGAATAGGGCCGAGCGGGCCGAACATTCTTGTTTGCCCGGAGCCTAGCCACATTTGTGCCGGGCCGCCACCCCGGATCGATGCTATAGAGGCTTGCCGATCGCCGTCCGGGTCGGGGTTCGGGGCCACGCTTCCCCTTGGGCCCGGCCCGCGAAGTGGTGTATGTGATGGGGGAGAGGTCATGACCGACATGGAGCTGGGGCACTAAATGAGTTTTGCCGTCGCCGTCGATATCGGCGGAACCTTTACCGATCTCGTCGCCTTCGACCCGGACACCAAACGGGTCATCTACGCCAAGAGCCCGACCACCTACGGCAATTTCGTCGAGGGCATCCTCAGTTGCTTCTCTCACGCCGATGTCGCCCCGGCCGACGCCCGCTTGCTCAATCACGGCACCACCCTGGTCATCAATTCGCTGATCCAGCGCCAGGGGGCCAAAACGGCCCTGGTCACCACCAAGGGCTTTCGCGACGTGCTCGAGATCGCCCGCGCCAATCGGCCCGATCCCTTCGATCTCTATTACCGCCGCGACGAGCCGCTGATCCCCCGCGACCTCCGATTCGAGGTGCCCGAGCGCATCGCCGCCGACGGCCAGGTGATCACGCCTTTGGACATGGGCGCGCTGGAAGACCTGGCGGCGCGGATCGAGGGGCTCGATGTCGAGGCGGTCGCCGTGTTCTTTATGAACTCCTATCTCGATCCCGCCCATGAGGAGCAGGCGGCGGCGTTCCTGCGCGACAGGCTGCCCGGCGTCTACGTCACCCACTCGACCGAGCTGACCCGCGAATGGTACGAATACGAGCGCTCCTCCACCGCCGCCGCCAATGCCTATGTGGGGCCGCAGGTGAGCACCTATGTGCGCCGCCTGGAAAGCGACATGGAAAGCCGGGGCTTCGCCGGATCGCTGTTCATGATGGGCTCCAACGGCGGGCTGATCTCGGTCGACCGCACCTGCCGGCAACCGGTGAGCCTGGTCGAATCGGGGCCCATCGGCGGCTGCATCGGCGCCGGCGCCTATGCCCGCAGTTTCGGCATCAAGAACCTGATCTCCTTCGACATGGGCGGCACCACCGCCAAATGCGCGTTGATCGACGACGGCCGATTTTCCGTCGATTCGGTCTACTACGTGAACGGTTACGTCAAGGGGTTCCCGATCAAGTCGCCGGTGATCGATATCGTCGAGGTGGGGTCGGGGGGCGGCTCCATCGCCTGGCACGACGAACAATCGCGGCTCCATGTCGGGCCCGAGAGCGCGGGCTCCAGCCCCGGGCCCGTCTGCTACGGCCAGGGCGGCGACCGGCCGACGGTCACCGACGCCAATCTGGTGCTGGGCCGTCTCAATGCCGAGCGCTTCCTCGGCGGCGAGTTGAGGCTGGATACCACGGGGGCACGAGCGGCGGTGGCCGATAAGGTCGCGGCGCCGCTGGGCTATACCGGCGAGGACGGCCTGATCCGCATGGCCGAGGGCATCCTCTCCATCGCCATCGTGACCATGGCCGGGGCGATCCGGCGGGTCTCGGTGGAACACGGGCTGGACCCGCGCGATTTCGCGCTGTTCAGCTATGGCGGGGGCGGGCCCCTCCACGCCGCGGCCCTGGCCCGGGAGCTCGCGATCCCGATGGTCATCGTGCCGCCGGAGCCGGGCAATTTCTCGGCCATCGGCATGCTCCTGGCCGATGCCCGGATCGACGCCGCCGAGACCTTCACCGGGCCGCTGGACGAGGCCCTGGTGGCCGGGATGCAGGGCCGCTTCCTGGCCATGGAGCACGAGGCGGCGGCGGCGCTGAAGCGCGACTTCGGGGCCGAAGACGTCTATTTCCATCACCATGCCGAAATGCGCTATTGCGGGCAGCGGCACAACATCAAGGTGCCGGTTTCCGGGTTGCGCGACGTGGCGGCGATCCGGGATGCCTTCACCCATGACTACAAGCGCCGCTATGGCCATGCCGACGCCAGGGCCGA
>JAWWBR010000210.1:0-4650 GCA_033720855.1 Alphaproteobacteria bacterium
ACAGCGCCTCAAAGGCGGCGACCGAACTCGCCTTCAAGGCGTACGCCGCCTCGTTCCTTGATGCGCGGCCGGACCTCGGCGCGGCGACGACGCGGGCCGGCAACGTCATCGGCGGCGGCGACTGGGCCGCCGACCGCCTGATCCCCGATGCCGTGAGAGCATTCTCGGAGGGTCGCCCGCTGCTGATACGCAACCCCGATGCCGTGAGGCCCTGGCAGCATGTGCTCGAGCCCGTCACCGGCATGATCACACTTGCCGAGCGCTTGGTGGAGACGCCCGACAGCGCCGCCGGGAGCTGGAACTTCGGCCCCGAGGAGTCCGACAGCCGCACCGTTTCCTGGGTCGCCGATAAGCTGGTCGATGCGTGGGGCCAAGGAGCCCATTGGACCTCGATCGACGACCGCGGACCGCACGAAGCGAAATTCCTCACCCTGTCGAGCGCCAAGGCCAAAGCGGAACTCGGCTGGCGCCCGCTGTGGCGCGCTGAAGAGGCCATTCCCCTTACCGCCGAGTGGTACCGCGCTTTCTACGAAGGCGCGAACATGACGACCTTCACCGAGCATCAAATCTCTTCATTCGTAAAAGGGAAGAACCGTGGCAAACAGTACAGTGCAAAAGCTGCCGTCCAAAGTCGGGCCGTCGCCTGAACCCGTCAGAGACCAGAGTCCATGCCGATTCTGTGACGCGCCTCTGAGCGAAACCTTCGTTGACCTTGGCGCCATGCCGCCGGCCAACAACTACCTCCGCACGCCCGACCTGGTGCGGCCTGAACCGTTTTATCCGCTCCACGCCTATGTCTGCAGCAAATGCAGGCTGGTGCAGTTGGAGGAAATCCAAAGCCCTGAGCAACTGTTCTCCGATTACGCGTATTTCTCGTCGTTTTCCAAGAGCTGGCTGGACCACATGAAGAAATACGCCGAGGACATGATCGAGCGGTTCGGGTTGGACACGTCATCCCAAGTCCTGGAAATCGCCAGCAACGACGGATATCTGCTTCAGTATTTCAAGAAGAGGCGGGTTCCCGTGCTGGGCATCGAACCCGCGGCCAATATCGCCAGGGCGGCCAAGGTCAGAGGCATCCCCACCCTGGTGGAGTTCTTCGGCGTTGACCTTGCCGAACGGCTTGTCCGCGAGGACAGTCAAGCGGACCTTTTGATCGGTAACAACGTCTTGGCGCACGTCCCCGACATCAACGACTTTGTCGCCGGCTTGCAAATCATCCTCAAAGCGGACGGCGTCTTGACCATGGAGTTCCCCCATCTTCTGCGACTGATCACCCTCAACCAGTTCGACACCATTTATCATGAACACTACTCCTACCTTTCCTTTCTCACCGTCGAGAAGATATTCGCGAAGCACGGCATCGCCTTGGTCGACGTCGAAGAACTGCCCACCCATGGCGGGTCATTGAGAATTTTCGGCCGTCATAAAGGCAGCGAGGACGTGTCCGACAACGTGCTTGCCATGCGCGAAAAGGAAACCCAAGCGGGGCTCAATAAGATCAGCACCTACAAAGGCTTCGCCCAGCGGGTGATGAAAACCAAACGGGACCTGTTGCGCTTTTTGATCGGCGTCAATGAGGAAGGAAAGTCGATTGTCGGCTACGGCGCGCCGGCCAAGGGCAACACGTTGTTGAATTACTGCGGTGTGCGGAACGATTTCCTGGAATACACGGTGGATCTCAGCCCCCACAAACAAGGGCTGTTCCTCCCCGGATCGCGGATTCCCGTGTACGCACCGGAAGCCATTTTCGAAACCAAACCCGATTATCTCCTCATACTCCCCTGGAATCTGCAGGATGAAATCATCGATCAGATGGCCGCCATCCGTGATTGGGGCGGGAAGTTCGTAATCCCCATACCGGAGGTCAGGGTCGTCGACTGATTCAAGCGGCGGCCGGAGAGCTTTCATGATCTTCAAGGACACAACCGTCGAAGGCGTTTACCTGGTCGAAGCGGAGCCCTGCCGCGATACGCGAGGATATTTTGCCCGAACCTGGTGCCAGTCCGAGTTCGAAAGGCGCGGCCTGAATGCTTCGCTGGTGCAGTGTTCAACCTCCTATAACGAAAACGCCGGAACCCTACGCGGTCTCCACTATCAGGCGCCCCCCCACATGGAAGCGAAGCTGGTGCGCTGTACCCGAGGCGCGTTATTCGATGTCGTGGTGGACCTCAGGAAAGAATCCGCCAGTTACGGAAAGTGGGCGGGATTCGAGCTGTCCGCGGAAAACGGGCACATGGTCTATATCCCGGAAGGCCTTGCTCACGGGTTTCAGACGCTGGTGCCGGAAACCGAGATTTTCTACCAGATCTCGACCCATTACGCTCCCGACTGCGCGGCGGGAATACGTTGGGACGACCCTGACCTCGCTATCGACTGGCCACCGGTCGCCCAACGCGTGATCTCGGAGAGGGATGCACAACACCCGGGGTTTGCCGACACCCCGCCCCTGCCTTACCCGAACTGAGGCTATTCTTTGCTTCCCAGGCGCTGGCCGCGGGTCTCAGACCGCGGCTTTTTTTGGTGCCGCAAAGCCGCGCAGGATGTCGGTGAATGCGCTCGCGATCCGGTCAATATCCCGTTCGACGAGGTTGAGCCCACTGGGCAAATTTACTCCTCTAGAGCTCAACCCATAAGCCACCCTGTTTGCCCGCTGCGCCCGTGCGCCGTCGGTGATTTGTGCGTAGGCGGGAATCGAACTCAGCGGGTGGAAGAAGGGCCGCGCATCGATGCCGCGGCCCGCCATGGAGGCGATCACGTCTGCCTTGGTGGCGGTGAATCTGTCATCCCACAATACGGTGGTCATCCAGTAGCTGTTTTTTTCGCCGGGCCGTTCGGGATTGAGGCAGACCCCGGGAATATCCTCAAGACGGTCCGCATAAAGACGGAAAATCATGCGTTTGCCGGCGACGAGCTCGTCTATCCGCTCGAGCTGGGCCAGCCCCAAGGCCGCCTGGACACCCGACATCTTATATTTGAACGCGACCTCGGAATTGAAAAACGCAACATCCCCCGGTGCCCTGCCATGGTCACGAAGGACCATCATGCGGTCCCTGAGGGCCTTGTCATCGGTCACCACCATGCCACCCTCCCCTGTGGTCATCGTCTTGGACCCGTGGAAGCTGAAAACGCCAAGATCACCGAAGCTGCCCGCTTTGGCCCCGTTCAACATCGAGCCTATGGCCTCGGCGGCGTCCTCGATCACTGCGATACCATGGCGATCGGCTATGGCGCGAATGGCCGCCAGATCGGGCATATTGCCATAGAGGTCGACGGGGATGACGGCTTTGGTGCGCTCGCTGATACAGGCCTCGAAAGATGCCGGCGACAGGCACCAGGTGCCTTCGTCGATGTCCGCAAAAACGGTTTCGGCCCCGACATAGGTTATGGGTGCGGCGCTGGCGATCCACGTGATGTCGGGGACGATCACCTCGTCGCCGGGTCCGATGTCGAGAGCGGCCAGGGCGAGGTGGAGACCGGATGTGCAGGACGGCAGGGAGATGGCGTAGCGGACACCCAGGTATTCGCAAAAGGCGTCTTCAAACCGACGATTGAAGCTGCCGGCGCCTTCATACCAGTCGGTCTCTGCCGCCTCGGTTACGTACTTGATTTCAAGGTCACCGATCGAGGGGCCGGCGACGGGAATCCGCTTCATCGCTGGCCTCCGGATACCAACCTCGGCTTCGCGCATAACAGTCGAGCGGGCACCCCCGCCACGACCTCGCCCTCGCCAATATCCCTGGTCACGACCGCCCCGGCGCCGACCATGGCATTGGCACCGATTGTGATGCGCGGGAGTAAGGTTGCCCCGGAGCCAATCGTCGCGCATTCGCCCACCGTCACGCAGCCCGCCAGGGTTGCTCCGGGCATGATGTGGACCCCGGCGCCGAGCACGCATTCGTGATCGATCGACGCGCTGGTATTGACGATGCATTGCCGCCCCAGCCGCGCCTCTTCGGAAATCGCAGACATCGCCAGGACTTGGCACCCGTCTCCCAGGATCGCAGAATCGGCGACCCAGGCCCTGTCGTGAACCAATGTGAGAGCATCCAGGCCGAAGCTCGCGAGCTTGCCGGCGACCGAAAGGCGATCACAGCCGCGATCTCCGCCGATCGCTACCGCAAAGCCCGCAAGGCTCTCGCAGTTTTCTTCCAGCCAGTCCTCGAAAACGTCCAAATCGCTATCGAGCGGGACGTTTCCGAAGGGCGGGACGATATCGGCATTTCGGTCGTAAAGCCTTTTTATGACAAGACCGCACCCTTCGATGATCGGCTTCAAGACCTTGGCTTGCCCCGTCGCCCCCCAGACAACGACGCCGGAGGACTCACGGGTCACAGACATCATGGTTTCACGCGGCGGAGGTAACCGCCCGGCGAACTGCTGATCAGAAGCTTGTCATTGAAGAACGGATCGCGGACGAAGTCGGCATTGTCCTTGAGGAATGCCTCACACGCCGTTGCCGGATTGTTACCCGGCCCCCAAGGCCGCGGCCGGTGTCCCTGCTCGGGAATGTCCTCCACCACCGTGTCGGCGACGATCAGGAATTGTCCCTCCGTCACCAAGGGCGCATAAAGCCGCATTTCCTCGAGCACGTGGTCGTGGGTATGGTTGGAATCCAGGATCACCATAACGCGGGAGGCATCGGCGACG
>JAWWBR010000211.1:0-4535 GCA_033720855.1 Alphaproteobacteria bacterium
CCTCATCGGCGATGCCGAGGGTCTCGATCATGCGGGCGATGTAGAGCCCCGAGGAGGCCTCGTTGCGGACGATCGACCGCGCCGCCAGGAGCGCCTGCTTGAGGCTGTCCGCGCTGGAGATGTCGGGCACTTGGGCGCCCACCCGCACCACCACCCCGGCCTTGATCGAGCCGATCACCGTGGCCGCGCCCGGAACCGTGAGGCGCGCGGCCTCGAAGCCCGCGACCGCCTCCGCCGTTGCCACGACCACGTCGGCCTCGACCGTGCCGCCCTCCACCATTGCCTTGATCTTGGGCGCGGTGGCGAAGGTCAGCTCGAAACCGTGCCCGGTCTTCGCCGCGAAGGCGTCCGCCGTCGCGCCGATGCCGCCCTTGGGCGCACCCGCGCTCAACACCCTGATCGTGCTCATCTATATGCTCCTCCGCGCGCCGCTATCCGGGCGCCACAATAGGGCGCGGCGCGGGCCCTGTCGATGCCGTCGCGGCGGGGCCACGCCTGGGTGGGAACAGAGCGAAATTGACGCCACCCCCGCGGTCGAGTAGCACTAGCGCGTTCACGCGCGGCGGCCTGGCGGGCGAGGGCAAGAGGCCGGACGCAGGGCAGGGTCCGCCACCGCCCGCGGCGGCACAGGCGAGCACGATCGAGGACATAGGGGAGAGACCATCATGAGCGACGACACCGCATCCGATTACCTGCCCCCGGACGTCGACCCCGACACGGCGCTCTTGGGCGTGCGCGAGATCCGCGCCGCCAACGCCGCCGAGGCCAAGACCGTGTCCCGGGTGCGCGGCTTCGAGGTGGTCACCGACGAGAAGACCGGGACCAATATCGGGCCCTCGCCGCTGGAGACCGTGCTGTGCGCGCTCGCCGGCTGCGAGGGGGTGATCATCAACCGCTGCGCCAAGGTCATGAACTTCACCTATTCCGGCGTCGATTTCGAATGCGACGGCTGGGTCGATGCGCGCGGCTCGCGCGGGGTGCGCGGCGTGCGCCCCCATTTCCAGAAGGTCCAGTTCAAGGTGCTTCTCAAGACCGATGAGCCGGACGAGCGCATCGCCAAGCTGCGCAAGAATGTCGAGATGCGCTGCCCGGTGATGAACCTCCTGGCCGACGCCGACGTCGCGCTCGACGTCACCTGGGAGCGGGTCGCCCCCTGAGCCGCGTTGCGGCCCCGGCTTCGATGACGGCCTAGCCATGACCGACCGGCCCATCACCGTCTTCACCTTGGGCGGAACCATCGCCATGGCGCCCGGGGCCGCGGGCGGCGGCGCGGTGCCGGCGCTGGGTGCCGAGGCGCTGATGGCGGCGGTGCCGGGCCTGGCCCGGGTGGCGGCGGTGACGGCGGTCGATTTCCGCACCCTGCCGGGCGCCCATCTTTCCGTCGACGACATCCTGGAGCTGGCCCGCGCCATCGAGGCCGCGCGCGCCAAGGGGGCCGCCGGGGCGGTGGTGGTGCAGGGGACCGACACCATCGAGGAAACCGCGTTCGTGCTCGATGCGGTGCTCGACCCCGCCTTTCCCGTCGCCGTCACCGGGGCCATGCGCCATCCCGCCCAGCCGGGCGCCGACGGGCCCGCCAACTTGCTGGCGGCCGCTGCGCTGGCGGCCGACCCGGGGGCCGCGGGGATCGGCACCGTGGTGGTGATGAGCGACGAGATCCACGCCGCCCAATGGGTGCAAAAGACCCATGCCACGCGCCCCGGCGCCTTCGCCTCGCCGGGCGCGGGGCCGATCGGCTTTATCAGCGAAGGCGCGGCGCGGATCCTCGCCAAGCCCGTGGCGCGGGCCCATGTGGCGCTTGCCGCTATCGGCCCCGAAGCGGCCCGGGTCGCCCTGGTGACGGTCGGCCTCGGCGACGACGGCACCCTTCTCGGCCGCGCGGCGGAGGGGGATTTCGCGGGCCTGGTGGTGGCCGCCATGGGCGCCGGCCACGTGCCCGAACCGGTGGCCGAGGCCATCGGCGCGGCGGCCCGGCGGATGCCGGCGGTGGTCTGTTCGCGCACCGGCGCCGGCGCCGAGCTCGCCGCGACCTATGGGTTCGCCGGCTCGGAAACCGATCTTGTCGCCCGCGGCGCCATCCGGGCAGGCTGGCTCGCGCCGGTCAAGGCGCGGCTGCTGCTGACGCTGGGCCTCAGGGCGGGGTACGACGAACCGGCGATCCGCGCCGCCTTCGCCGCGTGCGGCGGGGGATGACGGCGGCGCCGGGGTGTCGGATGGGAGGCGGAATCACGGGTAGGAACGGGAAGGCTATGGTGGTATACCAAATACAAACGGTCCGCCCCCAATCGGGCCGTGGCATACCCAGACGGCGAAACCGGAGATAACCGGATCGCATGCCCGATGGGGATAAGAACGTTCAGGGCAGGCGTTTGGGCAAGGAAAAACGATAACCGGGAGAGCACGAAATGAAACACCTGACGAAAATCAGCACCCTCGCGCTGGGCGCGGCGGTGGCGTTCGGATCGGGCATGGTCGCCGGGCCGGGCGACGCGGCGGCCGAATGGAAGCCGAGAAAGCCCGTCGAGTTCGTAATCATGGCCGGCAAGGGCGGCGGCGCCGACAGGCTGGCCCGTTTCATCCAAGGCATTATCGAAAAGCACAAACTGTCGCCCAAGCCCTTCATCCCCATCAACAAGGGCGGCGGTTCGGGCGCCGAGGCGCTCCGCTACCTCAAGGACAATGCCGGCAATCCGCATATCATCCTGGCGACGCTGAACAGCCTCTACACCACGCCGCTACGCAACCCGGGGATCGGCGTCGACATCGCCAAGTTCACCCCCATCACGCGCCTGGCCGAGGACACCTTCCAGCTTTGGGTGCATGTGGACACCGGCATCAAGAGCGTCGAGGACTATGTCCGCGCGGTGAAGCAGGCGGGCCCCGCCAACTGGAAGATGGGCGGCACCGGCAAGGGCCAGGAGGATTCCCTGGTGACGGCGATGCTGGAGAAGAAGTTCGGCATCAAGGTGACCTACGTCCCCTTCAAGGGCGGCGGAACCGTGGCCAAGCAGCTGATCGGCAAGCACATCAATTCGACCGTCAACAACCCGTCCGAGCAGGCCGGTTTCTGGGACGCGAAGAAATCCGTGCCGTTGGCCAGCTTCACGCCCAAGGGCAAGCTCAAGGGCAAGTGGGGCCAGATCCCGACCTTCGAGGAACTGGGCCACGGCAACGACATGGTCTATTACATGCAGCGCTCGATCATCGCGCCGCCGGGCATTGATAAGGATGCGCAGGCGTTCTACGTCGGCGTCTTCAAGAAGGTCTACGACTCCAAGGAATGGCAGTCCTACCTGACCAAGAAGGGCCTGGTCCCCGGTTGGCTGACCGGCGAAGAACTGAAGGCGTATTTCATCAAGGAACGCGAGGTTCATCGCCAGCTGCTGAAATCCCTGGGAGAGATCAAGTAGTCCGACGGCGTTTGGGTTGAGCTTGTAACCGACAGAGAGGATCGCCATGCGTTTGGCGGAGTTGGTCATGGCCGTCGTCATGGCGATCTTTTCGGTCTATCTGATGTGGAAGAGTTCCGAACTCCCCGTCGGCTGGATCCCCAAATCGGGACCGGGCGGCGGGGCGTTCCCGTTCTGGCTCGGCACCGGCATGCTGGCCTGCTGCGCCTGGATCGTCGTGCGCTGGGCGCGGCGCCTGACCCCGGCCTCGCGCTCCGACCGGCCCTATATGGACCATCGCACCCTGCAGCTCTTCCTGATCGGCGCCGGGTCGCTGACCGCGATGATCGGATTGATCCATGTGGTGGGCGTCTACATTTCGGTTCCGCTCTATCTGATCTTCTATTTGCGATGGATCGGCCACCACCCCTGGCGGCTGGCCGGAGGCATCGGCGCCGTCACCCCGGTGGTCACCTTCTTCTTCTTCGAAATCGCCCTCAAGATCGAGTTGCCCAAGGGCATGGCCGGGGACCTGTTTCTCAACGACTGGGTCTATTACCCGCTCTACGACATCTTCCTCTAGGGACCGGCGGCGAGGGCAATGGCATCACTTGAGCTGTTCATAGGGTCGTCCCCTGGCGCCGCGGCGCCGGTGCCGCCGGCGGAGCGCGCGCCATGATCGAGATCCTCGATCTCCTGCTCGAAGGCTTCGCCATCGCCTTCCAGCCGTTGAACCTCGGGCTCGTCGTGCTGGGCTGCATCGCCGGGCTGTTCATCGGCGCCATGCCGGGGCTGGGCTCGGTCAACGGCGTCGCCATCCTGCTGCCGATGACCTTCCTGGTGCCGCCCACCGGCGCCATGATCTTCCTCGGGGCGCTCTATTACGGCGCCATGTATGGCGGCGCCATCAGCTCGATCATGCTGGGCATCCCCGGCGCCTCCACCGCCGTGGCGACGACCTTCGACGGGCGGCCCCTGGCGCTGAAGGGCGAGGCCGACAAGGCCCTGGTCGCCGCCGCCACCGCCAGCTTCGCCGGCGGCACCATCTCGGTGGCGCTGTTCACCCTGGCGGCGCCGCCGCTGGCCGAGGTCGCGCTGGCCTTCGGCCCGCCCGAGGAATTCACGCTGATGTTGCTGGCCTTCGCC
>JAWWBR010000212.1:0-4487 GCA_033720855.1 Alphaproteobacteria bacterium
GCGAGAGCAAGGGAGCGCGCCTGCGCATCGGCCCAGTCGCGTCGTCTCAGGGCCTTGCGGTACCCTGCGTAACGCAGGGCCAATCCAGGGGCCAATGGAAATCGAAACAATTGTCGCTTGACCGCCCGCAAACGATCGCGCCCGAGTTTGTATTTTCGCCAAATCCCATCGGCAAGTCGTCCGGATTGTCTACGCATCGGCTTTACCCAATCGCAACGAGACGCGTCCCCGCGCCGCATCACACCATACCACGAGCGGCGCTTTTGAAGCATGGCGGGGGGCGCCGAAAAATAACGGAAAGCAGAGCATGGCGTAGGGCGGTTTTGTCGGCGCTCGGCGTCAAGCCGCCGGAGCAGAAGCCCCGGTCTAAAGGGCGCCGTGTTTCTGGTCCACCGACAAGAACGACCGCCACTCCTCGGCATAGGGAATGTTCTCGTATCCGTCCATGGTCGGCACCCCCCGGGTCATATGGACGGCCGAGGGCGTAATCTCCGGTGACGACCACCCTTCGAGCCAGTTCCAGCGCTCCGGCAAGGCGCCGATCAGCTCATCCTCCAACCACTGAAATCCATGCAGGTACGAGCCCGGGCGGTGATTGACCTCTGCCGCCGTCAGCACGGCATTGGCTGGGTGCGCGCAGTTCCACAGGATCAGGCTCGACCAGTTCTTGCGGCTGTAGCGCTCCTGGCGCTGGCCGTCCATCTTGGTCTTTTCCGGCGGCCGGTAGTCGTGCTTGACCACCATCACCGCCTTGCCATCATCGATCAGGCCCACAAGCTCCTTCACATCGGCGCGAAACAGGAAGTCCCCGTCGCAGAACAGCGCCCAGTCCTTGAAGTCCTGCAGCACCGGCACGAGAAAGCGCGTGAAGGAAAAGTCGGTCGAAAACGGCTTGCCGTCGCGGATATCGAATCGCTGCTGCCCTTCGACGCGGAACGGCCGGTCGTAAAAGCCCTTGGTTCTGAGGTCTTCCTCGCGAAGTTCCACCACGCGCAGCGGAATGGAGCTGGTCGCATCGAGGGACCGGCACGCAACCTCGGTCGCCTCGGGCTCCCTGCGATCATGCCCAATGTAGACGGGGAAAGGAGACGTCACGAACCCACCGCTTTAGATGCGCGAACATTTTCGAGAGGACCTGTGGCCGAAATGGAGAGCCGGGGCCCTGCTGATACAAAATGTTCATTCACGATTCGGCTCATCCGTTCTGTCGTTGAGATCGGTCAGGGTTGGCAGCGCCGTAAAAACGGCCCTGCCTTATACCACAAATCGCCCCTGGAACATCCCGGATATCACGAATTCATGAGGGTTTCGGCGCGGTAAAAGCTGACCGGTCGCAAAATCAAGATTTCGTCATATGACAAAGCGATCCATTGGGGTATCGCCTATGCTCCTTGACGATATAGGGCGATGTAACGAAACGGACATCGTGGGATCTGACGAATTCGAGAACCGCGTCTTGAACGCCATTACCGAAGTAACAATCGTGAAGAACAATGTGCCCCCCAGGCACCACGCTGTCCCACCAGTTTTGCAAGTCGTTAAGGCAACCTTCCCGGGAATGATCTCCATCAATAAACAATAAATCCAACTGGCCTACGGAGTTGTATTTTGCCGTTTGCGAATCGCCGACAATCAATTCCACATTATGGCCGACGCCAAGGTTATCCATGATCGATCGCAGATAATCATCATTCTTGGGAGCGACGTCAATCGAGTGAATCGGCACCTCTCGGTTTGCCGCCCCCAACAATAAAGTACTGCCGCCTTTGAGCCGGCCGATTTCAAGGATGCCTACCCTTGACCTCGAGGCCAACATGTAGAGGTACTGCGTCTCCCAGGGTTCCAAGCGGATGAACTCTTTGGGTATGGGATTCGCCGTTGTATATGTCAACCTGTAGTCAATTCTGTTTCGCGTGCCCCGGATTAGGCGGATCACCCCCCTGATCCATTCCGGCTTGCGCGGCGCAAACAGATGTTTGCCGCGAGACGCGGCGGTGAGGAAGTCAAGGATCTCCGTAGGTTTGTACATGGGAAGGCTACCGGTGCGTTTCTTTCGACAAGTTGCGAACTACCAAAATCGATTCGTCGAGGATATCAGCGAACAGATTCCGGACCCGGCACTCATTAACATAGGTCCGCCGACGCCAGTAAAGAATCTGGGCCCATACACTAGTCATCGGCTTGCCCACGCCGGACACAGCGAGATACCGCTCGCCACGAACGAGCCGTAGAATCGGTGTGTATCACCTAGATGTCGATGCTAACGAAACCCCACCGCGGTCAACATGTTGTTCCAAATGGATACCGGTCGCACTCGCCTAGGGGCCTCTCGGTCGAAAAAGCCGTCTCGCTCACCACCATACAACTCGAGCAAAAAATTTACGTACTTTCTCGTCCAAGCCGTGGGCTGGCGCGGCGACACACCATGTATGGCATAGGGCGTGTTGAGCCACATGACGAAAACGTTTCTCGTGTATTCGATCCGCGTGACCTTTTCGACGTGGCGAGACCGCAAGCGACTGAGCCGGCGGGCCGGCCACCCGTCCGCGGGCGTCCCTTTCACAGGCGCCCCCGTCTGGTACCGGAACCTTGGGTCCCTGAAACGACAGAATTCAAGCGCCCCGCCGGTTGAGTCATCTTTGGGATCTCTGAAATAAAGCAGGCCGGCGACCAGCTTGTAGCGACTATCAATATGTGGGCCGCGGACCGAAGAGGGCGTGTCCACTGGACTATTGATGCCGAACTGACAGTCGAGCTGAACATCCTCGACCAGGTTCGAGCGATTTTCTCGTGCCCCCGGACGACGAATTCCGGTGGTCAACTCGCGCAAAGGCCGACCCATATTTTCTTCTATGTCAGGATAGGCCTCAAGGATGCGGTCTTCCCATAAATCGAGGACATCAAGGTAGAACGCACGGGACGTATGATAATCAAAGAAACCCTTCCAGTTTTCAGAAATCCCTTCGCAATCGGCCATTTCGTTCGCGCTTAGAATGTAGAGTTTATTGCTTTGCAACTCGCGGGGGCCGGCCACCGTCGACAAGGTAGGAAACTCTTGCTCCAGCTCCGCAAACAGCTCCGGCGGAAGCGCGTCACGGACGATGATGTGAGGGAAGGGGTCGGTCTGGATGTCTTTTCTTTCCGCCCGATCGAGAATCGAAATCATCGCTGTCACAATTTGGGGATCCTTCGCATTTTAAACTTCATATCCGTCACGAAAGCCGGGTTCATATAAGACTATAATAATTTTTATCATGACAACTTGCACCATGGCGAACTTTGGTAATGCTGCCCGATGCGGCACAGCCGGCAGCGCCGTTTGCGAATGGCTGCCTTCGGCTCTGCACGATGTTTTGACGCCGGCTCGCATTCTGACACGGCGTAAAGCGGTAACGGCGGAGAGTGGTGTCTGTCTTCTCGCGAGTCCTGCATCTGAGGGCGGAACGGTGGTTCGGTGTTTGAGAAAGAGTTGAAAATCTACATGGAACCGGTCGGCGAGATCCTTCGCGATGTGCGGCCTCGGACGGTCCTCGACCTGCCGTCCGGCAGCGGCTGGCTCGGCGGCCTCGTCCCCGAGGGCGCGGCGATCGACGGCATCGACCTCTATGCCCCCAAGCCGCCCGGTTACCGGGAGTTCCGCACCGCCGATCTCGATGCCGGCATCCCTGACGGTCTCGGGACCTACGACGCCATCGTCTCCTGCGAGGGAATCGAGCACCTCGGCAATCCGCTGGCCTTCCTGAGATCGGCCGCGGAACACCTCAATCCCGGGGGGACGATGGTCGTCACCACCCCCAACATCTGGTATCCCGAGGCAAAACTGAAGTTCCTGTTTCGCGGCTTCTTCCCCGGGTTCCCCAGCCTCGCCGGGCAGATCGCGTCGGGCCATCACATGCACATCGCGCCGTGGTCGTTTCCCTGGCTGTATCTGTACCTGAGCCTGGCGGGTTTCGGGGAGATCCGGCTGCACGATCTCGACCAGCCCAAGCCCAAGCACCGCTGGTCGAAAATCTTCGGCCTGCCCCAGGCGCGCTATTGCCGGCGCAAGGCCGAAGCGGCGCGATCGGCGGAAGAGCGCCAATACTGGCTCACCTGCGCCAGCGACCAGTCGGTTTTCGGGCGGAACCTGGTGGTCAGCGCGGTCAAGGCGCCCTAGGGGCCGGACCGCGGCCGCGGCCGACCCTCCCCCAATTGAGGGCCGTCAGCCTCCCGCCCACAGCCGCGCGTAGACCTCGTGGATCCCGGCCATTTCGCGGTGGACGTCGTGGTCGCGCTCGGCCTTGAGCCGCGCCGCCCTGCCCATCGCCTCGAGCCGGGCTGGGTCCGCGAGCATCTCCCGGAGGCGCGCGGCCAGGGCATCGACATCGCCGGTGGGGACGATGAAACCGGTCTCCCCCTCCACCGTCATGTTGCGGAAATCGCCGGTGTCGGTGAGCAATGTCGGCGTGCCGCAGGCCATGGCCTCGATCGGGGTCAGGCCGAATTCC
>JAWWBR010000213.1:0-4372 GCA_033720855.1 Alphaproteobacteria bacterium
CGCCATCGACCTGCGCGACGGCGGCACCGCCATCCCCTACGACATGGAAGACCCCTACCTGCGCCAGGAGTTCGAGGAGACGCTCAAGGCCGAGGGCGCCGACAGCCGCATGGAGCCCGAGCTCTACCAGCCCCCCCAAGCTGCCGAATAACGCGCAACGAAGGGTGTTGAACGAGGACGGGCCCCGCCGGTGGCGGGGCCCTTTCTCGTGGCGTCTCGCGGCCCGCCCAAGGCGCGTATTCCTGAGGCCGCCGGCGCGTCATGCCCCGGCTTGTCCGGGGCATCCACGGATCGCCCGGGTAAACCGGGCGATGACGGTCTCCGCGAATGATTCCCTTTACTGGGGCCCCATTCTAAGCCTTGAGGAAGGTGATGGCGTCTTCGGGCGGCTCGACACCGACCGCATTGGCCATCATCGCCGTGGTGGTGAAATGGCCGATGGTGTGGATGATTTCCACCAGGCGGACGAGGCCGAGGGTCTGTTCCGCGGCCTCGAATCCCGCATCGGACAGGTTGCCGGTGGCCAGCAGCTCCCCGGCGGCGGCGTAGACCGCGGCGTCCACCTCATCGGCGAAATCCGGCTCTTGGCCGTCGTTGATCGCCTCGATGATCGCCAGGTCCAGCCCCGCGCCCACCGCCTGCTTGGCTTGGGCGCTCCAGGGATAGCGCGCCTTCCAGTGGCGCACGGTCATCAGCGAAATGATCCGCACCTGGGCGTTGGTGAGCGAACAATCGAGCAGGTGGGTGCTCGATTCGTTGTGCAGCCGCCACACCTCCGCGGAATAGGCGTAGCCGATCGCCGGCCCGAACCCGACCCGTCCGGTGTTTCCGGCAACCTTGTCGAGAATGGCCTGCTGGGCCGGGTTCATGTCCTCGCGGCTCAATGGCGGTATTCTGGTCATGGGTTCGCTCCCTGTCGCAATGTCATGGATTATTCCGCACGGGCGGGCGCGCTTGCCTCACACCCGCGAAAGCCCGACATCAGCGCTTCGCGGTCGAGCCTTCGGCCGATGAAGACGAGGCGCGAAATGCGGGCCTCGTTCCCCCAGAGACCGACAAAATCGCCTTCCAGCATCATGTTGACGGCCTGCAGCACGAGCTTCCTGTCTTCGTCGGCGATGGACAACACCCCTTTGGTGCGCAGGATGTCGCTGCCGCGCCGCGCCAAGAGCTCCTGCACCCAGTTCTCGACGCGGCCGGCGTCGAGGGGAACCTCGGACGTGAGCGAGACGCTGGTGATGCCCGTGGCGTCGATGTGGTCGTGATGGTGATCGCCGGCATCTGTATCCGCCGGCAGCTGCGCCTCGACCCGGTCGAGATCGAAACCGTGCCGGTCCAGAACCTTGCTCATCGGCACGTTGGAGCGGTTCGCCCTGGTGATCGGCGCGAACGGGTTGAGCTGCCGGATCCGGGCCTCGATGGCGCCGATCTGATCGCCGGCATCGTCCACCTTGTTGAGGACGATGTGATCGCTGAAGGCGATCTGGTCGGCGGCGTCGTGACCGTCGTCCAGCTGGCCGAGAATGTGGACGGCATCGACCACGCACAGGACCGAATCCAGCCGGCATTGCGCGGCGATCACCTGATCGATCACCAGGGTCTGTATGACCGGACTGGGATTGGCCAGGCCGGTGGTCTCGATGATGACGCCATCGAGGTCCGGGCGATCCGCCAAAAGCGTCCGCAGGGTGCGGATCAGGTCGCCGCGAACCACGCAGCAGATGCAGCCGCTGGAGAGCTCGATGAGCTCTTCCTCGCCGGTCTCGATGAGATCGCCGTCGATGCCGATGTCGCCGAACTCGTTGACGATCACCGCCAGGCGCCCGACCGCCGGATCCGCGAGAATCCGGTTGAGCAGGGTCGTCTTGCCGGCGCCGAGGAACCCCGTCACGACGGTGACGGGAATTCGCGGATCATCGGTGCCTTCGGCGCCGGACAAGGCTCATAACCAGGGCATCAGCGAGGCGTGGATGACCTCTCCGCTGCCGCCGACGGCGTTGATCGCATCGTGGGTCTCATTGAGGGTGAAGCGATGCGTCGTGATCAGATCGAGCTGGAAGCGGTCGGAATTGAGCTGCTTCAGGGCGAGCTCGCAGCTCTCGAAGTTGTGGCCGCGGGCCGCCTTGACGGTGATGTACTTGTTGCCGATCTTGCCCAACGGGAAATTGGGGAAATCGGGCACGTCCTCGCCCTGGATCTGCAGCGTGCCGCCCTTGCGCTTGAGCGCCTCGATCCCCAGCAGCACGGGAATGGTCCCGGCGCCCGCCGTGCAGTCGAGGGAGACGTCGACGCCCTCGCCGGAGGTGATGTCCATGATCCGCTCCAGCGGGTCCTCCTCCTCGACGTTGATGGTGTAATCGGCGCCGAGCTTCTTGGCGACGTCGAGGCGCTTCAGGTCCTTGCTGGTGCCGGTGACGATGATCAGCGAGGCGCCGGCCTGCTTCGAGGCGATGGTGTTGCAGAGCCCCTGCTGGCCCGGACCCTGGATCAGGACCCGGCTGTCATAGCCCACGCCGCAGTCGAACAGCGCCCACTGGATGCCGTTGGCCATGGGGGTGACGACGCCGGCAAGCTCCGGCGAAAGACCGTCGGGCACCTTGTGGATGACCGAGTTCCACGGCAGATACATGTATTGCGCAAACCCGCCGAAGAGATGGGGCGCCCGCTCGGCCAGGGTATAGCCGAAGCGCAGCCCTTCGGGGTAACGGCGCCAGTCGGTGAACATGCAGAGCCGGTAGTCGCCCCTGTGGCAGTGCTCGCAATTCATGCAGCCGACGTAATGTTCGACGAAGACCAGGTCCCCTTCCTTGAGCCCGCGGCGCTCCTGGAAGATTTTTCCCGCCTTGGCGATGTAGCCGATGTTCTCGTGGCCCATGATGACGTCGCCCTCGAACGGGGGCTTGGAATAGAATTTCACGTCGGTGCCGCAGATGCCGGCGACCTCGACCTTCAACAGGGCCGCCTCGTCCGGAATATCCGGCATGTCGTATTCACGGAATTCGGTTGTCTGAGGTGCCGTCCGTACGGCCGCTACCACCTTTTCTGCCACGTGCATATCTCCCGCTAAGTTGTTGACCAAGAACTACCAAAGCGGCAGAGTGCAAGCAAGTTTGAAGTCGTAAGCGGCCCGACGCGGGAGGCGCCTCGCCCCGGATTTCCACGCGGCGGGCCGGTGTTCGTGCGCCGTCGAGGGTGGTCCCATGTTCAGACGCCTTGGACCCGAGAAAGACACGCTTGAGGACATAACCCGGATCGAGGGCCTGGTGCGGGAGCGGTTCGGGATCGCCGAATCGGACATCATTCTGGTGTCCCAGGACCCTGGAACCCAGCCCGGCTTCCCGCCCTATGAGACCAATGTGGTCTTTTGGAAAGACGAGAAAAGGTACCGGCTGAAGATCTTTGCCCCCGCCTCGCATGTTATGAGTACCGACCTGCCCGTTGACTGGCTCCTGCCGGCGCTGGAGGATACCGGCGAAGCGGGCTGCTGCTGACCACCAGAAAGACAAGGAAACCCATGAGCAAAATCACACTGAAGGCGGTCTCCCGGACCCAGGGCAACAATCGTGCGGTGAAGGAGGGCCGGGTCACCCTGCCCGACTTCGACCTCGAGTTTGAGGAAATTCCCGTTCTGGTGCACGGGTTCCGGCGGATGGTGCGCGAGCTCGCCTATGACGTCTGCGAAATGGCGATCACCACCTATATCTGCGCCAAGGCCCATGGCGTGAAATTCACCGCCCTGCCGATCTTCCTGGTGCGCGACTTTCACCACGGCGCCATCGCCCACCATGTGCCCGCGGGCCTGAAATCGCCGGCCGAGCTCAGCGGAAAACGCGTCGGCGTCAACCGCGGCTACACGGTCACCACCGGCGTCTGGGCACGGGCGATCATCCAGGAGGAATACGGGGTGGATCTGTCCCAGGTCACCTGGGCGCCGTCGGGCGACGAACATGTCGAGGCCTATCGGGCGCCGGAAAACGTCCAGCCCCTCGAGGACGGCGATCTCGAGGCGCATCTCATCTCCGGCGACCTCGTCGCCGCCGTCGGCGCCAGCTTCGATCACCCCGACATCGCCCAGATGATCCCCAACGAGTTCGAGGCGGGGCTGGCGGCCTTCAAGACCCGCGGCTTCTATCCCATCAACCACTGTGTCGTCGTCCGCGACGCGGTGCTGGAGCAGCACCCCGAGGTCGCGGCCCAGGTGTTTGACGCGTTCGCCGCATCGAAGGCGCTTTACGTCGATGACCTCAAGGCCGGCCGGATCACGGAACCGACCCGGGTCGACACGGTGCATCTGGCCATCCTCGATGAAATGGACGACCCGCTGCCCTTCGGGGTCGAGCCCAACCGCGGCACCCTGGAGGGGCTGGTGGGC
>JAWWBR010000214.1:0-4360 GCA_033720855.1 Alphaproteobacteria bacterium
AACCAGTTGGTTAATTAACCAACTGGTTAAATACGGCACCGCGCGCATGTAAGAGCCGCCGCCGCGTGGCGCGCGCCCTTGGCCCCTCGCCGGGCCGCCTAGAACGGCACGTCGCCGGCGATCGAGGTGCGGTGGAGGTGGCGGATGCCGGGCGGTTTGATACCGCCGCAGGCGAGGTGGATGGTGCAGCGGTTGTCCCAGAACACGAGGTCGCCGAGCCGCCATTTGTGGCGGTAGATGAATTCCGGGCGTTTCTGGTGGTCGAACAAGAGGTCCAGCAGCGGCTGGGCTTCCGCATCGTCCATGCCGTCGATGGCCACCGTGAAGCGCGGCGAGACGAACAGCGCCTTGCGCCCGGTCTCGGGATGGGTGCGGACCATGGGATGGACCCAGTCGGGCACCTGGATGTCGAAATACCTGTCGATGTCGTGGGTGAACTCGTCGCGGTCGAGGTCGGAGATCCCGGCCCGCGGGTTGCGCCGCCGATCGCGGACATGGATCGCCTTGAGGCCGTCGATCTTCTCGCGGATGTCGGCCGGCAGGGTTTCGTAGGCGAGATACTGGTTGGCCCAGGCGGTATCGCCGCCCTCCTCGGGCACCTCCAGCGCATGCAGCATCGAGCCCATGGAGGGCCGCTCGGCATAGGTCAGGTCCTGGTGCCAGGTGAAGCCGGCATAGGCCTGGGTGGCGCCCTCGTACTTGCCGTCGACCTTGCGGTTGGACAGCACCAGCACGTCCGGGTATTCGGGGTGCAGAAAGTCGGTGGCGATGCGCCGGACCAGCTTTCCCCAGCGCTTGGCGAAGGCGATCTGGGCGGGCGGCGAAAGGTCCTGGTCGCGGATGACCAGCACCAGGTGATCCAGGAGGGCCTGGTTGATCTCGTCGATGGCCGCGTCGTCGAGCGGTTCCGAGACGTCGATGCCGGTGACCTCGGCGCCGATGGCGTCGGTGATCGGCGTGACGGTCATGCCCGATTGGGTGCTGATGCTCATGGTCGTGTCCTCCAGGGGCGCCACATGGCCCCGCTTGCCTGCGAATCTAATGACGGCGCCGGGGCGCGTCAAATGGGCGCGCCGGCCGCCCCGTGCGGCGGGCACCGCCCCCGCCCTTCAACGCCCGCGCGCTTTGTGCCATAGTTTTGGTCAACCGTGATAATCCGGTCTTCAAGAATGCACAGCACGGGCGCCCGCCGGGCATCGAACGGCGGGGGCTCCGGCGGGAGGAAAAGAGATGACCAGCATTCTCTATATCGGCACCGAGCACGGCGTGGTCACGGCCCTGAGCCGCGACGGCCATGCCTGGGAAACCGTCGAGCGCGGGCTCAAATCCTGGGCCATCCCCGAGCTCGCCGTCTCGCCGGAGGCGCCCAACAAGCTCTACGCCGGCACCCGCGGCGACGGCGTCTGGGTGAGCGAGGATTTCGGCGAGACCTGGACCAAGCCGTGCTACGGCAAGCGCGGCCCGGGCAAGGTCCGCTGCGTCACCGTCGATCCCCACGAGCCCAAGCGCATCTACGCCGGGACCGAGCCCATCGACCTCTTCGTCAGCGAGGACGAGTGCGCCACCTGGCGCCGCATCGACGCGATCTGGGATATCCCCTACGTCGCCACCATCGGCTATCCGGTCGCCACCGTCGAGCCGCACCTGCGCGACCTGGTGGTGGACCCGAGCGACCCCGACACCCTCTATGCCGCCCTTCAGGTCGGCTACATGGCGAAGAGCACCGACGGCGGGGAAAGCTGGAAGCTGATCGACGAGAACCTCGACTGCGACGTGCACACCATCGTCATCGACCCGGCCGATCCCAAGCACCTCCTGATCGCCACCGGCGGCAACGGCGCGCGCTCGGGCGATGCCCCGGGCCGGGCGCTCTATGCCAGTTCCGACGGCGGCGAGAACTGGACGCCGGCGGCGATGAACTTCACCAACGAGTATTCGGTGCCCATCGCCATCGACCCGCGCGATCCCAAGACCGTCTATTCGGCCATCGCCAACGGGCCGCCGAGCCGCTGGCGCAAGCGCGAGACCGGCGCCGAATCGGAGATGATCCGCTCTAAGGACGGCGGCGCCACCTGGGAGGCGATGGACGGCGGCATCCCGTCGGCCGACTTCCCCGAGGCGATCGTCGTCGACGGCGAGGCCGAGGGCCGCATCTATGCCGGCTGCCGCAGCGGCACCTTCTATGCGAGCGACGACGCGGGCGAGACCTGGACCCCCCTGGACCTCGGCTTGAGCGTCTCCAACATGCGCTCGGTGGTCCTCGCCCACGCCTAAACGCCGCGTGCCGTCGCGGCGCGGCCTAAGCGAGAGGGCGATCTAGGTGTCGGCGGCGACCGCAAGCTTGCCGGCAACGCCGTGCTTTTCGATCAGCCCCGCGACCAGGCCGCTTGCCTTGGCCTCGGCGAGGAATCCCTCGATCACGCGTTTCAGCGCCACGTTCTCGGGCCTTGTGCCGATCGCCTGGCGCACCGATGTATAGCGCCCGGGGATGACGCGGGACCCGGGCAGGTCTTCCGCGCCCTCCTGCAGTTGGGGGACCAGGCCCGCGAGCGCATCGAGCTTTTCCGAGACGAACAGCGCACACGCGCCGGGGAAGCCCTTGGCGCGGCGGAGCTCGGCATAAGCGAGGGTGCGGGCGAGGTAGAGGTCGTAGGCCGAGCGTTCGGAGACGGCGATGCGGACGCCGGGCCGGTCGACGTCCTCGACCGCGTGGAAGGGGGAATCCGCGGGCACCAGATAGGTCGCCTCGATCTCCGCATAGGCGCCGCAGAAGGCGATGGTCTCGGCCCGCGTCGGGTCCTCGGCGATGAGCCCCACGTCCCATTCGCCGCGCGCAACCGCATCGGCGACCTCGCCGGGCGTCGCGTAGGTGACATAGGCGACGCCGAGCCCCAAATGCGCCGCCAGCGCCGCCGCCATGTCCGGCGCAACGCCTTGGGGCCTGCCGTCGGCGCCGGTCCCCGTCACCAGAAGGCCGTTGGACAGGTTGATGCCGGCGGTCAACGTCCCGGCATGGATCAGTTCGGATAGGGCGTCTTCGGTCATGGGCGGTCTTCCGGCCTCGAGTTGGAAATGCAGGGCCACAGACGTTGCGCGATCCGCCGATGTAAATCAATACTGGGGCGCGGGCCCGCCCGCGACCGGTCCCCTGCCCGCTTCGCCCGCGGGCGGGTCGCGGAGTTAAGGAGAGACAAAATGTATGCCGTCTGCGTCACGTTCCGGATCAAGCCCGGCGAGGCCGGGCGCTTCATGCCGCTGATCGAAGAGAACGCGCGACAATCGCTGGAAACCGAGGACGGATGCCGGCGCTTCGACGTCTGCACCGATGAGAGCCGCCCGGACGAGGTCTTCCTCTACGAGCTCTACGACGATGCGGGCGCCTTCGCCCGCCACAAGGAGACCGCGCATTTCGCCGAATTCGATGCCGCGGTTACGGATATGGTGGCCGAGAAAACCGTCACCACCTATGCTCGGGTCTCGTGACGAGCCTACCGGGCCCGCCAACCGGCGCGAGGAGAGAGATGGACACGACGGAACCCAAGGCGGCGATGCTGCGCCCCGATGACCTGCCCACCGCCGCGCGGCCCGGGGGCGGTTCCTCGACCCGCTGCGTGAGCCGCGCCTGCGGCGCTAAAGCCCTCCTCAACGGCTTCACCGACATCCCGCCCGGCGCCAAGATCCCGGTCCATTACCACGACTGCGAGGAAAGCGTGATGGTGGTCGCGGGCGAGGCGGTGGCCGAGGTCGGCGACGAGGCCTTCGGGCTGCGGGCGGGCGACGTCACGTGGATCCCGGCCGGGCTCGCGCACCGTTTCCGCAACCCGTCCGCGGAGACGGTGCTGCGCATCTTCTGGACCTATGCGTCCGCCGAGGCGACGCGCACCATGGTGGAAAGCGGCGAGACCCACAGCGTCGATTCCGAGCATGCCGAGGCCCGCTGAAGGGACGGCCTGTCACCGTTTCGAGACCCCGCAAAAGCCGGAGGACCCCATGGACAGCGACACCGTACGGAAGATCCGGCCATCCCGCGGGGCGTCCGCGACGCATTTCACGCCTTTTTCGGACTTCCCGGAGCCCGCCCGTTCGCGCCGGCAGAAGAACTTCGAGAGGATTCAGGCGTGCCTGGCGGAAGAGTTCAGGGGCATTACCACCGCGGGGGTTCCGGTCGAAGGGCTGTTTCCGGTCGCATCGACCGGGCTTTCGCTGGAACCGGTCCTGGACGCGGCGAACGACCTCAGATCCGCCCTGACCAACGCACAATGGGCGGAGGCGAGCTTCGCGATCGACGACCGGGCCTGGCGTGCCTGGCACAACATGCATACCTTCCTGATCCGCCACGGATTGCCGCTCCACACCCTCG
>JAWWBR010000215.1:0-4297 GCA_033720855.1 Alphaproteobacteria bacterium
GACTGTACCGGAAGATGGAGATAGGGCATCAACTGCGGGACCTCGCCATGGGCCGCGATCAAATCGTCATCCATGTCGCCGGGATGGGAGGTGGTGTAGCGAATTCGTGCAAGGCCGTCGATTTCCGCCAGGTCGCGGATCAGCCGCCCAAGCCCCCATTCCGCCGCCGGCGCCCCCTTGGGCGACGGCGCATCCCCAGGGGCGGCACCGTGATAGGCATTGACGTTCTGTCCGAGCAGGGTGATTTCTACCACCCCGTCGGCAACGAGGGCTCGCACTTCGGCCCGGATATCGGCGACAGGGCGCGAATATTCGGCGCCGCGGGTATAGGGCACGACGCAAAAGGTGCAGAATTTGTCGCAACCTTCCTGGACCGAAACGAAGGCGGCGCTCTCGCCGCCGCCCCGGGGTTCAGGCAAGGAATCGAACTTTGATCGCACCGGAAACTCGGTATCGAGGACCGGCCCCGACCCCTCCGCATCCTTCACCATCGTCGCCAAGCCATGATAATTCTGCGGCCCGAAAACGAGATCCACGAAGGGCGCGCGGCGGCGCATTTCCTCTCCCTCGGCTTGGGCGACGCAGCCGCCGACGGCGATCATCACGCGCCGATCCTCCGCCGCGGCGGCAGTCTTCAGGGCGCGAAGCCTGCCGAGCTCCGAATAAACCTTCTCGGCCGCTTTTTCGCGGATATGGCAGGTGTTGAGGATAATAAGATCTGCATCTTCCGGGGTGTTCGTCGCTTCGTAGCCTTCCGGCGCCAAGACATCCGTCATGCGGGCGGAGTCATAGACGTTCATCTGGCAGCCGTAGGTCCTAATGAAAAGCTTTTTCGCCAAATCCAGGTTTCCCAGTGCGCTCTCAGCCGCCCCGGCGCGGAAGGCGCCACGGCGGGCGGCGCAACGACCGCTGCGATACGGCCTCGCGCTTAAGTAACATCACGCTTCAAATAGTCAAGATCGGCCGGCGCCCGCATCATGCCGCAGCCGCCCGAGCGCCATGGCCCGCATTGGCGTCGGCGACCCCGGCGCGAACCACCTCGAAGCAGTGTTCCGCCAGCGCCTTGCGGGAGCCGTATTGCCCGAAGGTGACCGCTTGGTGAAAGGTCACCTCCACGCGCGTTCGGTTCAGCGTCAGCACCCGCCAGATGTGACCCGGCAACCCCATATCGCCATACCAAGAGAACAGCGGCCGCCACTCCCGGCCCAGGGGGAGGCCGTCCAGCCCGGTATAGGCGATGGAGAACGGCTGCACCCAAACCGGCGCGCCCGCCACCGGCTTCTCGACCACCGCGAACAGGGCACTTTTGAACGGAAGGACCCTGTTTCCATCGTCGGACGTGCCTTCGGGAAACAGGATCAGGGAATCGCCGGCAGCCAGCCTGGCCGATATTTCGTCACGTTGGCGCACCGATCGCGAGGCCCGCCGCTCGATAAAAACGGTGCGCTGCAATCTTGCGAGAGTTCCGAACAGCGGCCACCTGGCAACCTCGGACTTGGCCACGAAACTTCCCTCGATAATGCTGCCCAGCACCATGATGTCGAGATAACTGGTGTGATTGCCGACGAACAGGACCGGCCCCGACTCAGGCAAGCGGCCCCGCACGACGATGTCGAAGCCCAGGAGGCGGGCACAGAACCGATGGAACGAGACCGGCAGGGTGCGCGACAGACGGGCGCCCAGGGCCACCGCTACGGCTTGCACCGGCATCAGGCAGCAGCAGACAGCCAAATAGACCAACAGGCGTGACACGCCCCGCAAAATCGATCCTTTGGGAATCAATTTCCTCCCGGTTCATGGCCGGCGCGGCCGAAATGGCGGATGTATTTCTCGGTGACCAAATCGGTCTTCACCAAAACGCAAACGTCGGTGGTGTTGAACTGCTCATCGATCACCGCGCCATCGCCGATGAAGCCGCCGAGACGAAGGTACCCTTTGATCAATGGTGGCAGGCCAGAGAGGGTCGCCCGCTTGTCTATGGCCTCCGCAGACATCAGATCCATCGACACGTACCGCTCCGGCAAGGCTCGAGGACGGTAAATCTCCGGCGCTAAATGGAAGTGATGGAGATAGGACAGCGGTTCCGCTAGGCCCTCGACATCGATACCGGGCAGGCTGGCGCAGCCGAACATGATTTGAATGTCATAGTGGTAGACATAGGCGGCGATGCCGCTCCACATGATCTGCATGGTCGGCCGGTTACGGTGGTCCCGGCCGACGCAGGATCGTCCCAGTTCAAGGATTTCCCCTTCCAGCGCGGTGATCTTGTGGATGTCGAATTCCGCCGCCGTGTAAAAGCCACCCTTTCGCGCCGCCGCAGATCGGCGGATCAAGCGGTAGGTGCCGACCACCGAATCGTCAGGGTCCGCACCCCGCGAATGGTCGAACACGAGAAGATGGTCGCAATAGGGATCGAACTCGTCGAAGTCCCTTTTCTCCGTCGCCATCTGCGCGGTCGGGTGCGCCGCCATTTCTTTATAGAACACGCTATAGCGGAGTTTCTGAGAGGCTGTGATTTCCTCCTCCGAGCACGCCAAACGAACCTCGAGGTTCCCGGCGCGTATTCCATCCACCAATGCCTGCGGTCGGCTGATCGTTTCCGTCGCCAAACTTCACCTTTCCCTGTGCCGTCGCTGGCGGCTCTGCGGTGCCGTCAGTCCTTCTCTTTCGGAACACAGAACAACTCCATCCTGTGCCCAACAAGATCCAAACCCATTTTATCAGCCAATTCGCGCTGCAAGGTTTCTATTTCTTCGTCGTGAAATTCAAGAACTTCCCCGGTCCGCACGTTTATGATGTGGTCGTGGTGGCTGTCGGAGCGTTGTTCATAGCGCGACCGCCCGTCGCCGAAATCGTGGCGGGTTATGATATTGGCCTCTTCAAACAGCCGCACGGTGCGGTAAACCGTCGCAATGCTGATCCTGGGATCAATGGCCGCGGCGCGACGGTGCACCGCCTCTACGTCGGGATGGTCTGCGGCCTCTGACAACACTTGGGCGATGACCCGCCGCTGATCGGTCATCTTCATTCCTTTGTCTATGCACGCTTGTTCCAAAGGTGACATGGCATCCCCTTCTTTCAATTGCACGCACAGCCAGATGTTGCGAATCTGGATCGCGATATTCAGGTGATCATACTGAACAGCGGCTGTGACGGGAATAGCCGATGGTGGGCACCGGAACCGCAATAATATGAAGGGTTGTCCTGGCGCCGCCCGGCGCTATTCCCGTCTTGTCACGGGCACCGGTTCTTTGACGAACAATCGGCGCCCGCGGGCTGTCTATCCCCGGCTGCGCCGCTTGGTCCCGAGACCGATCTTTTTCGCCAGGTTGGAGCGCTGGCGGGCGTAGTTTGGTGCCACCATAGGGTAGTCCGCCGGGAGGCCCCAGCGATCGCGATACTCGTCGGGCGTCATGTTATAAGAGGTCTTCAAGTGGCGTTTCAGCATCTTGAGCTTTCGGCCGTCCTCGAGACAAATGATATAATCCGGCGTCACCGACCGCTTCACGGGAACCGCCGGCTGCGGACGGTCGGCCTGGGCCGTTGGCGCCTGCTCGATGCTCGATAACGTGGCGTAGACCTGACGGATCAGATCGGGGAGATCTTGTACCGCAACGGAATTGTTAGCGACGTGAGACGATACGATCTCGGTGGTAAGCTCCAGCAACTCATTGGGTTCGTTCTTTTCCGCCATTCTGTTTACTCTCCATTTGGAAATAGTCGCGTGAATATAGTTGGCAAAAAAATATATTCAACTTTTAAATTAGGTAAATTAGGAAAAAAATATGACTGAGCATTTCCTCGATATAACTCCAGATACCTGCCCTCTGACGTTCGTCAAGACTAAACTGTTGATCGAACGCATGAACGCCGGCGACACTGCGGTGGTCCGCCTCAGCGGAGCCGAGCCGTTGGCCAACGTCCCGCGTTCGGTTAAGGATCACGGCCATGAGGTGGTCAGCCTAGAGCCCGAGAACCCGGATGCCGCCTCCGAAGACGACGTTTTCATCCTGGTTTTACGGAAATCCGAAATTCACCCGCCGAGTGGCACGGCATAGGTCAGTGCGGCCATGTATTCGCCCCCGGGGCGTTTATAATAATGAGGGCGTCGCCCGACCGGCCGAAACCCATGTCTTTCATAGAGTTTCCGGGCAACGACATTATCCTCGGCCACTTCCAAGAACATCCGTGTAACGCCATCCTTGCCGGCACGCTCCAGTGCCGCGGCCAAAAGCGCGGCGCCGATTCCCTGGCCCCGCGCGCTGTCAACGACGGCGAGCGACAACAGTTCGCACTC
>JAWWBR010000216.1:0-4212 GCA_033720855.1 Alphaproteobacteria bacterium
CGCTGGCGCCCGACGGCGAGATCTTCGTGATTTTGATGATCGAGGACACGGCCGGGATCGCCGCCCTGCCCGATATCCGGAAAGACGTGCCCGGCGACGGCGCGGTGCTGATCGGCGAGGGGGACCTGAGCCAGGAGCTGGGCTACCCGCGCCAATACGAGCATCCGGTGGTGCTCGAGGCGATGGCGGAGATCGTCAACTGCTGCAAGGAAAACAACGTGGCCGTGGGGCACCCCCACGTCAATGCCGGCAATGTCGAGCGCATCCTCGAAGAGGGCTATACGTTCCTGATGACCGGCGCCGTGCGGTCGACACCGGGTCTCGACAAGGGACTGGAATTGACGGGGCGCCAGGCGGGCGACACGCCGTCCGGCCCGGCACCGTCCTATTGAACCTCGGAATTCTTGGGAGACCAAAACCATGATCATCGATTGCCACGGTCACTACACCACCGAACCGGCGCAACTGACCGACTACCGCAAGGAACAGCTCGAGGGGGTGGCCAACGATCCCGCCTTCGTCCCCACCCCTGCGGACCTGAAGATAACCGATGACGAGATTCGCGAACGGCTGGAGCCCAACCAGATCAAGCTGCAGCGCGAACGGGGCACGGATCTGACCATCTTTTCGCCCCGGGCGGTGGGCATGGGCCACCATCTCGGGACCGAGCAGACCGGCTATTACTGGGCGGAGATCTGCAACAACATGATCCGCCGCGTGTGCGACATGTACCCCGACAACTTCGTGCCGGTCTGCCAGCTCCCGCAATATCCCGGGGTTCCGCCCAAGAACTGCCTGGCCGAGCTGGAGCGCTGCGTCAACGAGATGGGGTTCATCGGCTGCAACGTGAACCCGGACCCTTCCGGCGCCATGTGGACCGACCCGCCGATCACCGACAAATGGTGGTACCCGCTATGGGAGAAGATGGTCGAGCTCGACGTACCCGGCATGCTGCATGTCTCGGGCTCGTGCAACCCCAATTTCCACCACACCGGGGCGCATTACATCGCCGGCGACACCACGGTCTTCATGCAACTCATCCTCGGCGACCTGTTCAAGGATTTCCCCACCCTCAAGTTCATCATCCCCCATGGCGGCGGCGCCGTGCCGTTCCATTGGGGCCGCTATCGGGGCCTGGCCCAGGACATGGGCAAGCCGACCCTGGACGAGCATCTGCTGAACAACGTCTATTTCGATACCTGCGTCTATCACCAGCCCGGCATCGACTGCATGACCAAGGTGATCCCCACCAAGAACATCCTGTTCGCCTCGGAAATGGTGGGGGCGGTGCGCGGCGTCGATCCCGAGACCGGGCACAATTACGACGACACCAAGCGCTATATCGACGGCACGCCGAACCTCAGCGACGCCCAGCGCGCGGAGGTGTTCAGCGAAAACGCCCGCAAGGTGTTCAGCCGCCTGAAGGTCTGAACCCGTCCGGAGCGGCAAAAAAAGCCCGAGGAGTTGGATCCTCGGGCTTTTTTGCGGACGGCTTGGGCCGGTTAGACCGAGACCCGCTCCCGGCCCTCGCCGGCGATCATGTCTTCCTGACAGGCTTCGGCGTAATTCAGGTTGGGGTCGAGAACCACCGAAATCGAGCGCACCTTCTGATGCTCGGGATCCCGGCCCTGCGGCAGGGTGCCCTTGTCGCGCAACTCGACGGCCGCTTTGCGCAGCATATTGCGCGCCATGACGATGCCCTTGTCGGTGGGAACCAGGTTCTCCTGGCTGCGATCGACGATGGGGCCCATGGATTCCTGCAGGCTCGCGTCCTGCATGCCGAAACCCATGACGCCGGAGAAGGTCTCCCCGCGCTTCTGGGCTTCGCGGTCGATCAGGTAATTGTTGTCCTTGTTCTGCACCGGACGGAACGAGCCGTCGGGGATCACGGCGACGTGTACGCCCTTGCCGTCAAGGCAGGCCTTGCGCTCCTCGAACGTCAGCGGCCGCTGGGAATGGTAGTCGTAGCTCCAGGTCCAGCAGTTTTCGTCATCGATGGGAATCCAGAAATGGCCGTGCTGGGGATGATCGGCGCGGGGCGGGATCATGGTGAAACAGGGCATGACGAACTGGGTGACGCGCCAGTAATGCTTGCCGTCCTCCACCTTGCGGCGCGCGCCGATGTACAGCCCGCCCTCGGACGGCGTGATATCGAAGACCGGCGCCAGGTCGCCGAGGTTGTACTTGTTGCCCACCGAGCCCCTGAACAACGGGTCCCTCTCGAGCTCCATCGAGTGGAGCCAGGAGACATGGTTGGAATCGATGCCGCCTTCCAGGGCCTGCAGCCAGTTGCACTCCTGCAGCCGCTTGGTGGTGACGGTCTGCTCCGGGGCGACCGTGGCGAACTCCCAGGCCGGCTCCGGCGGCCGGGTTTCCGGGTCGCCCATATGGGTCCACAGAACGTCGCCGACCTTGATCAGGGGATAGGCCGTCAACTTGACCTTTTTGCGGAACTCGTCCTTGTCGGGATCCGACGGGATTTCCACGCAATTGCCCTCGACATCGAATTTCCAGCCGTGATAGGCGCAGCGCAGTCCACATTCCTCGTTGCGGGCGAAATACAGGGAAGCGCGGCGATGTGGACAGAATTCATCGATCAAGCCGTAGCGGCCTTCGCTGTCGCGGAACGCGACCATCTTCTCGCCAAGCAGCTTGACGCGCACCGGCGGGCAATCGTTCTCCGGAAGTTCATCCGCGTGAAGGGCCGGAATCCAATACTGACGGAAAAGCTCGCCCATGGGCGTGCCTTTATCGGTCTGTGTCAGTAATTTGTTTTCTTCCGCGCTGGTCATTACCGTTCTCCTAAGTCGCACCTATAGATCCAGACTCTCCGCCTCGGCGCTTTTCTAACGACGCGCCGCTCTTTCGGCCCTGGGGCCTTCGGCACATTCTTTCCTCGGCAGGATCGGTTGTCGTCTGCCGTCATGCCCGATGAAACGCGTCGCCGCCAAATTCATTTTTCACATGACAGAAAGTAAAAACTTCCTGGCGCCACGTCAATGATAAGATATCGAAGCATATTCGAAAATTGCGGGATGGAATCGTTGACAGGCCCGCCGCCGGGTGGTGAAAGTTCGGACCCATCGCGTGAACCTGTTGCCGAAAAGAGGCCCGCATCATGCCTTTCGTCGAGACGGACGGAATCCAAACCAGATACGAGGTCATGGGCGAAGGCCCGCCGCTTTTGATGTATGCGCCAGGCGGGTTCGATGCCCGCATCGAGCAGTGGACGGACCTAGGGGTCTACAAGCGCATCAGGCTGCTGGATCACCTTCCCGAGCGATACACATGCATCCTGTTCGACCGGCGCGAGAACGGACAGTCGGGCGGGCGGGTCGAGCGGATCACCTGGAAACACTACGTGCGCCAGGGCCTTGGGCTGCTGGACGCGCTCGGCATCGAGAAGGCCCACATCATGGGCGGCTGCATGGGCTGCTGCCCGGTGGCGGCGTTGGGCGTCGCCGCCCCCGAGCGGACGCTGTCGATGGTGCTGTACTGGCCGGTCGGCGGCGCCAAATACCGGATCAGCGGGCACCAGCGCTTCGCCCGCCATCTCGCCTTTGTCGAGGAAAACGGCCTGGAGGCGGTCGTCGATCTCGTGCGCAGCCACGACAAGAACTTTTCACAGGATCCGCGGGGCGGGCCCTGGGGCCAGCCGATCCGCAACTCCGAGGACTTCGCCACGGCCTATGCCGCCCTCGACAAGGGCCGCTATCTCCTCACCGTGACGGCGATGGTTCGCGGCCTGATCGACCGCGACACGGCGCCCGGCGCCGAACCCGAAGAGTTGATGACCCTCGACATTCCGAGCCTGATCGTGCCCGGGGACGACGACTTCCACGCCACCTCCGCGGCCCGGTACCTGCACGAATGCCTGGGCGGCTCGGACTACTGGGACGTTGCGGTGGACCAGCAAACGGAAGACACCGCCCCCGAGCGGGTGCTGCGGTTTCTCGACGCCGTCGCCGCCTGATCCGCTGAGGCCGCCTACGCGACCTTGTCCAGCACCGATTTGGCGAAAAGGTCTTCCAGGGGGATGGCCTGGGGGATGATCTTCTGCGTCACCGCGTGGCCCACCAGCCCCTCCAGGGTGCCGCGGTTGGGCTCGACCCCGAAGGGCAGCGGGTCGTCCATTTCATCGAGGATGGCCAGATGCACCGTGTCGACCCGGGTCGGTTCCGTGATCCGGCCGGCCTTGAGGTCATCGACGTA
>JAWWBR010000217.1:0-4208 GCA_033720855.1 Alphaproteobacteria bacterium
CCCTGCCCCGCCGGCCCCGCGCCGGCAGGCCGACACGCCGTGCCGCCCTCTCGCGGGACCGCGCGGCAACGCGCCAGGCGGCGCAAGCCCGCCGCCCGCCGAGCGGCAGCGAGGACGGACGCGCCCGCGTGCGGGCGCACCAAAAAAAAACAAACCAGCCCTGCTCAGCCGCGCGGCCCGCGCGGCTGAGCAGGTCTGGTGGTCACAGCACGAGGGAAACACCCGGTCCCATCCCGAACCCGGCCGTTAAGCCCCGTCGCGCCAATGGTACTGCGCTCTTAAGCGTGGGAGAGTAGGTCACCGCCAGACCAGTCACGCAAGGGCAAGCCCGGGAGCCCGGCCGCGGGCCCCCACCGCCCCCCGGTCTCTCTCTTCACAGCGGCCGCGCCCCCACCGGGGGGCGCCGCGGCCCGACCCGCCGGCACGCGCCCAGCCGCGCCCCGGCACCCACAACACCCGCCGCGGGGTGGAGCAGTCCGGTAGCTCGTCAGGCTCATAACCTGAAGGTCGCAGGTTCAAATCCTGCCCCCGCAACCAAATTCCAGATCATCTAAGGCCCCTGATTTTCAAGGGCTTTTTGCATTTTTGGCCTCCAAATTTGACCGCCTGAATCAGGCCGTGATATCCTAAAAAGGTATCGCACAACTCTCACACAGAAACACACAAAGGAGAGTGTATTGGAGATTCATAGAACATTAGGAGACAAAGTCCGTATTTATCGCCGCCGCGAAGGCGGCAACTGGCACTGCTCCACCTACCTCAAAGGCAAGGAATGGCGCAAAAGCACCAAAGAGCGCAGTCTCGGTCGCGCCAAGGACATCGCCGAAGACTGGTACTTCGAACTGACCGCCAAAGACCGCTACGGCGAGCTGCATCACGGCAAGACCTTCGCCCAGGCTGCCAAAACCTTCGAGAAGGAATACGAGGCGATCACGCGCGGACGCCGCAGCCCCAAATGTGGAGAGCCCCCACCGAGTGGTCCAACGAAGTTGTTAGTGCATGACGGGTCTGTGGTCCATTGGAACGATGCTTTCGGGCGCCGGCGGACGATAACCGAGGGCGCTGTGCGGCCGGACGGTGTTGTAGTGGCGGCGCCACTGCTCGATGAGGATCTGGGCTTCACGCAGGGAGTAGAAGATCTCGCCGTTCAACAGCTCGTCCCGGAGCCGGGAGTTGAAGCTCTCGCAGTAGCCGTTCTCCCAGGGTGATCCCGGCTCGATGAAGGCGGTCCTGGCGCCGACGGCCGCGATCCAGCTCCTGACCTTCTCGGCGATGAACTCGGGGCCGTTATCGGACCGTATGAACTCCGGCGGCCCCCGCAGGATGAAGAGGTCGGTCAGGGCGTCGACGACGTCGATCGAGTTGAGCGTGCGTTCGACGCGGATCGTCAGCGCCTCCCTGGTGAACTCGTCGATGATGTTCAGCATGCGGATGGTCCTGCCATCGTGGGTACGGTCCTGGACGAAGTCGTAGGACCAGACATGGTTCGGCCGCTCCGGCCGGAGCCGGACGCAGGAGCCGTCGTTGAGCCAGAGACGGCCCTTCTTCGGCTGTTTCTGCGGGACTTTGAGCCCTTCGCGCTTCCAGATCCGCTCGACCCGCTTGTGGTTTACGTGCCAGCCCGACTGATTGAGCATGCCGGTGATCATCCGGTAGCCGTACCGACCATAGTCGCGCGCCAGCTCGATGATGTCCTCGGTCAGGCGCTCTTCATCGGGCTGGCCCTGCGGGATCTTGCGCTGGGTCGAACGGTGCTGACCAAGAGCGCGACAGGCCCGGCGTTCGGAGACGCCGTGAACCTGCCGCACGTGGTCGATGCATCGCCGACGGCGCGAAGGGCTCAGAAGTTTCCCTGAGCCGCCTCCGTCAGGATGAGCTTGTCCAGCGTCAGATCGGAGACCGCCCGCCGCAACCGCTGGTTCTCCTTCTCGAGTTCCTTCAGGCGCTTCAGCTGCTCCCGCCCCATCCCGCCGTAGAGCTTCCGCCACCGATAGTAGGTCTGCTGCGTCACGCCGATCTGCCGGACCGCGTCCGCGATCGACATTCCTTGCCCCTGCAGCACCTCAACCTGGCGCAGCTTCGAGACGATCTCCTCCGGCCTCGGTCGCTTCCCTGCCATTCTCCGGTCCTCCTGAAAACGGGCTCATCAGAACCCTCCAAGCGGACCACTTCAACGGGGGCACTCCAACCCGAGGAGCAGGAGCGCGCTGGCCGCGCAGGCCTCGGCGCTCGAGAGGAGCAAGCGGATCGAGGACGCGCTGGATGCCTACACGGTGCTTTCCAGGCTCGACCGCACCAACGCGCTTGCATGGGAAGGTCGCGGACGGTGCCTCATCGAGCTTGGGCGAAACAGCGAGGCCCTTGCCGCGCTCGAGCGCGCCCTGACCGTCGAGCCCGAGCTGGAGTGGGGCCACTACAACATCGGATGGCTGCTCCACATCAAGCTGGGCGACCCTGAGCGGGCGATCGGGCACTTCCAGCGGGCCATCGAGCGCCTGCCCCACCACGCGTTGCCGGTCGCGGGCAAGGCCTACTCCCTTGTCATGGTGGGTTCGCCCCACGAGGCCCTGGAGGTGCTCCGCGAGGCGCTGGAGGACCCCGAGCTCGACGATGCTTTCGAGCTCCATACCGCGCTCGGCGCCGCCCACTACCACGGGGGGGAGCCGGAGAAAGCGCTTGCCGCGTATGAGAAGGCGAAGGAGGAGGCCGGCGAAGGCCACCCTGGCATCGAGCTGTCCATCATCGAAATTCTCATCCAGCTCGACCGGCGGGAAGCGGCGCAGTCGCGGCTTGCCGACATGGCGGAGGACGATCATGCCCCGGGGCGTGGTGTAGGAGCACCGGCCTCCGGAGAGGTCCGAGGCTGATCAGGTCGCCACGACGGGCAGCCTGACGTCGTCAGTTTGGTCGATCCGCGCGAGGGTTTCCAGCGACATGTAGCGGCGGCTGACCGCCCACTCGTCGCTGGCCTCGAGCATCAGGGCGCCGACCAGGCGGACGATCGCGTCGTCGTTCGGGAAGATCCCGACGACGTCGGCGCGGCGCTTGATCTCGCGATTGAGACGCTCGAGCGGGTTGGTCGACGCGATCTGCGGCCAGTGCTCCTTCGGGAAGTCCATGTAGGCGAGCACGTCCTCGCGAGAGGCATCCATGAGATCGCCGATCTTCGGGTGCTTGGCTCGCAGGGCGTCGGCGACCTCGTCCCACTGCTCGACGGCGGCAGCCTTGTTCTCCTGCGCGAAGATCGTCTTCAGCATCGCCGCGACCGCCGCGCGGTTCTTCGGGCCGACATGGGCCAGGATGTTCCTGGTCCAGTGCACGCGGCACCTCTGGTGGGTCGCGCTGAAGACGCGCTGCGCGGCGGCCCGGAGGCCCTTGTGGTCGTCGGCGATGACGAGCTTCACGCCGCGCAGCCCGCGGTCGGCGAGCGAGCGGAGGAAGTCGGTCCAGAAGGTCTCCGCCTCCGACGGGCCGGTGGCGATGCCGAGCACCTCGCGCCGCCCGTCCAGGTTCACGCCCACGGCCACTATCACCGCGCGGCTGACGATCCGCCCGTTCTCGCGCACCTTCAGGTAGGTGGCGTCGAGCCAGAGGTACGGCCATCGCCCCTCGATCGGCCGCGTCAGGAACGCCTGCACGCGCTCGTCGATCTCGGCGCAGAGCCGGCTGACCTGGCTCTTCGAGACGCCGGTCCCGCCCATGGCCCGGACGAGGTCGTCGACGGCGCGCGTCGAGACGCCATGCACGTAGGCCTCCTGGATCACCGCAACCAGCGCCTTCTCCGCCGTGCGGCGCGGCTCCAGGAAGCTCGGGAAGTAGCTGCCCTTCCGCAGCTTCGGGATCGCCAGGTCGATCCGGCCGGCGCGGGTCTCCCAGCCCCGCTCGCGATAGCCGTTGCGGCTCGTCGTCCGCAGCAGAGAGCGGGCGCCCTTCGGCGCGCCCGTCACCGCCTCGACCTCCAGCTCCATCAGCCGCTCCGCGGCGAACGCCAGCATCTCTCGGACGAGATCGGCGTCAGCGTCCTTCTCCACAAGCTCGAGAAGCGCCATTCTCTCATCGGTCATCGTCGTCTCCGGTTCGGTTCCAGGTCTCGCAACCCGAACCTCTACCGAAGACCGGCGATGGCCGCCCGCGAAACGGCCCGGCCGCGCGCTGCGCTACGCCGGGGGCTCCGCGCGCGGCCTCCTACACCACGTGATGGGACACAG
>JAWWBR010000218.1:0-4191 GCA_033720855.1 Alphaproteobacteria bacterium
CGAATGCCTGTTCGACGACGAGGCCTTCCGCGAATTCGACGTCACCACCCTCGATTTCGCCAAGGCCCTGATCGACGAGGGCTTCCACCCGACCACCATCTACTTCCCCCTGGTGGTGCACGGCGCCATGCTGCTGGAGCCAACCGAGACCGAGCCCAAGGCCGAGATCGACCGCTTCATCGCCGCCGTCAAGGGGCTGATGGCGCGGCTCGAGGCCGGCGGTGCGGAGCGCATCCGCACCGCCCCCCACTTTGCGCCGCGCCGGCGGCTCGACGAGACCCAGGCCGCGCGCCATCCGGTCCTGCGCTGGCGCGCCGAGGCCGCGCCCAAGGAGGCCGCGGAGTAGGGGGCATCTTCCCGGCCGGCCGGTGCCGGAGGACAAAAAAGCCCCGGGCGACCGGGGCTCTGTCTCGGCCGCCAAAGGGCCGGATGAGGCGGAGGCCTATTGCAGGCGCTTGGGCAGGTCCTTGACCGCGTCGTCGATCAGCTCCTCGCCCTTGGCCTCGTCCATGCGTTGTTCGATCAGCGCCCGGGTCGCGGCCAGGGCCACCTCGACCGCCTCGTCCTTGACCTCCTCGATGGCCCGGGCCTCGGCCTGGGCGATCTTGTCCCGGGCCACGGCTTCGTGCCGGTTGAGCGTCCGCTCGAGCCGGGCCTCGGCCTCGGCCGTGAGCCGCTTGGCCTCCTCCTCGGCGTGGCGCAGGATCTCCTCGGCCTCCTTGGCGGCGTCGCGCTGCTTGCGCTGGTAGTTGGCGAGCGCCGCCTGGGCGTCCTCGCGCAGCTGGCGCGCCTCGTCGAGCTCGGCGCGGATGCGTTCGGCGCGCGCGTCCAGGCCGCCGGTGAGCCGCGTCCATACCGGCCGCGCCATCAGCCCGACGAAGATCGAAAAGGCCACCAGCAGCCAGATCTCCGGCTCCTGCCAGAGGGGGACGCTTTCCGCGCCCTCGGCGGTGGCGGCATAGGCCCGGCCGATCATGCCCGGGCCTTTCTCGCGGCCGCCGCCGCGTCCTCGGCCGCCGCGTCGTCGATGCTGATGCCGGCGATCTTCTCCGCCGCCAGGCGCGCCGCCTCGGCGGCGATGGCGGTGGCCTCCTTGAGCGCCTCCTCTTTGGCGGCGGCGACCGTGTCCTCGGCCGCCGCGATCTCGCCGGCGAGGCGCGCATCGAGCGCCCGGATCGCATCGTCGGCGCGGTTCTTGGCGGCGTCGGCCGAGAGCATCAGCTGCTCGTGGGCGGCCGCCCGCGATTCGGCGAGGACGTTCTCATAGGCCTTGGCCGCCGCCTCGGCCTCCGCCTGCAGCTCCTCGGCCCGGGCCAGGTTGTCCTCGCGCCGCTTGGAGCGCTCGGCGAGCACGTCGGCGATGCGCGGCAGCGCCAGGCGCGCCATCAGCAGATAGAGGGCGGCGAAGGTGATCGCCAGCCAGACCAGCTGCGGCAGGTAGCTGTTGACGTCGAGTTGCGGCATGGATCTGCCCTTGTCGAGCCCCCGTCCCTAGCCGAACAGGATCAGGAAGGCGATCAGCAGGGCGAACAGGGCGATGGCTTCCACCAGGGCGAAGCCCAGCATGGTGAAGGGGAAGACCGTCGACTGCGCCGCCGGATTGCGCGCGACCGAGGTGATGAAGGCGGAAAACACGTTGCCGATCCCGACACCGACTCCGGCGAGGCCGATCACGGCCAGTCCGGCACCGATCAATTTGGCGGCTTCTACACTCATTTGCAGTTTCCTTTTCGTTTGGTTGGCATGGGCGCCGTCCGCCCCGGCTAATGCAGGTGGATGGCGTCGTGAAGGTAAAGGCAGGTGAGGATGGTGAAGACGAAGGCCTGCAGCACGGCGACGATCAGCTCGAGCACATAGAGCGCGATCAGGACCGCCATGGGAAAGACGCCGGCGAGGCCGAGGGCGATGACGAAGCCGGCGAACACCTTGAGCATGGTGTGGCCGGCCATCATGTTGGCGAACAGGCGCAGGCTCAGGGTGACCGGGCGGGCGAGGTAGCTCAGCACCTCGATCGGGATCAGGAGCGGCGCCATGTAGATCGGCGTGCCCGCGGGCAGGAAGTAGCTGAAGAACTTGGTTCCGTGCTTGACGATGGCGATCACGGTGACGCCCAGGAACACCATGGCGGCGAGGGCGAAGGTGACGATGATGTGGCTGGTGACGGTGAACGAATAGGGGATCAGGCCGATGGTGTTGCAGAACAGGATGAACATGAACAGGGTGAAGATGAAGGGGAAATAGGCGCGCCCCTCATGGCCCACGTTGTCGCGCACGAGACCGGCGATGAACTCGTAGGAGAGCTCGGCCATGGACTGCCACCGTCCCGGCACCAGGGCGCGTTTGCGCACGCCGAGCACCAGGAACAGCGTGATCGCGGTGATCACGATCACCATGAACAGCGATGAATTGGTGAAGGAAACGTCGACCCCGCCCACTTCCACCGGGGCGATGGGCTTGATCTCGAATTGCTGAAGCGGCGATGCCACGCGCCTTGATCCCCAATCTCGTCTCTACCGGGCCCCTGTCTCGGCCCGGGCCCCGGCGAACGTCATCCGCCCGGTTTGTTCCCGTCCTCGGCCCCGTCCCCCTTGGGATAGCCCGGAGCCAAACCAATGTTCTTGACCGCGCGATAGACGTTCAACACGCCGGCGGCGCCGCCAAGGAAAAAGAACACCACCAAAAGCCACGGTCCCGTTCCAAGCCAGCGGTCCAGCAGCCAACCGATCCCCACCCCCACGGCCAGCGTCCCCGCCAGTTCGATGCCGACCCGCACGGCGATACCGACGCCGCTCTGGTCGGCGGGCTTGCCGCCGCCGGCGCGCTTGCGGTCGCGCGCCCGGGCATTGGCAAGACGGGCCTTGAGGTCCGCAAGCGGCGATCCCTCGCGGGGGCTCGCGCCGCCTCGCTCGGTGTCCTCTGGCTCCCGGTTTCGCTCGCTCATCCCGTCCTCTCGGTTACGGCGAGGCCGGATGGGGTAGAGCGTCCCCGCTGGTCGCTCCCGAAGGGGCAAAAGCCTCAGCCGTGGGGCGAAGGCGCGGGCACATTAGAAGAGCGCCCCTACCCTGTCAAGGCGGAATCCCCCGGGGTTAACTTGTTGAAAAACATTAATAAATATGAGGGGACCCTCAGGCGATGGCCTTCAGGTGGGAGACCCCCTGGAGATCGACCGAGACCAGTTTGGAGATGCCGCGCTCGGGCATGGTGACGCCGAACAGGCGGTCCATGCGGGCCATGGTGATGCGGTGGTGGGTGACCAGCAGGAAGCGGGTGCGGCGGTCGCGGGCGATTTCCTCGACCAGGGCGCAGAAGCGCGCGACGTTGGCGTCGTCCAGCGGCGCATCGACCTCGTCGAGGACGCAGATCGGCGCCGGGTTGGTGAGGAACACGGCGAACAGGAGGGCGATGGTGGTGAGCGCCTTCTCGCCGCCCGACAGCAGGGACAGCACCTGCAGGCGCTTGCCCGGCGGGCTCGCCATGATTTCCAGTCCCGCCTCCAGCGGGTCGTCGGATTCGGTCAGCTCCAGATGCGCCCGGCCGCCGCCGAACAGCTTGGTGAAGAGCTCCTGGAAATGGGTGTTGACCTCGTCGAAGGCGGCGACGAAGCGGGTGCGTCCCTCCCGGTTGAGCTCGCTGATGCCGTGGCGCAGGCGGGCGATGGCCTTGATCAGATCCTCGCGCTCGGTCTCCATGGAGGCGATCTGCTCGCCCAGTTCCTCGGCCTCCTGATGGGCGCGCAAGTTGACCGGGCCCATGTTGTCCCGTTCCCGCACCAGGCGTTCGAAGCGCCGCTCCGCGGCCTCCTCCTCGGGCGGGGCCTCGGGATCGATGGCGGCGATCTCGGCCAGGGCGCCCGGCTGGGCATCGAGACGCTCATCGATGCGTTCGCGCAACCCTTCCAGCGTCTGCTGCGCCTGCTCCACCTGCCCTTCGGCGCGGACCCGGTCCTCGCGGGCGGCGGAAAGGCGGGCCTCTTCGGCGCGCAAACCCGCGTCCGCTTCCCTGAGGGCGGTCTCGGCGCCGGCCAGCGCATCGGCGGCCACGGTGCGGGTAGCCTCGGCCGCCTCGAGCCTGTCGGCCAGGCCCATGCGTTCGGCGACGATCTCCGCCGGCCGGTCGGCCAGGGCGGCGATCTCCTCTTCGATGGCGGCGCGCCGTTGGCCGAGCTCGGCGAGATGCTCTTCGGCGGTCGCC
>JAWWBR010000219.1:0-4113 GCA_033720855.1 Alphaproteobacteria bacterium
CCGCGACGACCACGACCGCCTCGGCCTGATCGGCCTGCACTGCCCCCATCGCGGCACCGATCTGTCCTACGGCCGGGTCGAGGACGGCGGGCTGCGCTGCCTCTATCACGGCTGGCTGTTCGACATCCACGGCACGTGCCTCGAGCAGCCGGCGGAGATCCACGGCAAGAGCTTCTGCGAGAGGGTCAAGCACACCGCCTACCCGGTCGAGGAGAAGGGCGGCGTGATCTGGACCTATATGGGCGAGGGCGCGCCGCCCCTGATCCCCGACTTCCAGTTCCTGATGGCGCCGGAGCCCAACCGGCTCGCCTTCCGGGTCAAGCAGTTGTCCAACTGGCTGCAAGGCGTCGAGAGCTCGACCGATCCCGCCCACACCACCTTCCTTCACCGCAGGCCCCCGGGAATACGGAGCGAGCGTTCCGGGACCGACGTCAACGCCGTCCGGGGCACCGAGCCGCCCAAGATCGCGACCGAAAACACCAGCTTCGGCACCCGGATCTACGCCCTTCACAATTCGCCCAACGGCCGCAAGTATCTGCGCGTGAACAACTACGTCTACCCCAGCGGCACCACGGCCTCCCAATCGGGAGATGACGTTTCGTACCAGGGGCGCATTTACGTTCCCATCGACGACCACAGCCATTACCGGTTCGAGTTTTTCTACAGCCACGACAAGCCCATGGATAAGGACCGGTTGAGGAAGAACCGGGAGAAAAACGTGGCGCCCGACCACCGGCACGTCCGGCGTGCCGAAAACCGCTACCTGCAGGATCGCGAGTCGATGAAGAGCGAGGGGAGCTGGAGCGGCATGGGGCTCCATTTTCCATCTCAGGACGCTTTCGCCATCGAAACCCAGGGTGCCATCCAAGACCGCACCAAGGAGATGCTCGGCTCCAGCGACATCGTCATCACCGCGGTGCGCCGGACGCTGCTCAACGCGATCAAGGATATCGAGGAGGGCAAGCCGGCGCCGGGCCAGATCCGTGATCCGTCACAGGGTTTTTATGACGATTTCATCTGTACCGCGGTGCACATCGGGGACGACGAGGATGGGCCAAGCTTCTGCCGCCGGGTGCTCGCCGAGAGGAAAAAAACCGCGGCGGCGGAGTAAGGCGGGAAGCGGGTCCCTTGCGGCGCCCGGCCGCCTTGCCGTCTTGCGTCGTCACCTCCTCGGAGAAAACGAGACCCTACGCCGCCTGCCGCCGTTCCCCGAACGGCCGGCGTTTGCAATGTTCCGCCTAATGGCGTTTCGGTTAACCTGATCGGACTTTACCGAACCCATCACTCTCCGATCTCGCCGCCCCGCGCCGCTTAACGGGGCGGCTTTTTTCGTTACGAGCCCATCAATCTCTGGTGCGGCATGATTCCGGCCACAGGTCATGGGCAAGAGCGCAGGTGCTGGACCCGAGGGCGGCTCCTCACCTGAAGGCGTATTTCGAACTCCTTTTAAATTCCTCGCATTTGCTGTCTAATGAGGTATGAAAAAAGCAGTACTTTTTTTTAAGAGGCTGCCGACGGTGATCACGCGAACGGCCTGGACTCTGGCGATTCTTCTCAGCATTGCGGCCTCCGCCGCGGCAGAGGATTTCCGGAAGGGTCTGGCGGCGCATAAACGCGGTGACTATGCCGCGGCCTTCAGCGAATGGCTGCCCCTGGCGAAGAAAGGCAATGCGGAGGCCCAGTACCGGCTGGCTTTCATGTACGAGAGGGCCCGGGGCGTGCCGCGGGACTATACCCAGGCGGTCGCCTGGTTCCGCAAAGCGGCCGACCAGGGCCATGCCCGGGCGCAATACAGCCTCGGCCTCAGGCTCCTCTGGGGCCGGGGCGCGGCCAAAAACCTGAAGGAGGCGGTCACGTGGTTCCGCAAAGCGGCCGAACAGGGGCATGCCCGCGCGCAATACAGCCTTGCGCTCCGATACACCCGAGGCCAGGGGGTATTGATCGATGACGTTACGGCTTTGAAATGGCTCCACAAGGCGGCGGAACAGGGGCACACCAGCGCCCAATACAGGCTCGGCCACAGATACGGGCGGGGAATCGGCGTTCCCAAGGATCTCGTCAAAGGCTACATGTGGTGGAACCTGGCGGCCCTGGAAGGCCATCAAAGGGCGATCGGCTTCCGCAACGGCATCGCGAAATTCATGACCCCGGCGGAAATCGCCAGGGCGGAGAAGCTCACGCAGGAATGGCGCGAAAAGCTAAAGAACAAGCGTCTGCCGAACGCCTCCTAGGCCCGACAGGCCCGCTTCGGCCGAAGGCGCTCGGCCGCCGACCGCGGAGACGGTGAGCCTTTTTCGGCGCCGCACGGCCAAGTCTTCGCTATCCGAAGAGACCCAAGCGCGACCCTTGCGGCGGACCGCCAGCGGCGCGGTCGCGCCCCCAACCCACGGTGATGGTCGGGGGCACGGCGACACGCCAAGCCGGTGCTTAGTTTTTCTTGCGCTTGGACCCGCGCTTGCGCCCCTTGCCCTTCGGCCCCCCGCTGGCTTCCCAATAGGGCGCCCACACCTTCATCAGCTTGGGCAGGTCGGTGGCCAGCAGCCCCGGATCGTGGAAGGCCAGGGGCTTGCCCAGGACCTCCTCCGGGAACGGCACGAAATCCTTGGTCTGCAAATCCTTGTGGATCGGCCGGGCGCCGCCGTAGCGATACTGGAACAGCTGGCCTTCCAGGCTCAGGATCCAGTTGAGGAACAGCTTGGCGGCTTCGGTGTTGGGGCTGCCCTTGAGCACGCCGACGGCCGACGCATTCACCATCACCGTGTCGGGACAGTGAAAGCCCACCGGTGCGCCCTTCTTGGCGATCCTGGCGACCATATAGGCGGCGACCGAAAGCACCGCCTTGAACTCGCCGGCACCGGTCAGGGTGGTCAGCGCCGTCATACCCTCCTTGCGACGCTCGGCCTTGAGCTCGCGGTAGATGTCATCGATGAACTGGGTGGTCCATTCCGGGCCTTTCACGCCCCAAAGCGGCAAAAGCCACGAGCCGACGCCGTACCACACGGCGGTCTTACGGTTTTGCAGCGCGGCGCTGTTCTTGAGATCGTCCCAGGTCTTGGGCAGCTCGCTCTTCTTCACCAGGTCCTTGTTGTAGGCGAGGCAGTAATAGCGCAGACGGGCGAGGATCCAATCCTTGGAACTTCCCCCGAACTTGTCGGGAATATTGGCGCGATTGGGCAGGTCGGAGAGGTTGGTGAGGGCGTCGGCCTTCTTGAACAGCTCGATACCGGTGTTGAGCCCGGTCACGATGTCGGTGATGATCCTGCCTTCGCGGAAGGCGACGATGGGCTTGATGACCCGGGTATTGCGGCTGCCGCGGGTGTAATTGACATTGATGAAGGGGTAGCGTTCCCGGAACGGAGCGGCCAAGCGGTCGAAATCCCGGGGCCTGTAGCTGCCACTGATCCTGAGCTTGCCGCTTTTCTTGGCGCCCGCGAGCCATGCGGCGGGCACCTTGTGCTCGGCTTCCCATTTCGCCATCAAGGCCGCCGAAATATTGTATTCCTTGGCAAGTTTCACGGCCGACGCCGGCGTCTCGGCCACCGCCTCGACCGCGCCCACGGCGAGGGCGAGCGCCGCGCCCGCCCCGACCACGCTACGCCACAGTAGTGCCGTCCTTTTGATACCGCTCATGATATCGCCTCCCCTATCGAGATGTGTTTCACGGCTCATGCCTGCACGCCGCGCGCGTCATGATAGCCGTGCGGGAACACGCAAGAAAACCCGAAACTGCGGCGGTCTCATGGCCCAATCGCCATCTCGACTATCCCCGCCAACCCGCATAACATCCCAAGGACGCGATCGGGACGCGCCCGATCCTGGCCCGACGAAGGACCCATGGCTGCCCAAAACCCCCGGGCCATGGCGGGCGCGGGACACGGCGGAGACCCAGTGACGGCAACCCGGCGCGCGGCGGAGAGGACTGTCGATAGGAAGGCAAGCGCATCATGTTGACCCAGGAAGAAAACGAACTGCTCACCCAGACGGGCCCCGGCACGCCGTGCGGGAAACTGCTGCGAAGCTACTGGCAGCCGGTGGCGACCTCCGAGGAGATGCCGGTGGGCGGCGATCCCCTGCCGATCCGCATCATGAGCGAGGACCTGGTGCTGTTCCGCG
>JAWWBR010000220.1:0-4040 GCA_033720855.1 Alphaproteobacteria bacterium
CCAGCCCGGCCCCGAACAGGGCGTCGACGACCAGGCCGGCGCCGTCGAGCACGTCCGGGGTGGGCGGCTCGATGTCGCCGCCGGCGGCGCGCCAACGGCCGGCATTCAGGGCCGCGTCGCCGCGCAAGCGGCCCTCCTCTCCGAGCAGCGCGAGGCGCACCGGCCATCCCGCCGCCGCCAGGTGGCGGGCGATCACGAAACCGTCGCCGCCGTTGTTGCCGGGACCTGAGAGGACGGCGACGGCGGTCGGCGGAAAGCGATCGATGATGGCGGCGGCGGTACCACCGCCGGCGGCCTCCATCAGATCGGCGCCGGGCGTGCCGCGCTCGATGGTCAGGCGGTCGCAGGCCCCCATCTCCTCGACCGACAGCACCTCGCATCCGCCGGTGCGGTCCTCACCATCGGGCGGCATGGCGCCGGCGACGAAGAAATCCTCGGGCCCCAGGGCGATGCCCTCGGCCCGGGCGGCGGCCAGCACCTCGGGCTGCCGGGCGGCGGGGATGATGCCGCGCTGGGCCCAGCCCTGCACCGTGGTCGGCGGGACCCGGCGACCGCTGGCGCGGCTGAGGATGCGGGCCATCGGGCGGATGCCGCCGAAGCGGGCGATGATGCGGGCGACCGGGTCCATCACCGACCGGTTGTACGTATCACGCGTTCGGGGGTCAAGATCGCCCGCGCCGCCGGCGCCGGCCGAGGCGCCCGAACCGCAACCAATATGGTTGAGCATGGCCCTCCGGGTCGCTACCTTCCAGGCGTCACGAGGCCACAGGGGATTGAGACGCCGTGAGAGTTGTCGTGCTCGGCGCCGGGGTGATCGGCGTCAGCACCGCCTACCATCTGCTGCGCGCGGGCCACGAGGTGACGGTCGTCGACCGGCAGCCGGGCCCGGGGCTGGAGACCAGCTTCGCCAACGGCGGCCAGGTCTCCGCCTCCCACGCCACGCCGTGGTCGAACCCGTCGACGCCGCTCAAGCTGCTCGGCTGGCTCGGCCGCAAGAACGCGCCCTTGTGCCTCCGCTTCAGCACCGATCCCGCGCTGTGGCGGTTCCTCCTGCGCTTCATCGCCAATTGCCGCGCCGGGCCCAGCGCCGCCAACGCCGCCAAGGTGCTCAAGCTTGCCCTTTACAACCGGCCCCTTCTCGCCGACATCCGCGCCCATACGGGCGTCGCGTTCGATGCCGAGGAACGCGGCATCCTCCACCTCTATCGCAGCGAGCGGGAGATGGAGCTGGCGGTGCGCCAGGCGGAACGCTTCCGCGCCCTCGGCCTCGAGCTGGAAGACCTCAACGCCAGCGCCTGCACCGCCCTGGAACCGGCCCTCGAAGGCCAGCGCGACACCCTCGCCGGCGGCATCTTCTCGCCCGGCGATCTCTCCGGCGACGCCCATGCCTTCACCCACGGCCTCGCCCAGTTCTGCGCCGATGCCGGCGTCGCCTTCAAGCTCGAACACACCATCACCCGCATCGCCGCCATGGGCGGCCGCGTCACCGGGGTGATGACCGACCGCGGCATGATCACCGCGGACCGCTACGTTCTCGCGCTCGGCAGCTACGCGCCGCTCTTGTTGCGGCCGCTCGGCATCCGCATCCCGATCTATCCGGCCAAGGGCTATTCGGCGACGGTGCCGGTCGGCGGCACCAACGCCGCGCCCCGGATCAGCCTCACCGACGACGACGCCAAGATCGTCATCAGCCGGCTCGGCTCCCGGCTGCGCATCGCCGGAACGGCCGAATTCGACGGCTACAACACCGCCCTGGTGCCCGAACGCGCCCGCGCCGTGCTCGACGCCGGGGCGGCGCTGTTCCCCGGCGCGCTGGACCTTGCCCGGGCCGAGTTCTGGGCCGGGCTGCGCCCGCTGACGCCGGACGGGGTGCCGGTGATCGGCCGGACGCCGCTCGCCAACCTGATCCTCAACACCGGTCACGGGACGCTGGGCTGGACGCTCGCCAGCGCCTCGGGGCGCATCGCCGCCGACCTCGCCGGCGGCGCCGAACCCGATTTCGACACCGCCGGCCTCGGCCCCGAGAGATTCTGAGGGCCGCGGCCTAGACCGTGGGATCCCCGGCGACGTAGGCGGCGACGATGTCGTCGGCGGTCGCCAGCCAGGCGCCGTCATGGCCGCGGATATGTTCCAAGGCCGCCTCCAGCGCGCCGATGCGGTGCGGCACGCCGATCACGAAGGGGTGGATCGGGATCGGCATCACCCGGCCCGAGCGCGCGCCCTCGCGGTAGAGCGTATCGAAGGCACGGACCAGCATGTCGGTGTAGTCGTCGGGCCGGTAGCCGCGGCGGGTGAAGGCGCCCTTGTCGTGGAGCTCGCCGCCGAACGGCAGCGCCACCATGCGCCCGCCGCGCGGGGTCTCGGTATCGAGCAGGAAGGGCTGGTCGTCGTTGAGCCAGTCGGCGGTGTATTGGATGCCCTCGGCGGCGAGGTGCTCCAGGGTCTCCCAGGTCTCGGCCATGGAGGCGCCGAGCCAGCCGGTGGGACGCCTGCCGGTCGCCTTTTCGATGGTCGCAAGGGTATCGTGGATGACCCGGCGCTCGTCGGCGGCGGGCAGCGCATTGAGCGGCCGCGAATTGCTCTGGCAATGGCCGATCACGCCCCAGCCCAGCGCCGCCGCCCGGTCGACGATCTGGGGATGGTGGTCGCAGATCTCGGCGTTCAGCGCCGCCGTGCCCGGCACCCCCAGCCGCTCCATCATCTCCATGATACGGAAGACGCCGACGCGGTTGCCGTAATCGGTGCGCGACCAGCCGGGAATGTCCGGCACGTGGCCGGCGGTCTGCGGCACCGGCTCGTCGAGGGGGAAGAATTCCAGGTTGACCGCCACCCAGACCGCGACGCGCGCGCCCCCGGGCCAGGTCAGCTTGGGCCGATCGGTGATCGGGACATAGGGAAACGGACCATAGGGCGCCGGCTTCATCGCGCGCTCTCCCCTCTTCTTGCGGTTGCGGCAGGCGGGCGCCGGGCGCCCGCGGGTCCGGCCCGGCCCCTTTTGCCGCGCACCCGGACGTGGCTACAATATGCGCAAGGGACCACAGTTGTCCCCCCTCGACAAGGGCCGCCCCCGACACGAAGGATCAAGCCGCGTGACCGCAAGCCCCCGAACGAGCCGCAAGATTTTCGGCGTCGGCCTCGGCCGCACCGGCACCCACAGCCTGACCGTGGCGCTCAAAATGCTCGGCATCGACGCCCGCCATCATGTCGATTACCCCGAACTGCTGCCGGCGTTTTCCAAGGCCTCGAAGAGCTTTACCGGCGACCGGCTGATGGCCATGTGCGAGACCCACGAGGCGATCGCCAACGGCACCGGCCTGCCCTACCCGGAGCTCGACCGCGCCTTTCCCGGAAGCCGCTTCATCCTGACGGTGCGCGAGACCGGCGCCTGGCTTCGCTCGCAGAACGCCTACCGCACGCTGCAGGCGGAGCAGGACCGGGACCCCGCGGCGCGGCAGGTGCACCGCTTCCTCAACCGGGAGATCTACGGCGCCGAGGACTTCGATCCCGGGATGTGGCGCGCCGCCTATGAGCGCCACGTCGACGCGGTCCAGGCCTATTTCGCCGACCGGCCCGACGACCTCCTGGTCATGGATATCTGCGATGGCGATGGCTGGGAGAAGCTCTGTCCCTTCCTCGGCCGGCCGGTCCCCGCCCGGCCCTTCCCCCATACCAACGACATCGCCGTGGCGAGCCGGCGGGCGAAGCTCGCGGCGCTACTGCCTGCGGCGCTGAGAAAACGCCTCGCCGCGACGGTCCATCGGCTCAGGTCGGGACGCGCCTAAGCCTCATCGGGGGCCGGCGCGGGCTCAGTTCCAGGGGCCGAGATAGGGCTCGCCGGCGTAACTATCGGGCAGCGCCTCCAGGCTCTCGGGCCACTTGCCCTGGACCACCGGCCGGCGCTCGGACGCCGTGCGCGGCTTACCGTCCCAGCCCACCTGCTCCATGTGGAAATAGAGCTGGAGGGCCTGGCCGTCGGGATCGAACACGAAGATGTTGTGGTCCTGACCGGGGCTCATCTCCGGCGGCAGTTCGCGCAACTC
>JAWWBR010000221.1:0-3952 GCA_033720855.1 Alphaproteobacteria bacterium
GCTCATAGCCCAGTGCCACGCCGAAATCGATCAGGCTCTCGTAATGGCCGTTCTCGACCTCGGGATCGGTGACCTCCTCCACGTACATGTTCTCGATCATATAGGCGCGGGCGGAAAGCGACGGGCAATTGGCGACCATGGAGCCGAACCAGCGCGGGAAATGATTGGCGAAGACCGCGTGCTCGCGGGCGTAGACCTTGGCCCCTTCGATGCACATGTGGTGCTGGATGAAGGTCTCGTAGGCGGTGTGGGTCTTCCAGCGATTTTCCCAGATGGTCTCGGCCATCTTGTCTTCGAATTCGTCGGGTCCGTACATCTCTCTCTCCCTTTGCTTGCCGTATTGCAGCGTCCCGCGCGCCCTAGCCTGCGGCCTCCAGGGCGATGCCCGAGGCCTTCAGCGCATCGCGTCCGATGCAATCGAAATGGTACCAGCGCACCTGGGTGGTTTCCTCGATGACCTCGAGCACGCGCGCCTGCTGTTCGTCGTCGTCGGCATATTCGGCAAGGATCTTGAGGGTCATGTCGCCGTGCCCGCCCTCATGAAAATCCGCTTCCTCGCCCGCCGACCAGTGGGCCAAGGCCTCCTCGGGGAGGCCCAAGGGCTCCCAGGTGGCGCGGCGCAACTTGTTGACCCGGCCGATCTTGCCGACCGCGGGGCCGCGCGCCGCCTCCAGCCCGCAGACCGCGGCGAACGCTTCGAGCCACGGCCAGGCGCGAGCGCACCGCTCCCAATAGGCCAGCGCCATGCGGGTGTAGATCGCGCCCTTGTAGGCGTAGACCGCCTCCCGCTCATGGCCCAGGGCGACGGCGAAATCGACCAGGCTTTCGTAATGGCCGGTGGTGATGGTCGGGTCCTCGACCTCTTCCACGTACATGTTGTCGATCATGTATTGGCGGGCGGCGAGATGCGGGCAATTGGCGACGATGGAGCCGAACCAACGCGGGAAATGATCGGCGAAGACGCAATGCTCCAGGGCAAAAACCGCCGCGCCGGGGCGGTCGAGGTGGTTTTCGACCCAGATTTGCAGCGCATGGGGGGTTCTCCAGCGGTTGTCCCAGATGACCTGGGCCATGTGCTGCTCGAACGCCGACGCTGATTCCATGACCGCCTCCCTGCGCCCTGGTCTTGTTCTGCCGGTTCCACCACTTGAGACTTTAGTCCAATCCGCGCATCGACGGCAAATATCCACGCACCGCCTTCCCCCGTCGGTTTGGCCCCCGCCGTTTGCACCGCCACGCGACACCCGGCGGCGCGGCCGAACACGATCTCGTTCGAACGCCGGCCGGTTGTCCGGGGCGGGCCGCGAAATCCTCTTGAGCCCAACGTCAATTTGGATAGAGTGCTGCGGACGCGTGGGGTCAAGCGATCCCTCGACCGCCCAGAGGCGGGCGCGATTGAGGAGTTCCCGAGGGAGGCGCACTCAGTGAACAGGATGGCAAGCCCATGATCGAGGTGATGGGAGGGCTGCTTACCGCGCTGGGTACGGCATCCCTCCATTTTCTCAATTTCGAATCCCTCGTCTGGCTGATTGCCGGAACCTGTTGCGGACTCTTGTTCGGCGCGATCCCGGGCCTCGGCGGCACGACGTCCCTGGCGTTGTTGATCCCGCTGACCTTCGGCATGGACAAGGCCGACGCGATCATGCTCATGGGCGGGTCGATGGCGGCGACCTCCACCGGCGGATCGGTGTCCGCGATCCTGCTGAACACGCCGGGGATCGCTCCCAATGCGGCGACCACCTTCGACGGATTCCCCCTGGCCCAGCAGGGCCGCGCCGGCGAGGCCATCGGCGCAGGCGCCACGTCGTCGGCGCTGGGCGGGCTGATCGGCGTGTTTACGCTGATCCTGGTGATTCCCATCGCCAAGCAGATCGTCTTGCTGTTTTCGCCGCCCGAGTTTTTCCTGCTCGCCCTGTTCGGACTCTGCGCCATCGCCGTGTCCACCGGGACCCGGCTGTTGCAGGCGCTGATCGCCGCCATCTTCGGGTTCATCTGCGGCTTCGTCGGCTTCGATCTGGTGTCGGGCGTGGTCCGCTACACCTACGGCGTCGAGGCGTTGTGGGACGGCATCAAGCTGGTGCCCGCCCTGATCGGCCTGTTCGCGATCTCACAGATGATCGACCTCGCGGTCCACGGCGGTTCCATCGCCAGCGACGCCGCGGAATACAAGATCCAGCGCATTTCCGCCGGCATCAGGGCGGTTATGCGCAACTGGTCGACGATGCTGGTGGGCTCCGGCATCGGCACCTTCATCGGCGCGGTGCCCGGCGTCGGCGGAACCGTGGCGGCGTTCCTCAGCTATTCGACCCAGGTCCAGCGCGACGGCAATCCCGATGTGCCCTACGGCCGGGGCAACATCCGCGGCGTGATCGCTCCGGAATCGGCCAACAACGCCAAGGATGGCGGCTCGCTGATCCCGACCCTGGCCTTCGGCATTCCCGGCAGCGCCGAGACCGCGGTGTTTCTCGGCGCCATGGTCCTGCACGGGCTGGAACCCGGGCCGCGTCTCCTGTTCGAACACGAAGACGTGGTGTTCACGCTGGTGCTGTCGCTGACAATCGCCTGCGTCGTGGCGACCCTGATCGTCTTGGCCCTGGCCAAGCCGATGGCCTATCTCACCTATGTCGACGCCCATATCCTCGCCCCCACGGTCACCGTCATCGCCTTGGTGGGCGCGTACGCCCTTCAGGGCGAATTCGGCGACGTGGTGGTGGCGCTCGCCTTCGCGGTGATCGGCTATCTGATGATTCGCTATCAATATCCGCGCATCACCTTCACCATCGCCCTGGTGCTGGCCAGCATCACCGAACGCAGCTTCTTCCAGGCGATGGGAATCTCGGACGACAATTGGGCCATTTTCTTCACCCGGGACGTGTCGCTGATCCTCATCGCGCTGATCATCATCAGCCTGCTGGTCCCCTCCTTCCGGCTGTGGATGCGCAACCGCAAGACTGCCAAGGGAGACGCGTCATGAGCGATCGGCTGTCACCGCGCTCGATCGCCGCCGGCGTGGCTTTCGTTCTGCTGATGGCGGCGTACCTGGTGATGCTGCAGATGGGCCTGCACCGGACGGTGCTGGTGATCCCCCTGGCGCTTGCCTGGACGGCGGCGTTGCTCGGCCTCAAGCCGCTGGTCGAGGAGGACAAGCACAACGCCCTGTACTTCGCCTTCGGCATCATGGCCTTCATGATTTTTTTCCTGCATGAAACCTACGCGCTGAAAGGAAAGGAACGCACCTTCCCGTTGATCATCGGCTATGCCGGGGTGGTGCTTTCGCTCCTCGATATCGCCAGCATCACCGAGACCCGCGCCGGGCATGTCGTGACCCGGTTTTTCGGTGCCGATCTGGACCCCGCCGAGATCAGGCCCCGGGCACTGACCCGCGAACTGGCGATCTTCCTGGTGATGGGTCTTGGCGTCCTCGGCATCTGGCTGTTCGGTTTCCTGATCGCCTCGCCGATCTTCGTCTTTCTGTGGATGCTGATCGGCGGCGGCAAGTCGGTGAAGCTCTCGCTCTATGTGGGCCTTGCCACCTTCGTGTTCATTTACGGGCTGTTCGAATTGGTGCTGAAATACGAGCTCTTCCGCGGCATCGTCACCACATGGGTAATGGAAACGGCTTTCGAATAGGGCGCCGGTGTCCGCGGCCCTAAGGGAAAAGAGGAGTGACATCATGACCATGGCGTCCGTCACCCGTTTCGTCGAAGAGATTCGCGCGCTTTATCAGACCCTGGAGGAGCCCGCGCGCGTGTGGCCCGAAGCCAAGCCGGCGATGGCGCGGCTGCTCGCCGACCCGGAGCTCGCCGCCAGCTCCAAGGAGTGGCCCGTCTCCGACCACGAGAACCTGCTGTTCTACGAAGACCCCGATTACGGCTTCGTCCTCAACGGCTTGATCAAAGACCCCGGACACCGCACCCGCATCCACGACCACGCGCATATCTGGGTCCTCTAC
>JAWWBR010000222.1:0-3810 GCA_033720855.1 Alphaproteobacteria bacterium
CAGGAAAATTTCGGAACGTTGGCACCGCCCGCGCCGGGCCCCTGCCCTAACGCCGCGTGCGGGCGATGAACCTCTCGAGGCCGACGTCACTCTCCCAGACCCGGCGGTGGGCCTTCAGGAGATGCGGCAGGGCGGCGGCGCGGCTCTCGACGACGTCGGCGAAATCGGCGCGGAAGCCTTCCATCAGGTCGGCCACCTCTGCGCGCAAGTCATCCTCGTCGATGGTCTGCACCCGGCGGTCCTTGATCACCACGCGGCCCTCGACGATCACGGTGTCGATGGACCGCCCGGTCTCGGTATAGACCAGCTGGCGGGCGGCGCTGTTGTAGGGAAGGTAGGCGATGTCTTTCATGTCGAGGAGCACCAAGTCGGCCCTGTGGCCGGGCTTCACCGCGCCGAGCCGGCCCTCCAGCATGGCGGACCGCGCGCCGCCCAGGGTGGCCAGGCGCAGCGCCTCGTGGGCCAGGGGCGGGCCCGGTTCCGGGTCGCTGACCGCGGCCAAGAGGCAATACATCTTCATCGCCTGGAACATGTTCTGGACGTCGCTGCCCGAGCAGTTGTCGCAGCCGAGCGCGACGCGCATGCCGGCCTCGCGCATGTCCAGGACCGGGGCGACGCCGCTCTTGAGCTTCATGTTGCTGAGGTGGTTGAGCACGGCGCCGGCATCGGCCGCGGCCATGCGCTCCATTTCGGCGCGCGTGAGCCAGATGCTGTGGGCGATGTTGAGCCGGCGGGTGAGCAAACCGGACTTGTCCAGATAGGTGATGAACGAGCCGCCGTAATCGGCATAGTCCTCGCGCGCCATCAGCACCTGGCCCCGGGTCTCGTAGACATGGATGTAGATGCCGAGATCATGGCGCTCGGCCAGGTCGGCGCAGCCTGCCAGCAGCTCGGGCGAACACCGCTGCGGCGCGAACGGGCCGAGAGCCCAATGCAGGGTGCCTTGCGCCGGATGGCGGGCGATCTGGGCGCTTAAGAAATCGATCTGCTCCTTGGCCCCGAGGGCGGCGGTGCCCAGCATCTCCTGCACATCGGCGGGCACCATGTCCTTGAAGCGGAGCATGGCGACGGCGGGGATGTCGAAGACCATGGGCGAGAACACGACCCGGGCGCCGATCTCCTCGTAGGCGGCGATCACCACGTCGAGATAGTCCTCTGAGAGCGGGATCAGGCCCAGCATGTCCTGCACCGTGGTGATGCCGCTGCGCAGCGATTCGAGCGCGCCGACCAGGGTGCGCAGGCGCACCTCGCACTTGCTGCGGTGGCCCCCCATGGGCAGCGTGTAGAGCAGCCACATCTCGAGCGGCAGCTCCTCGAAGAGGCCCCGGCACAGGGTGTCGTGGGAGTGGTAATGGGCGTTGACCAGGCCCGGGATGACGAGGTGGCCCGTCGCGTCGATCACCTCGGCACCGGCGGTGCGCCGGGCGGGAAGATCGGGTTCGACGAGGGCGATGTCGGCGCCTTCGATCAGGATATCGGCGCGGGCCGGGTCGTGGACGTCGCCGTCATGGTCATAGACGCGGCCGCCGCGGATCAGGAGCTTGTGCGCGTTCTGGGCCATCGCCCGCCCTCAGGCGCTGGCGGCCTCGCGCCAGGACGCCACCAGGGTCTCGCGGTCGAGCTTGCCGCGCGCATTGCGCGGCAGCGCGTCGACGAACCGGATCGCCTTGGGCGTCTTGAATGGCGCCAGGTACTGCCCGCAATGGGCGATGACCTCTTCCGAGGACAGCCGGCTGCCCGAGCGCGCGACGACATAGGCCACCACCGCCTCGCCGTAGATCTTGTCGGGAATGCCGATGGTCGCGCCCTCGACGATCTCCGGGTGGCGCGAGAGCACGTTGTCGATCTCCACCGGCGAGATGTTGACGCCGCCGCGGATGATGACCTCCTTCAGGCGCCCGACGATGGCGATATGCCCGTCCGCGTCGCGCACCCCGAGATCGCCGGTGCGGTGGCCCGACTGGGGCAGCGGCTCGACGGTCCCCTCGGGCCCGAGGTAACCCGCGGCGAGCTGCGGGCCGGACACCGTGATCTCGCCGGGCTCGCCGATGGCGACCTCCGCACCCTCGGCATCCAGCAGCCGCAGGATCTGGTGCTTCAGCGGACGCCCCACGGTGCCGATCTTGCGCGCCGCCCCCGGGTGGCTGCACATCAGCCCCGCCTCCGAGCAGCCGTAGGACTGGCACACCGTGATCCCGTACATGTCCTCGAATTCGCGCCAGCGCTCGGGCAGCATCGGCGCCGAGCTGGTCATCAGGAAACGCAGGTCGGGCAGGTCGCGGCCGTGAATGTCGACCGGCTCGGTCATCAGCATGTTGAGGATGGTCGGCACCGAGGTGGCGATGGTGATTCGGTAGTCCCTGATCCAGTCGAAATAGCGGCTGCGCGAGAACCTCTTCGCCATGTACACCGTCGCCCCGGCGACCAGGGGCGCGCCGAGGGTCATGTTCTGTGACGACAGCCAGGTGTAGGAGCGGCATTCCAGCATGCGGTCGTCCTCGCCGATCTCGACGATCTCGGCGATGCCGTCGAAATTGGCCCAGACGCTTCGGTGCGGCTGCAGCACGCCCTTGGGCTTGGCTTCGGTGCCCGAGGTATAGAAGATGACGGCAATGTCCTCGGGGCCGCAGACCTGTTCGATCTCGGCATCGTCGGCGTATGATTCGAGCTCGGCGAAGAAGCCGCTGCTTGCACCCTCCGCATGCCATTCGCCCAGCGGCATCCAGGCGGCGCCGGCCTCCTCGACCAGGCCTTCCAGCCCCAGGCCGTCCTGCACCAGGACCAGCTTGGGCGCGACCGCGCGCACGATCTCGGCGATGTGATCGCGGTTCATCTCGACATTGGCGGTGGCGATGGTGGCGCCGAAGCGCTGCACGCCGAGGAAGACGGCCATAAACTCGACCGAGTTCTCCGACAGCATGAAGACCCGGTCGTTGGCGGCAAGCCCGCGGTCCCCGAGATACCCCGCCATGCGGTTGCCGAGGCGATGGAGATCGCCGTAGGTGAGGCTCTTGTCCTGCTCGATGGAATGGACGTAGGTCTTGTCCGGATGGCGGGCGGCCCGTTCGGCGATGATCGCCCCGATCGGGCGGTAGCTCTTGGTTTCCTCTCCCATATCGCCAAGCTATCACGGCCCAAAGGCCGCATCAATCAACGATCCCGGGCGGTTTCGGGGAAATTTTCGCCGCCGCCCGGGGCACCGGCCGCCGGCGCGCATCGCAAGGATTTTCAGTGTCCGGTTGTGAAAATCCGGGAAATCGTGTACATTAAAAACTGTTCGGGACCCGAACATATATCGACCGCCTTTTACCGGGCGCTGGGACGCGAATGACCATGCCGAAATCGATACTGAACCTCGTTCTCAACGGGCGGCGGCGGGACGACGCCGTCGCCGATAACATGCTCTTGATCGACTACCTGCGCGAGGTCGTGGGCCTCACCGGGACCAAGATGGGGTGCGACGGCGGCGAGTGCGGCGCCTGCACGGTATTGGTCGACGACCGGCCGAGGCTGAGCTGCATCGCCCTCGCCCATTCTCTCGCCGGCCGCCGGGTGGAGACCATCGAGGGTGCCGTCAGCGGCGGGCGCCTCTCGCGCCTTCAGCGCGGCTTCCACGAGCACCTCGGGTCCCAATGCGGCTACTGCACGCCGGGCATGATCATGGCCGCCGAGGGCCTGTTGCGGCGCACCCCCGATCCCAGCGATGCCGAGATCCGCGCGGGGCTCAGCGGCAACATCTGCCGCTGCACAGGCTACGTGAAGATCATCGAATCGGTGCGCAGCGCCGCCCGAGGAGGGGCGTCATGAGCG
>JAWWBR010000223.1:0-3786 GCA_033720855.1 Alphaproteobacteria bacterium
ATAATGGCGAGCGCTATCCTGGAGAACACGAACCCATCATTGACCTGGAAACCTGGAACGCGGTCCAGACACAACTGGATCAAAATGCCGTCGTTCGGCTTCGACAATCTAATGCCAAGGTCCCAAGCTTATTGGCGGGGCTGCTCTTCGCTGATGACGGCCATCGCTTATCACCGTCGCATGCCACAAAATCCGGAAGGCGTTACCGGTATTACGTATCAAAAAAAGAGAGGCTCGAGAGACCATGGCGACTACCTGCACTAGAGATTGAGAAAGTCGTCCTCAGCGGGCTGAGATCTTTCCTCAATGACGGACCGAGGCTCTTTGCTGACCTATGTCTGGCCCGATTTGCGCCGGAGATCGTCGAGACGGTCATCAAGAATGCTGCTGACCTCGCGGACCGAGTGCGCGACGGAGGATCGGCGCATCAGCGAGAGACATTTCTTTTGATCATCGAGCGTGTCGAAGTGTCCGAGGCCAGAGTTCGTGTGATTCTAAAGATCCCGACCCTATCCGCCTTATTGCAAATCCCAAGGACCAAGAAGAATTCCCATAAGCCTGGAGAAGCCCCAAACAACACCTTACAGCTCGATCTCGACATATCATTCAAGCGCCGTGGCGCGGGAACAAAGCTTGTCCTCACCAATAGTCCAGCGCGGGAACCCGAAATCGACATCAGCCTCATCGCTGCAGTCGCCAAAGGGCATCGCTGGTTTAGTGAGATCAAGCAGCGTGGTGTTCAATCGGTCTCACAACTCTCTGAGTGTCACGGCGTAGATCGGACCGAGATTGGCCGCCTCATACCGCTTGCCTTTCTCGCCCCCGATATCGTCGAGGACATCCTCAACGGTCGTCAACCCATCGACTTGACGGTAACGCGGCTCAAGAGGATGGCAGATCTTCCTGTGTCGTGGTCGGAGCAGCGGAAGCTGTTCCGGTTTCACCCGCAACCTTGAACGCCATAGCCAACGTCTCCTAAAGGTGTGGCTAACAAAAACAACAACAGAGACGGCCGACGGATTTACCCCGAATACTTCTCTGATTTACGTCTCCCTAACACGTGAACTTTCCCTATAGCCGCCCAAGCTCCTGATTACTGGGCACTATTTAGATGGCAAAACGTGGTTGAGAGTTGGCCAGAGAAAGAATGGTGGAGCCGAGGGGAATCGAACCCCTGACCTCGACATTGCGAACGTCGCGCTCTCCCAACTGAGCTACGGCCCCACCGGCCCGGGTTGCGGGAAGGCGGATAATGTGGGGGGCGGCGCCATCCTGTCAAGTGGGCGCGCGGTCCGGCGGGCCCTTGCTAAGGCTCCCCAACGCCGCTAGGTTTCCCATCTACGCCATCTCACGAAAAGAGACCCCACCCATGCAGTCCTTCCTCTTGCTGGTCGACATCGTTCTCGAGCTGTACATATGGCTGCTCATCATCTGGGTGGTGATCAGCTGGCTCGTCGCCTTCGAAGTGATCAACACGCGAAATCGATTCGTCTACCTGGTCAGCGATTTCCTCTTCCGCATTACCGAGCCCGCGTTGCGCCCGATCCGCCGGGTGGTTCCCAACCTCGGCGGGATCGACATCTCGCCGATCATCCTCCTGCTCGGCATCTGGTTCGTGCGCAACCTGATGCGCGAATATCTCTGGCAGTAACCCCGTCCCATGGCGTCCGACGGCCCACTAGGCCCAGAGATCCGCGTTTCGGAGACCGCTGGGGGCGTACTGGTCCCCGTCCGCCTGACGCCCAGGGGCGGGCGCGACCGCATCGACGGCATCGTCGTCGACGGCGCCGGCACCGCACGGCTCGGGGTCAGGGTGCGGGCGGCAGCCGAGGGCGGCAAGGCCAATGCCGCCCTGATCGCGCTACTCGCCAAGTCCTGGAAGCTGCCCAAGTCCGCCTTCACCATCGCCGCCGGCGCCAGGGCGCGGGCCAAGACCGTCCTGGTCGCCGCCGAGGCCCCGGCTATACTGGCGCGCATCCGCAAGCAAGGATCCGATCCGTGAGCAGGAGCCAACGCGCATCCATCATCGACGGCAAGGCCTTCGCCGCCGCCCTGCGCGACCGCGTCGGCGCGGTGGCGAGCGAGCTCGAGCGCGACCACGGCATCACCCCGGGTCTGGCGGTGGTCCTGGTGGGCGAGGACCCGGCGAGCCAGATCTACGTCCGCAACAAGGGCCGCGCGACCGAAGCGGCGGGAATGGCCTCGATCACCCATCGGTTGCCGGCGGAAACCACGGAAACGGCGGTGTTGGATCTCGTCAGGGAGCTCAACGCCGACGCCGCGATCAACGGCATCCTCGTCCAATTGCCGCTTCCCGCCCATATCGATTCCGATCGCGTGATCGAGACGCTGGATCCGGCCAAGGATGTCGACGGGTTTCATCTTCTCAACGTCGGCCGGCTCGCCGCGGGCAGGACGGACGGGCTCGTTCCCTGCACGCCGCAGGGCTGCGTCATGCTTCTCAAGGACGCCCTCGGCGACCTCCAAGGTCTGCATGCGGTGATCGTCGGACGCTCCAACATCGTCGGCAAGCCGTTGGCCCAGCTCCTTCTCGGCGAGAATTGCACCGTCACGATCGCCCATTCGCGGACCCGCGAGCTCGCCGCCGAAACCGCCCGCGGCGATATCCTGGTCGCCGCCGTCGGCCGCCCCCGGATGATCAAGGGCGACGGGATCAAGCCGGGCGCCGCGGTGATCGACGTCGGCATCAACCGCGTCGCCGCAGCCGACGGAAAGTCGAGGTTGGTCGGCGACGTCGATTTCGATGAGGCGGTCAAGGTGGCCGGCCACATCACGCCCGTTCCCGGCGGCGTCGGCCCCATGACCATCGCCTGCCTGCTGCGCAACACGGTGATCGCCACCTGCGCCCAAGCGGGCTTGCCCCGGCCCGAAATTTAGATCAGGCTTGCGGGTCGACGAACTCCGACTGGGATATCATGAGCGCCACTTTCACCCCCTTGATCGCCGCAACCCTGGCTTTCGTCCTCGGCCATTTCGTGCTGTCGGCCGCCGCCGTTCGCGGCGTCCTCGTGGACCGCCTCGGCGGCAACGGTTTCCTGATCGCCTATTCGATTTACGCCGCGGCCACATTCATCTGGATGAACATCGCCTATTCCCGCGCGCCCTTCGAGGACCTCTGGGGGGACCCGGGCTGGGCGCGCTGGCTGGCGGTGGGCGTGATGCCCCTGGCGGCGCTGTTTTTCGCCGCCGGCGTGATGACCGCCAACCCCGCCGCCGTCGGCTCCGACAAACTGTTGGCCGCGGACCGGCCCCCCGCTGGCATCCAGAAGATCACGCGCCACCCCATCCTGTGGGCCATCACCCTGTGGGCCGCGCTGCACCTCGCCGCCAATGGCGATCTCGCCTCGGTGGTGTTCTTCGGCGGCATCCTGTGCCTGGGCGTGTTCGGCATGATTCACATGGAAGCCCGCAAGCGCCGGGAACTGGGCGGGGCCTGGGACCGTTTCGCGAACCAGTCCTCGCTGATCCCCTTTGCCGCGGTCTTGAGCGGCCGCGTCAAGGCAAGCCTGGGGGAGATCGGCTGGAGCCGATTGGCCGCCGGCCTCATTCTTTATCTTCTGCTGCTGTTCGGCCACCGCATCGTCATCGACGTGCCGCTGTTGCCCGAGATGGCGCGCTAGGGCCGGCACGACCCTCAGCCGGAGCGTCTCCTCAAGAGCTTAAGCCTGAGCGCATTGAGCCGGATGAAACCGGCGGCATCGCGCTGGTCATAGACGGTGTCGTGCTCGAAGGTGGCGTGGTCCTCGTCATACAGGCTTTTCTCGG
>JAWWBR010000224.1:0-3751 GCA_033720855.1 Alphaproteobacteria bacterium
CGAGGGCGCCGTCCATTCCCACACCCGCCGGGCCCTGAGCGAAGGCCTTGGCAAGGACGAGATCCGCCACGTGACCCTTTTGGCCATTCCCTCCATGGGTTTGGCGAAGGCGGCGGCGGGCATGACTTGGGTCGGAGATATCCTGGACCGCTGAAGCCGCGGCGACGGCGCCGATTCGGGGCCATGCCCGCTTTGGGCCAAAAGCGGGTGTGAACCTCATGGCCGGGTCTGGGCCGAAGCGGACGCGACCCCCTCGGCGCATGAGCCAAAGAAAGCCGCCACCGAAGCAGGGGCTGGGGAGAGAGGCCCGGGAGGCATTGCTAATCGATAAACATTCCTTATTTTCGCTGCCGCGGCGCGCAAGACGGTGGCATCAAGCTGGGGCCCAGTCTTCGTCCGAAGCGTGAGCCTCTTGCCTATTCGGTCGTTTTGCCGTCGAAGTGCTCATGGGCGGAGGCGGCGTCCTCGCACGTGGCATGGACGACGCCGTCAACATGTTCCGGGGGCCCATAGATCGTGTAAAGCTTTAGGGCTTCCTTGCCGACACTCTTGACGTTGTGGCTGGCGCCCTGGGGGACGATGATCCCGTCATCACCCTTGACCTTGTGCACCACTCCATCGATGGAAATTTCGCCTTCACCCTCCTCGATGCGGAAGAATTGATCACGATCATCGTGAACTTCCTCACCGATTTCCTCGCCCGGCTCGATCGACATGAGCACGAGCTGAAGATTATGGCCGGTGTAAAGCACGCGGCGGAAATCAGAGTTATCTTCCGTTAGTTTTTCAATGTCTCCTACGAACCCTTTCATGTGGTTTTCCTTTCTTTCCGGTGACCTGAGTCGGGCATGAGGTTTTAGAACTGATATCACCTTCCAAGAATTGCAAGGGACATGCTGAAATCGGCGCAGGCGAGAATGCGGGGGAAAGCCGTGAGAAGGGTTTGGGAGGCGTTCTTGGGCAGCATGATTGCGCCCATGGGATGTTCGGCGATCGGAACAAAAGAGGTTGACCCGATGTCCACAGATGACCCAAAGCGGACATGTGAATTAATTTCCATCTTACGGTGGTTTCAGCGCGCAAAATTCCCATATCCGATTCGTCGGGACGCCCCGACGGCTGCCTCGAGGTTCGGAACCGAGAATCATCCGTCGGATTTCACCCCTGTTTATTCTGCTTTTCCCGAGACCTCCGCTCTCAGCACTTGAAAAGAGGACCCATGGACTTTCGTATCGGTTGCGCGCTCGACTACGCTGTCCCCAAGCCCTCGGTGTTCATCTTCAACGTGGCGGTCGCGAGGTGCGCGGCACACAGGCTCCAGCGCGAGCAATTGCTGCTCGCGCCGGCGCTCACCCCGCAAGAGCTGGTGATGCCGGCGACGGGCAAGCGCTTCACCCGCATCGAGGTGCCGGCAGGGCACCTGTCGCTTCGCTACGAGGCTCAGGTTGAGTGCCCGGCGAAGCGCCCCCAGCCCGCCACCGACACGGACGGCGACGTCGACCGGATCCGACCGGAGGCTATCCCATACCTGTTCCCCAGCCGCTACTGCCAAGCCGATCTATTGGCCGACCTTGCCCGCGACGTGGCCGGCACTGTTTCCCCGGGCGAGCCTCAGGTCGCTGCGATTTGCGACTGGGTCTTCCGCAGTGTTCGCTATCGGCCCGGCGCCAGCGATTCTTCCACCTCCGCGCTCGACACCGAACGCGACCGCAGCGGGGTCTGCCGCGATTTTGCCCACCTCGCCATCGCTCTCTGTCGCGCCTTGGGGATCCCGGCACGGTTCGTCACGGGCTATGCGTGGGGGCTCGTCGTGCCGGACTTCCACGCCTGCATGGAGGCTTACGTCAAAGGCCGCTGGCACCTGTTCGACCCGAGCCGCAAGGTGGCCACCGACCGAATGATACGCATCGGGACCGGCCACGACGCCGCCGACACCGCATTCGCAACCATCATAGGGGACGGTCAGCCCAGCGCGTTGACGCAGATGGACGTCTTCGCCGAGCCCGCCTAGGCGTCGGCTGCCGGTAACCCCACCACCGGTTCCGAGCCGAAGCGGACATGAGGTTAGGCGGCGCCAGATCGCGTTCCCTGGGCTCCGGCCCCTTCGTCCTGGCCTCGGACGACGATTAGGGGATAGGGTGGTCGCCCATTGGTCCGGCGCCGGTCCCGGCGCGGGGCTGGAACCCATTGGCGAGGGGATTTACGGAGATGGCCTACACCTCATGGCGCGGGGTCGTCGGCCTGGTCAAGCCGACGCGGCGGCCGGGCTCGCTCGAGGAACTTGTTCGCATGCTGCCCGAAGGCGTCGGCCTGATCCCGATGCTGCTGAACGTGCGCGGCGGTACCCTGGAGGAATTCCAGGCCGCCATCCCGTTCTACGAGGAGAAGGTCGCCGAGCTCGCCGCCGACGGCGCCGACCTGATCCTGTGCTCGGGAACGCCGCCCTTCATGCTGCTGGGCTACGAGGGCGAGGCCAAGCTGGTGCGCGCCTGGCGGCGCAAGTACAAGACGATGATCGTCTCCCAGGGCATGACCCATGTGAATGCGCTCAGGGCACTCGGCATCCGCAGCTTCGTCGGCGCCAGCTATTCCGCCCTGCAGAACGAGATCGTCGTCAAATACATGGGCGAGGCCGGGTTCGAGATCGCCGACATGCGGCCCATCGAGGTGCCCTTCGACCGCGTCGGCCAGCTGACGCCGGAGGAGGTCTATGCGCATGTGAAAAAGATGTTCCTCGCCGCCGGCGGCGCCGACGGCATCTATATCCAGGGCGGCGGCTGGCGCATGACGCCGATCATCGAGACGCTGGAGCGCGACTTGGGCGTGCCGGTGGTGATCTCGTCCGCCGCCGATTGCTGGGAGATCCAGAAGCTGCTTGCGATCCATGAGCCCCGGCCCGGGTTGGGCCGGCTGCTCGCGGAGCTGCCGGGGTGAGCCCCGCCGGCACCGGGGCCGAGGACTTGGGCCGCCTGCTCGCCCGGGTGCGCGCCTGCCGCGTCTGCGCGGCGCACCTGCCGCTCGGCCCCCGGCCGGTGCTGCAGGCGGCGGCGACGGCGCGGCTGATGATCGTCGGCCAGGCGCCCGGCACCCGCGTGCACGAGACCGGCATCCCCTTCAACGATCCGTCCGGCGATACCCTCCGGGCCTGGCTCGGCATCGGGCGCGAGGCGTTCTACGACGAGAGCCGCATCGCCATCGTGCCCACCGGCTTCTGCTATCCCGGCAAGGCCAATTCCGGCGATGCGCCGCCCCGGCCCGAATGCGCGCCGCTCTGGCACCCGGACCTGCGCGCCTCCATGCCTGGGATCCGCCTGACGCTGCTGGTCGGCGCCTATGCCCAGGCCTACTACCTCGGGCCCCGGCGGGAAAAGACCCTGGCGGCGACCGTGCGGAAGTGGCGCTCGTTTCTGCCCGAGTTCCTCCCGACCCCGCATCCGAGCCCGCGCAACAAGCTGTGGCTCAAGCGCAACCCGTGGTTCGAAGGCGAGGTCGTGCCCGAGCTGCGCGCCCGGGTGCACCGCATCCTCGGCCGCGCCTAGGGCATCGGGCCGAGGGGATGCTTCGGGGCGATTCGGCGAAGATTCCCACATTATGAGAATCCGGTAAGATTCTCACAGTGTGAGAATCCTGTATTTTTCTTTAAATATCAATGAGTTATTTCTATATGCCGGCGCCGCGGGCAGTTTTTTTTACCGGCGGCGGGCTGACCCTAGGCCCGCGCCCGGGCCCGGGCGCGGCCGATCACGGCGCC
>JAWWBR010000225.1:0-3748 GCA_033720855.1 Alphaproteobacteria bacterium
CACGACCCGTTCCGACCAGCTTTGGGCCTGCCAGACCAAGCCATGGGCCCGGGCAATGCTTGCGAGCCGGTGGACATCGTAGATCGCCTCACCGCCGGGCGGTGGCGCCTGATCGACGATAGTGTCCGACTTGCCACCAGTATTGGTAAAGAGATCGCCGAGCCGGACGGTGTTTTCCGAGACGGTGCTCAGGGTTCGCGAGTAAGAGACGCCTACGGATTTCTGGTCTGCGGCGGCCTGCTGACAAATGCTTGTCATGGCCAAGATCAGTGCAAACACAACGCGAAACAAGGTGAGATATCTGGGCATCGAATTCATCCCTCAAGACCTAAGATACGGAATGGCGCCCTAGGCCGTTTGCACCAGCTGGTTGAGCATCTCATCGGAGGTCTGAACGACCTTTGATGCAAGCTCGTAGGCCCGCTGGGCGGCGATAAGTGTGGTGATTTCCTGGACCATGTTGACATTCGAGTTTTCCAGGAAGCCCTGCAGAATATTCCCGAAACCCGTCGATCCCGGTGTGCCGGTAACGGCGGTGCCCGATGCCGCGGTTTCGGCCAACAGGTTGTCGCCCAGGGCCTTAAGGCCGGCCTCGTTGGGAAAAGTCGCGAGCTGCAATTGGCCGACATTGGCGAGCGCCGTCTGCCCGTCAAGCTTGACCAGGACTTCGCCGGAAGCATTGATGGTGACGGATACGGCGTCAGTGGGAACGGTGATGCCCGGCTGGACGGCATAACCCTGCGGCGTCACGAGCTGGCCGGTCGGGTCCAACTGCAGCGATCCGGCCCGGGTATAGGCGGTCGATCCGTTGGGCAGATTGACCAGAAGGTATCCCTTGCCCCTGATGGCGATGTCCAGATTGTTCCCGGTCGAAATCATGTTGCCCTGTTCGTGCATGCGATAGACGGAGCCGAGCTTAACGCCGGTGCCGAATTCGCCGCCGGTCACGGTGACGGTGCCGGTGTCGGAGGTCGTGGAACCGACCTCCATCTCGCTCTGATAGAGAAGGTCGACGAACTCCGCCCTTTGGCGCTTGAACGCCGTGGTGTTGACATTGGCGATGTTGTTGGAGATGACGTCGACGTTGAGCTGTTGCGCCAACATCGCCGTTGCTGCTGTTTCAAGAGAAGCCATGGGATTCTAGCCTTATTTCTGGCGCATCCTGCGCGTCAGTCTATGGAAGGAGCAGCCCTGCCTGGCGGCACCCTTGCATCATCAGGGCATGTCGCCGAGCTTTTCGATCGCCCGACGCAGCCGTTCATCTTCGCGTTCGATCACCTTGTTCACGGTCTGATAGAACCGGGCCGCGGACATGAAGCGCGTCATTTCGAGCACGGGCTGCACGTTCGAGCCTTCAACGTGCCCCTGGACGACTTCGGTCTCGGCGGCCGGCACGGGAGCAGATCCGGTGCTGAAAAGGCTGCCCCCGTTGCGTTTGAGGGTCTCGGGCGCCTCGAATTTGACGACATTGATTTGCCCGATCTCGTTGCCGTCGGCGCTGATGGTGCCGTCCTTGCCGATGGTGATGTTTTGGACGGTTTCATCGAAGACGATCGGGGCCTGGCCGCGATCCAGCACCCGATGTCCCGCCGACGTCACCAATTCACCCCTGCTATTGAGGCCGAGGTGACCGTTGCGCGTATAGGCGATCCCTCGAGGGGTCTCCACGGTAAGGAACCCGTGGCCCTTGAGGGCAATGTCCAGCTGGTGGGAGGTTCGGGTTATGGGGCCGTTGCGGTCATCACGATGAAGGCCCTTGTTCTGGGGGAAGTTGATCGTGTCGCCACGCGCCGACTGGGCGACGTAGCGCTTGAACAAAAGCCTTTCCGCCTTGTAGCCGCCGGTAGACATATTGGAGATGTTGTTGGCAATCACCGACATCTCGTCCTTTACGGACAACTGCCGGGCCAACACGACGTTCATAATTGACTCCATAATTCTCCGTCCGTTGACGTTGAAATCCAAAATCCAAGACCTTTCATGCAGGCCTCGTGCCAAGAAAATCAAACCTTATAAATCAATAAGTTGCAGGCACAGAGCGGGGGCTTGCTCGGGGTCAGTATTGCCGTTTTCGGAAGCCATTGCCGGGCAAAAACTGCCTTGGTGCGAAATGGGAGGAGGATCGGGGGGGGCGAAAAAAGGAGGGGCAGGGGAGGCCGCGACCCCGTTGAGAATCATCACCGACGGCGGCCGATCAAAAGACTTTGTTAACCATCGCCCCCTAAAATTCGCGGCATCCCGCCCTTCGGCGGCACTTCTGTTACCTCACGGTTGGACGACCTCGATGACGGATCAAGCGATAGAACCGGACGATCAGATAGATGATGAGGAGGACGAAGCGGTAGCGGAGGAACAAGACGCCACCGGATCAAAACGCATACCCGGCAAGAAGCTCATCCTGTTCGTTGTCCTGCCCCTGATCTTGGTGATCGGCCTGGGAGCTGGCGCCTATTTCATGGGGTATCTGGATGCGCTGATGGGAAAGGAAACCGATCCGGTCGCGGCCGAAAAGCAGAAGCTTGAGAAACAACGTGCCACGGCAGTTTTTTTTGATTTGCCAGAGCTTTTGGTAAACCTTAATTCGCCGGGCCGCCGCACAAATTTTCTCAAGATCAGCATAAGTCTGGAACTGCCGGCAGAGGCGGACATTAAGCAACTAGAAATATTGATGCCGCGCATTGTCGATAGTTTTCAGGTTTACCTTCGAGAACTCCGGGTCGAGGACCTTCGGGGTTCCGCAGGGATATATCGACTACGCGAGGATTTGCTGCGGCGGGTCAACGAGGCGGCAAAGCCGGTCAAAGTCAACGACATACTTTTTAAGGAAGTGTTGGTTCAGTAGCTGCCGCGGGGCTACCCGACGGTTTCATAATTTAGGGACCAGTAATCGATGGCGGAACAAGAAAACGAATCGGTAGCCGTGGAGGCCCCAGAGAAGGGCAGTCGCGCCGCTCAGTCTCAAGAGTTTGAAGGTGAAGAGGCTAACGCGGGAGCAAAAAGCGAGGCCGCTGGGGATGACCGGAACGAACGGGTCCTTGAGCAAGATGAGATCGATAGTCTTCTAGGCTTTGATGGCGTGGGTGATGCTGATCAATCCGGCATCATGGCGATCATTAATTCTGCCCTGGTGTCCTATGAACGCCTGCCCATGCTGGAGGTTATTTTCGACAGGCTGGTTAGGCTATTGACTACCAGCTTGCGCAATTTCACGTCTGACAATGTTGAGGTGTCGCTCGATACCATTACGTCGGTGCGGTTCGGCGACTATCTCAACTCGATGCCTCTGCCGGCCATGATAGGCGTGGTCAACGCGAAGGAGTGGGACGGCTATTGTCTGATGACGGTCGACAGCGCTCTGATCTACTCAATCGTCGATGTTCTGCTTGGCGGCCGGCGTGGAACTGCCGCTCTTAGGATCGAGGGGCGTCCATACACCACCATCGAGCGCAACTTGGTTGAAAAAATGCTTCATGTGGTGCTCGCCGACTTGTCGTCGGCCTTCGAGCCCATAAGCCCCGTCAAGTTTCAGTACGATCGTTTGGAAACCAATCCCAGATTTGCAGCCATCGCGCGCCCTGGCAACGCCGCCATCATGAGCAGGTTCAGGATCGACATGGAAGACCGGGGCGGCAAGATCGAACTGGTGATTCCCTACGCTACCCTGGAGCCGGTTCGCGACCTATTGCTGCAGATGTTCATGGGTGAAAAGTTCGGTCGAGACGCGATCTGGGAGAGTCATCTTGCGACG
>JAWWBR010000226.1:0-3739 GCA_033720855.1 Alphaproteobacteria bacterium
CCCAGCCGACCGATGCGCCGGGCGATGCGGACGGCCTTGAAGGCCTCCCGGAGGCCCGCCAGCCCACCGCCCTGGGTCAGGTTGGGGGGCGTCATCAAGGCCAACTCCCGGAGCGTGCCGGCGACGGCGGAAAGCCTGGCCATATAGGCGTCCAAACGTTCGGCATCGCGCGGGGAGAACTTGGCGACCTCCGCCCGCGTCCGGTCGGCGCTGACCGACAATGCGCGGCCGTCTGGCAGCGGCAGGAAATTCTGCAGGCGCCGCTCGACGACCCTGAACCCATGGCGCGGGAGCTCCAGGTCGCGAACGATTTTCGGGTGCAGCAGGGAAACCGTGTAGGCCGCTACGGAATTGCGGAAACCGGGGTGGAACTCCTCGGTGACGGCGGCGCCGCCAACCACGCCGCGGGCCTCCAGCACGCAGACGCTGAGCCCTGCCGCGGCAAGATAGGCGGCCGCAACCAGGCCGTTATGTCCGCCACCGATGACGACGATATCATGCATCGCGACCCCTCATCCCGGCCACCCGGAGGTCCAGGTTAGGCCCCAATTTTGTCAAGGGAAAGCGCCGTCTGCAGGGGCTGTCGAAACCGCCGCTTCCGGCCATATTTGAGCCACAATCTAAGCGCTAATTGCGATCGAGACGACATCCCGACAAAACACACATCGGTCCACTATTTTCGCGTCGGATCGTTCTCCCCCTCCGGCCCCCGTCGCGGGCGGAGGTCAATGACAACGGTTGTGGTTGGGAGGAAGCGACCATGGCTTATCCTAGCGCGTGCCTGAATTCGCTGTATCGCGTTCTTTTCGTTTCGTTTTTCCTGCTGAGCATTCCGATCGTCGGTGGTTTGGGCCCGGCCAAGGCGCAGGAGGTGCCGCCCGAGGTGGAAGCGATCTCGGACCATCTCGACGTGCCCTTCGTGCCGTCCCAGGCGGACGTGCTCCGCGCCATGTTCGACATGACCAAGGCGAACAAGGACGATTTCGTCATCGATCTCGGTTCCGGGGACGGGCGGATCGTCATCGCCGCCGCCAAATGGTTGGGGGCGAGAGGCTTTGGCGTCGACCTCAACGCCAAGCTGGTGGACATTTCCAACAAGCGGGCACAGGAGCAAGGTGTCGCCGATCGGGCGCAGTTTTTCGTTCGTGACATTTTTGCGACCGACATTTCCAAGGCCACCCTGGTGACCATGTATCTGTTGCCCGAAGTGGTTCTTCAACTGCGCCCCAAACTGCTCGAGACCCTCAAGCCGGGCACGCGGATCGCCTCCCACGACTATCATCTCGGCAACTGGCGCCCGGACCACGTGCGGATCGTCGGCGCCGGGGGAGAGGAGAGGAGCATCGTCTACGCCTGGACGGTGCCGGCGAAAGTGGCCGGCACCTGGAGCTGGGACATTGCCTATCGCCGGTATTTCAACGGGGTGATTCCGATCAAGGCCGAAATCGAGCAGCACTACCAGGATCTGGCGGGGCGCGTGGTGGCCGACGGTGGGGTTACGTCGCTCCGGGAGGCGATCGTAAACGGCACCAGGATTTCCTTTAAGACGACCACGGTGATCGACGATGTCGTCGTGGATCAGGACTATGTCGGGACCGTCAAGGGTAAGGAAATCAACGGCACCATTCGCCTGTCGGGAAGCGTAAAGGCCGTCACCCTGCCGTGGCGGGCGATCCTGCAGCGTCGAGGGCCGCGCGAACCATGACCATCGGTAAATTGGTGGGGGCGGATCGGGACGCAACGCCGCAAACCCTGCTCCGCCCGCGCGACGCCCTTGCCTTGATGGTCGGCATGGTGGTCGGGATCGGCGTCTTCAAATCGCCGTCCCTGGTTGCCCTGAAGCTCGACGATCCGGTTCTCATCCTGGGCCTCTGGGTCGTCGGCGCGCTGTTTATGCTGATCGGGCTATTGTGCTACGCCGAGCTTGCCACCGGCTGGCCCGACGCCGGGGGCGAATATCATTTTCTCGCCCGCGCTTACGGTCCTGGCCTGGGATTCCTGTTCGCGTGGGGACGGCTCGCGGTGGTGCAGACCGGTGCCATCGCCATGGTCGCGTTCGTATTGGGCGACTACGCGCAGAGACTTCTCTACCTGGGGCCGCATGGGGCTTCTATTTATGCGGCCCTGGGCGTCCTCTGCCTTACCGCGCTCAACATCCGAGGCACCAGGATGTCGGCCAACGTTCAGAACACCCTGGCGGTCTCTCTGGTCGGTGCGATCATCGTCGCCGGGCTGCTCGGTTTCGCGCTGGCCGCGGAGGCCCCGGCCGCGCCCGCGGCCCCGCCCGTCGCCAATGAGGCGGGCCTGCTTCCCGCCCTCGGCTTCGCGATGATCTTCATCATGCTGACCTATGGCGGGTGGAACGAGGCGTCCTATCTGTCGGCGGAACTGGTGGATGCGAAGCACAACATGTTTCGCGTCGCCGTCATTGCCTCCTTGGTGATCGGGGCGATCTATCTGCTGCTCAACGCCGCCTACTTGAACGTTCTCGGCGTTGCCGGTGTCCGCGCGTCGGACGCCATCGGTGCGGATTACATGGGCCGCCTCCTGGGCAGGCCCGGTGAACTCGCGATTTCCGGCCTGATCGTCGTCGCGGCGCTGACCACCTTGAACGCGACCATCTTCACGGGCGCCCGATCGGGCTACGCGCTGGGCCGGGATTTTGCGACGTTCTCCTGGCTCGGCCAGTGGAACCCGCGCGCCCAGGGCCCGGTGGCGGCCCTCCTGGCTCAGGCCACCCTCTCGCTCCTTCTCGTCGGCTTCGGGGCGCTGACCAGGCAGGGGTTCACCACCATGGTGGATTACACGGCCCCGGTTTTCTGGTTTTTCCTGACCATGGTCGGCGGCGCCGTCTTCATCTTGCGGTCCCGCAAGGCAAAAAACGGGGCCTTTCGCGTGCCCCTCTATCCGGTGACGCCCATCGTCTTCTGCCTCGGCACCGCCTACATGTTTTATGCGTCACTGTCCTATACCGGCATCGGAGCGCTGGTCGGGGTCGCCGTGGTCGCCCTCGGCGTGCCCTTGTGGCTGCGGGCGCCGCGCCGTCTTACCGCCGACGGCTCCGTTTAGCGTAACGGCGCCGCACCTTACTTCGCCGGCGGCAGGCGCTCGAGTTTGCGGCAGTGGTATTCGTAGTCGCAGACGAAGGTGCCGAGGCCATCGATCTTCATGGTCCCCGTCTCGCCGTCGATCAGGCAGCGCTCGCCCACCGCGATCGAGGTGCCGTCGGCAAACGCGAGCTTGTCCAGCATCCCATCGCGAGCCGTCCAGCCGGACAGCGTCGTGACCTTGCCGTCGGGATGCCTGAACGGGCATTGCTTGCGGCCCTGCGGGTCGTTCGGATCGATGACCGGGCGGCAGCGGTCAGGGTATTTCGGGTCACACAGGCGGCAGTGCATCTTGTTGTTGCTGAAGAAGCGAAGGCGCGCCGCCCCGTTGTCCCGCTCCCACAGGCCCACGATATGGGTGGTGGGGCAGGCGGCATTCGTTTCGAACCAAGGCAGGGAGGAAAGGACGGCGATGCCCACGGCCATCAGCACAACACGCCGCACCGGTGTTCGCTTCCGCAACCGGAGTGCCGGGATCCGGTGAAAAACGCGGCTGTATGCTGCTCCAGCTAACATTTTGGCCCGCGATATTCAGGCGCCCAGACGGCCACCAATCGGAACGTCGGCTTGACGGCGCTGTGCTCCAGCCAGACCGTGGTGCCGTCCTTGTAGGCAAACATCTCGCCGGAGGG
>JAWWBR010000227.1:0-3736 GCA_033720855.1 Alphaproteobacteria bacterium
GCTTCGAAAAGGTGGCCGTGCGCGACCTTTCGGGCGGCATCGCCGCGATCCACTCGGGTTGGCGGCTCTAGGGCAAAAGATGTTTCGCGCCGTCACCAACCTGTCTCGCCTGGCGGGCGCCGCGCTGATCCTGGCCCGTCATGACGCGCTTTTTCCGCTCGACAGAATTGGCTTTGCTGGGCCTGTCGCCGCCGCCATACGACTGGTCGCGCGGATGCCGGGCCTACGCCACGAAACCCGGGACTTGCGCCCCGGGGAAAGGCTGGCCCAGGCCCTGACCGAGCTGGGCCCGAGCTTCATCAAGTTCGGGCAGTCTCTGGCCACCCGGGCGGACCTCATCGGCGAGGACATCGCCACCGATCTCTCGCGGTTGCAGGACCGATTGGAGCCGTTTCCCGCCGACCACGCCCGGGACATCGTCGCCGCCGAGCTCGATCGCCCCCTTGACGAGGTCTTCTCGAGCTTCGAGGACCAACCGGTTGCCGCCGCGTCGATCGCACAGGTGCATCTGGCAACCACCACCGAGGGCGCGCCGGTCGCCGTCAAGGTCCTCAGGCCCGGCATCGAAGCGGAGTTCGCGCGAGACCTCGACCTGCTCGGGTGGCTGGCGGAGCAGATCGAACGCAACCGGCCCGAGTTGCGCCGCCTCAAGCCGCGTGAAGTGGTCCGCACCTTCGCGCAAATCGTGGCAACGGAGATGGATCTGCGCCTGGAGGCCGCAGCCGCGGCCGAATTGGGCGAAAATTTCGCGGGCGACGACAAATTCATCATCCCCGCCGTCGACTGGCAGCGGACGGCGCGCCGGGTCCTGACCCTGGAGCGGGTCGGCGGCATCCCGATAGACGAACGGGAGGCACTGATCGCCGCGGGCATCGATCCCGACGAGGTGTTGAAAACCGCCTCCCGCGTCTTTTTCCTCCAGGTCTTTCGCGACGGCTTCTTCCACGCCGACCTCCATCCCGGCAATCTGTTCGTGTCCCCGGAGGGCGCGCTTCAGGCGGTCGATTTCGGCATCATGGGACGGCTCGACCTGGCCACCCGTTGCTATCTCGGAGAGATGCTTCTCGGTTTTCTCGAGGGCGATTACGGGCGGGTTGCCGATGTCCATTTTCGCGCCGGTTACGTGCCCGCCAACCAGTCCCGGGACATGTTCATGCAGGCCTGCCGGTCCATCGGCCAGCCGATACTCGGCCTGCCCATGAGCCAGATCTCGGTCGCCCGGCTGCTGGCCCAGTTGTTCGCCGTCACCGAGACCTTCCAAATGGAAGCGCAGCCGCAGTTGCTGTTGCTGCAAAAGACAATGATGGTGGCCGAAGGCGTCGGGCGCCGCCTCAACCCCGACGTCAACATGTGGGAACTGTCGCGGCCCTTGATCGAGGACTGGATGCGGGAGAATCTGGGGCCGGAGGCGCGCATGCTGAAGACCGCACGGGAAATGATGGCGGGGATCGAACGCCTGCCCGGATTCGTCGCCAATGTGGAAAAGCTCGCCGCCATGGTCGCTGAAAAAGGCAACAAGCCGCGTCCCGGCGTCCTGGCCGAGCTGCTGGCCAGGGATGACGGGGACCGACCTGCGGCCAGAGGGGGAGCGGCGGCCCAGTGGTGGATCGCCGGCCTCTTGGTCGCAATTCTGATAACCCTGATTTTAAAATCTTTTTAATTTCAGTGTGTTAAACGAACTGGTTTAGTTCTTGTGGATTCCTGCGGGGGTTATTATTTAATAACGATCTTTTTGCGGAAATTGGAAGAGGGCCAAGCGTGCTCGACGGCAAACGCATCCTCTTGATCGTACCCGGCGGCATCGCCGCCTATAAAAGCCTCGAATTGGCGCGGCAGTTGCGCCAGGCCGGGGCCTGCGTGCGCGCCATCCTGACCGAGGCCGGCGCCAAATTCGTGACGCCGCTGTCGCTCGCCGCCATCACCGGCGAAAAGGTCTATTCGGACCTCTTCTCCCTGACCGACGAGAGCGAGATGGGGCACATCCGGCTGGCGCGGGAGGCCGACCTGGTCGTGGTCGCGCCCGCTACCGCCGATATCCTGGCCAAAATGGCTCATGGCCTGGCCTCGGATCTCGCCACCACGGCGCTTCTGGCGACCGACCGGCCGGTCATGGTCGCCCCCGCCATGAACGTCCGCATGTGGGAGCATGCCGCGACCCGGGCCAACATGGCGACCCTGGCCGAGCGCGGCGTCGTCATCGTCGGCCCCGGCGCCGGCGATCTCGCCTGTGGCGAGACCGGTGAGGGGCGATTGGCCGAGGTCAATGAGATCCTCGCCGCCATCGTCGCCCATTTCGAAGCCGCAGCCCCTCTCAGCGGCCGCCATGCCATCGTTACCTCGGGCCCGACATTCGAGCCGGTCGATCCGGTCCGTTTCATCGGCAACCGTTCATCCGGCAAGCAGGGGCACGCCATTGCCGCGGCCCTTGCCGAGTTGGGCGCGCGCACGACATTGATTTCCGGTCCGGTGGCCGAGCCCGATCCCGCCGGTGTCGATATCGTCAGGATCGAGACCGCCGAGGAGATGCGCACCGCCGTGATGAGCGCCCTGCCCGCCGATGTCGCGGTGATGGCCGCGGCGGTGGCGGATTGGAGGGTCAAGGCGCCGGCCGCGGAGAAGATCAAGAAGGGCGGCGCCGGCCCGCGCCTGGAACTGGTGGAAAATCCCGACATTCTGGCCGAGGTCAGCGGATTGGGAAACGCGCGCCCGCACCTGGTCATCGGTTTTGCGGCGGAGACCGAGAACGTCGTCGCCAACGGCGAGGCCAAGCGCCGCGCCAAGGGCTGCGACTGGATCGTCGCCAACGACGTGTCGGCCGAGGCGGCGGTCTTCGGCGGCGACGACAACGCCGTGCACCTGATCCGCGACGAGGGTATCGAGGATTGGCCGGTGATGCCGAAGGCGGAGGTGGCCCGGCGCCTTGCCGCCGCCATCAGCAGTCATTTCACGGCGCTGTCATGACCGCGCGCAGCGCAGACAGAGTCAAGGTGCAAATCCAGAGGCTCGCCCACGGCGCCGGCCTGCCCTTGCCCGATTACGCCACCTCCGGCAGCGCCGGCCTCGATCTCGCCGCCGCCCTTGACGGCGATCTCGTCCTTCCCCCGGGCGGCCGCGCCCTGGTGCCCACCGGCTTCGCCATTGCCCTGCCGGGTGGGTTCGAGGCCCAGCTCCGGCCCCGCTCGGGTCTTGCCGCGAAGCATGGGATCAGCGTGCTCAACGCGCCGGGAACGGTGGACAGCGATTATCGCGGCGAGATCATGGTCTGCCTCGTCAACCTCGGGGATGCGCCCTACACCGTGCGCCATGGCGAACGCATCGCGCAGATGGTGGTGGCGCCGGTCACCCGCGTCGCCTGGCGGCCTGCGGACGAACTGGACGCGACGGCCCGGGCCGGCGGCGGTTTCGGGTCCACCGGGCACCGTGCCGCGGTGACCGAGGCCGATGAGGGCGGCAGCCGATGACCCGGCCCACACAAGAGCCAGATTTTCAGCCCCGGGGGGATGCGCAGCGGCTGTGGTCCGGTCTTTGCCGCTAAACGGCAGCATTCGACAACGCCCGGTCGAGGAAGGTACGCTAAAGGATGGAGTTTTCCGACGCCCAGCTGGAGCGGTACGCCCGACACATCATCCTGCCAGAGCTCGGCGGCGCGGGGCAGGAGAAGCTTCTCCGCTCCAGCGTGCTGGTAATTGGCGCGGGCGGCCTGGGTTCGCCACTGCTGCTCTATCTCGCCGCCGCC
>JAWWBR010000228.1:0-3671 GCA_033720855.1 Alphaproteobacteria bacterium
CAGCACCGATGCCCGATAGACCCACCCTCAGCGCCATCCTCATCGTCAATAACGAGCGAGACAATGTCGCCGACTGCCTCGGCACCCTCGGCTTCTGCGATGAGATCGTCGTCGTCGATTCGGGCAGCTCCGACGATACCAAAGCGATCGCCGAGGGCCTCGGCGCCAAGGTCTTCGTGGAGGACGACTGGCAGGGCTTCGGCGTCCAGAAGCAGAGGGCGCTCGCTCGCGCCGCCTGCGATTGGGTGCTTTCGGTCGATGCCGACGAGAGGATACCGGAGGGGCTTCGGGACGAGATCCTCTCGGCGCTCGGCGATCCCGCCTTCGCCGGCTACCGCCTCAACCGCCTGTCGTGGTTCCTCGGCCGTCCGATGCGTCACGGCGGCTGGTATCCCGACCGTATCCTGCGGCTGGCGCGCCGGGACAAGGCCCGGTTCACGCCGGCGGTGGTCCACGAGGCCCTCGTCGTCGACGGCCCCGTCGGCCAGCTTGAAGAGCCGATGACCCATCTCAGCTATCGCAGCATCGACGACGTGCTTGGCAAAATGCGCCGCTATGCCCTCGCCTCGGCGGAGGCCAGGCGCAGGCAAGGCGTCAAGGGCGGGTTGGGCCGGGCCGTCGCGCGGTCTCTGTTTGCCTTCTCTAAGTGTTATGTCCTGCAACTGGGGGTGCTCGACGGATCCCGCGGCTTCGTCGCCGCCGTCTACCGCGGGCAGGAGACATTCTGGCGCTACCTCGCCGCCGGTTGGGAAGACGGATCGTGAACCTTGCCATCGTCCGCTGGCGGATCGCCGGGAGCGGCGGCGTGGAGCGGTTCATCTTCGATATCGCCCGGGCCCTCGGGGCGCGGGGGGTCGAGGTGACGCTGATCTCCGAACCCTTCGAACGCCGCGACCTTTTTCCCGGCCGAACCCTGGAGCTGCCGCGCATGCGCGGCAGCCGAGGCCGGCGATACCGGAACTTCCAGCGCGCCGTTGCCGAGCGCCTCGCCGCCAATGCCTTCACCTTGGTGCAATCCCACGAACGCCTGCTGACCGCCGACCTCTACCGCGCCGGCGACGGCGTCCATGCCGCCTGGGTCGACCGGCTCAAGCGCAGCCGCCCGTGGCGGCGGCGGCTCGGCATGGGATTGAATCCCATGCATCGCCTCTATATGGAGACCGAGCGCAGGATGGTCAGCGAGACCGACATGATCTTCGTCGCCAACAGCGCCTTGGTCGCGCGCGAGCTGGGCGACTGGCTGGGGCTTGCCGGGTCGCGCATCCGCCTGATCGAGAACGGCGTCGACCTCGATCGTTTCGCGCCGGCGGCGCCGGAGGCGCGGGCCGCGGCGCGGGCGGCGCTGGGGCTGGAAGGGCATGGGCCGGTCCTCGCCTATGTGGGGTCCGGCTTCGAACGCAAGGGCGCCTTCCACCTGATCCGGGCCCTGGCGATGCCGGAGCTTGCCGGGGTTTCGGCGATCGTCGCCGGCCGCGACAAGGCGTCGGGCGCGCTCCGTGACCTCGTCGGCCGCCTGGGTTTGACCGACCGCGTGCTGGTGGCGGGGCAGGTCGAGGATGTTGCCACCGTTCTCTCGGCCGCCGACGTCTTCGTCCTCCCCACCCTTTACGACCCCATGCCCAACGCGGCGCTGGAGGCGCTGGCCTCGGGCCTGCCGGTGGTGACGACGGCCGATGCCGGCATTGCCGATGCGGTTGCCGAAAGCGGGGCCGGCAGGATCGCCGAGCGCACGCCCGAGGCGTTCGCCGAGGCCATAACCGCGGTTCTCGGCGATCTTCCCGCCGCCGGGGCGGCGGCCCTCGCCCTGAGGCCGCGCCTGGCGCTTTCCGCCGCCGTGGAAAAGTGGCTCGATCTCTACGAGGAACTGACGTGAGCGCCGTCCGGCCCCTGCGAATCCTGCATACCGAAGCGTCCCTGGGCTGGGGCGGCCAGGAGATTCGCCTCCTCACCGAAGCGCGCCACTTCGTCGATAGCGGCCACAGCGTGCATCTCGTCTGCGACGGCGATAGCGACATTGCCCGCGCGGCCCCGGGTTATGGCGTGGGGACCACGGTGATCCCCCTGAAAAGGAAGAGCTTTGCCGCGCTCCGGGCGATGCGCCGCGTGTTTGCCGAGTGGCGCCCCGATGTCGTCAACAGCCATTCCAGCATCGATCACTGGCTTGCCGCCATGGCGCGGCTGGGCATGGCCCGGCGTCCGGCGGTGGTCCGGACCCGCCATATCGGTGCCCCCGTGTCGCGCAATCTGGCGACACGGTGGCTCTACAACAAGGGGTGTGAGTTCGTCATGACCACCAGCGAGGCCATGGTCGAGGCCCTGACCGGCGACGGTTTCCTCGCGCCCGATCACGTCGCCGCGGTGCCCACGGGGATAGACACCGATCGGTTTTGCCCGGGCGACCGATCGGCGGCGCGCCGGGCGCTCGACTTGCCCGATCAGGCGTTCGTGTTCGGCATCGTCGCGACTCTGCGCTCGTGGAAGGGGCATCGCTACCTGATCGAGGCCTTCGCGGGCCTCGGCGACGAACGGGCCCTGCTCGTGATCGTCGGCGACGGGCCGCAGGAGGAGAATCTCCGGACCCTGATCGGCGCGCTCGGCATCGAAGACCGCGTCCGACTGGCCGGTCGCCAGGAGGACGTGGTGCCCTATCTGCGGGCGATGGACGTATTCGTCCTGCCCAGTTACGAGAACGAGGGCGTGCCTCAGGCGCTTCTCCAGGCGATGTCGTGCGAAACCCCCGCCATCGTCACCCCGGTCGGCGGCATGCCGGAACTGGCGGCGGGGCTTCAGGGCGTGGCGATGGTGGCAGCGAAGGACGCCGCAAGCTTGCGCGATATGATGAACAAGTTCCTGGCGGCTCCAAGGGAGCCGGTATCGCGAACGGGCTTGCGGCAGAGGGTGCTGGATCGCTACACGATCGAGAAAATGGGCGCCCGGGTCCTTGCGGTGTTCGAGAGGGCGATCGCCCTCCAACAGCGTGCCTGATGGACCGCTGCCCTAGACCTGTCGCGGCCGCGGGGGCCGGTTGCCGAGGCAATCGATACAGTTTGAAAAATAACGAGCCGGAACAATGTCCCCTGAATTACACTCGCCCGTCGCCGGCCATGGCTGAGGAAGGCATCCGGAAACACCGCCCCAAGAGTTCGATGTGAGATACCTCATCGTTTCCAGGCAAAACGGCTTCGGGCTCGATCACGACGTCCGTATCCTCAAACGCGCGCTGGCGGGGATCGGCGTCGAGGCCGAGGCCGCGCGGCCGCGCGACCGCGGCCTGCTGGACCGATTGCGCGGCCGACCGGCGGCGGACCGGATCATCCATGTCGAGCGGGTGCATGCGCGTTGGCTGAACGCCGCACCGGAACATTTCGTCATCCCCAACCAGGAACGCTTTCCGCCGCGCCAGCTCCGCGCGCTTGCGCGTGTCGATCGCGTCCTGGCGAAGACCCGGCATGCCCGATCGATCTTCACCGGCCTGGGCTTGCCGACCACCTATCTGGGCTTCACCACCGAGGATTGCCGCAGGACCGAGATCGCCAAGGATTGGTCACAATGCCTCCACGTCGCCGGGCGCAGCACCATGAAGGGGACCGAGGACCTGATCGCGCTGTGGGCGCGGCATCCCGAGTGGCCTCAGCTGACCGTGGTTCAGGACCCCTCGCGGCCCGAACCCG
>JAWWBR010000229.1:0-3618 GCA_033720855.1 Alphaproteobacteria bacterium
GCCCTCCGAAGGCAGAGGTCACAGGTTCGAATCCTGTCGGGTGCGCCATGATTTCAAGGGGTTTAGCGGTCTCACCGCCGAGTGCTGTAAGTGTGCTGTACCTGCAACTATGGTCCTAATTTCTCTAAAGGCCACGGTGTAGTGCACGAACAGCCAGCTCGTTAACATGAGGCCCGATTTTTACCCAAAGCGGGCAAAACCACGCTTGCATGGCGGTGGCCCATCGGGCGAGCATGGAATTTTGGTGTCACTTGGCCCCACCGGACAAGCCAACGCCGGTCCCTTCCATGCATGAGCAAGACACAGAAAAGCGCCATCTCGCGGATGTCGCGAGATGGCGCTTTGGATCGAGGGCTCCAATGGAGCCGTCGCTTACAGCGATTTCTGCCAATCCGAGACTTGCTTTTCCGCCGCTTCTTTGGCGATGCCGTATTTTTCCTGCAGCTTTCCTAGAAGCTGTTCGCGGCGACCTTTGATCTGTTCGAAGTCATCGTCCGTTAGATCGCCCCATTTCGCCTGGGCGGATCCTTTCAACTGCTTCCAATTGCCTTTGATTTGGTCCCAATTCATTCTGCTATCTCCTTTCTTCGGTTGGCCGCGGGCGAGGTTGGCGGGCGGCGGCGGCCCCGGTAGCCAAAGATCAGCGCGACGGCGAAAAGTACGAGAAACACGACAAACAGGATCCGGGCGAAGTCCACCGCGACGGCGGCGACGCCGCCGAAACCCAAGATTCCTGCGATGATCGCGATCACCAGGCACAGGATTGCCCAATACAGCATCGCTCTGTTCCTCTCCTTTTGTTGATCGAGGCCTGTCTCGGCCGTCTCATGTATTAACGGAGGAGCCCGGGCCGGGTTCCGCCGCGTCGGCGTCCGGGCGCCCTTTCATCACATCGAGTTCGTTTCCCCTGCACGGATACCTGTCCGGCTTTTTGCGCCGGCCACACCCTGATATCGATACCCACCAGGCCCGAGCGTGCGGACCGATCCGATCCGTTTCCAGGTCTTTCAAGCGAAGGTGGCCAGGCCAACGCCCCCTAGGCGGGGAAGCGCCATAATCAGGTGCGTTTGGGTCTCAGGGGGCGCGGCTCGGATGCACCATCTCTTCGGGCCGCATATAGGCGTCGAATTCTTCGGCGCGCAGCAGATCAAGCTTTAGGGCCGCTTCCCTGAGCGTGAGGTTTTCCTCCGATGCCAGTTTGGCGATCCGGGCGGCATTGTCGTAGCCGATATGACGATTCAGGGCGGTCACCAGCACCAAGGAGCCTTCCATCAATGCCTCGAGTCGCTCCTCATCGGGCCTGGGCGGCAGCTCCTTGGGGGGTGGCTGCGGATCTTCCTCGGGCCTGTCCGGTGGAAGTTCCTGAGGCGGCGATGGCACTGGGGGCTCTTCGTGAGGGGGATGTTCCGGTGGATGTTCCGGTGGATGTTCCGGAGGCCGCCCCGCCGTGCTCCCGGGCGCGGCGTCGGCCGCGGCCTTTTCGATTGACTCGCTGCCCCTCCGACAGGACGCGGCAACCACGAGACCGATCGGCGCCCCGGGCATCACGAGCGTCCCCTGACAGCGACGACGTCGCAGACCGCACTTCGCTTGCGGATCTTCTTCAGCGAACTGTAGCTGTCCGAATCGTACCAGGATTTCAGCTTCTCCATATCCGGGAATTCGATCACGGTCACCCGCTCCGGAGCGTCGTCATTGCGCGGCTCGCCGGGATCCCAATTCCCCTCCAGCACTTCAAAGCCGTCGTTACGGGCCAGCACCTGGCCACCGTATTCGGAAATGGTCGCATCGATGCCGTCGCGATAGGCCTTCAGCGCCTCGGCATCGGTTATGTCGCGTCGATGGACAATCAGATAGGCTGTCATGGGGTCCTCCTAGTCGCTAGGCTCGGCCGGAAGCGCTTCGAAGCGGCGCCCTTGCGGTGCCGCGGTCCCAAATGGCGGCGGGTCAGGACTCTTCCGGCTGACGTTGAAATGTGGTGTTCTCCGTCACGTCGGGTGTCCGAGGGGTTTTCTGGGAACGTATGATCTCCCAAGCCTTTTTGAGGGGATTCGCCGTGACGTCCCACCTTTCCGCCCGGTGAACATCCACCTTTAGAAGGCGGAGGCCGTCGTCTTCGACCCCGTCATCGAACCAGGCAAGGGCGGCGAGGGACCGGTGTTCCCTTGCCTTTTCGCGGTCGTTGACGATGGATGCCTGCCCGGCGACGGCGATGTAGATTTCTTTCGCGCTATCCACGAAAGACACACCGACTTCGTGCCTGCGCCGGACCTCCTCGACCTTGTGATCCCCCGCGCGGGTGAAGAAATAGAGGGCATCGTCTTCACGATCAACCGACGCCAACATCGGGCGGCTTTGCAGGTTGCCGGCATTCCACGTGGTGACCATGCCGATCCCGATGGCCTCGATATCCTGCCAAAGTGGCTCGAAATCCAATCCGCCCCTCCGTTGCACGGCGTCCTGTACCATCTGCAAGGCTCCGGTCATCTGTGGCATTGCCAGTGTTTTTTTAATGAACGGCCAGTGTTTCTATAATGAACGCAAGCCAGGGGGCCGCGGTTCCTTTTTTCTCCGCCCTCTCAGGGTCGAAATCGGGCCGCGGGGCGGGTGTCGGCCGGGCGCGCATACTCGCCGTCCCGCCGGCCTCCACCAATGGCGAGGGGATGCCGCGCGGCACGGTGCCAGGGCCAGCGGCCGCTCGCTTCCCCTTGTGCAGCAGGCCTCCCGATATCGGCGGGGCGATGAGGGATCGGTGATCGCGGCGTGCCTGGGGCGCGGAGATACGCCTTCCGCGCGCCGTCCGGCCTCAATCGGCCGACAGCCGATCGATCGCTTCCACGACCCGTCGCAGCAGCGGCTCCGAATCCCCTTCCATTCCCTCGTACTGGGCCCTGGACAGAGCCTCCTCGTCAAGCCGCCATCGTTTGAGGATCCGCAGTTTCGTGTCCCGATCGAGCCGGGGTTCGGAGAGAACTCTCTCAGGCGTCCCGAAGACGCGTTTTGGATCGATCAACGCTTCGTGCATGGTGTAATTTCGAACATTCATGTCCCAACAACCGATCTTATGGAATTTTCAAGCGTCCGTGAAAAGGTGTCACCGACCGGCTTTCCCGCCAATTCCTGGTTTCCGGCGGCTGCCCGTTCCGCTTTTCCACATGGCATATATCCATCAACGCGCGTCCCCGACTGCTGTTCCCGAAGTCCTCTCGGTCGCTCGCAACCGGCGACCTCTGCCGGGCCGTACGCAGCCTGGCCGGGGGGCGTGAAACCGTTGACCCGAGTGGCTTTGGGCTGTCTTGGCCGTCCAACCTCTCGGCACCGAATAGCGTCAAAAAATTTTCGGCATTGCGGCCGCCGGGGGCGATCCAGGTCGGATGCGCAGCAAAAAGGCTGGTGGGAATCCTTCGAGTAATGTATTGAGCTTTCCGGCGACGACCCCGGCGAAAGCTCGCCACCCTGCCGGGGCTTCGGAACGCTCGTTGGGACAGGCTCAATATGATCATTGTCGTCGATGACGACCCTGAAATCCGCGATGTTGTCAGGGAATACCTCGTCGACGAGGGATTCGACGTCCGTGAGGCCGCCAGCGGCGCCCAGATGTTCGAACGCATCCGGGAA
>JAWWBR010000230.1:0-3608 GCA_033720855.1 Alphaproteobacteria bacterium
CATCGCCGTAGCGGGCTTTTCCGCAAAGGGCGAAGGCACGACGATCAACAAGGGTGTTCCAACAGGCGGACGCATTCCGAGCGGGGCCATCATAGAACGCGAGGTCGGCTTCGAACTCGCCTCGATGACCAATTTGCGGCTTTCCCTGCGCAATCCCGACTTCACTACGGCGACGCGGTTGGCCGGTGCCATCAACAAGTCAATCGGAGGGGCAAAGGCCAAGGCGCTCGACCCCGGTACCGTGTCATTCCAGATCCCCAATGCGCGCAGGGGCGACATGGTCGCGCTGATGACGGAAATCGAGCAGCTGCGGGTCACGCCCGATCAGATGGCCCGTGTCGTCATCGACGAGCAATCGGGCATCATTGTGATGGGGGAAAATGTGCGCATCTCGACCGTCGCCATCGCGCAAGGCAATCTCACGATCAGGATCACGGAAACGCCACAGGTTTCGCAGCCTCAGCCTTTCTCCAATACCGGCACGACGACCACCGTGGAGCGCACGGAGATCGAAATCGCCGAAGACAAAGACCGCAAACTGACCGTGCTTCGGTCCGGGGTCAGCCTTCAAGAACTGGTCCGGGGGCTCAATGCCTTGGGCATCGGTCCGCGGGACATGATTTCCATTCTCCAGACGATCAAGGCGGCGGGCGCCCTGCAGGCCGAAATCGAGGTGATGTAATGAGCGCCCTCGACCAAGCCTTGACGATCGCTCCACTGCAGCTCGAAAGGGCTTTGCCGAAGCCTTCGGCCAAGCCCTCTCAGGCCGAAGCGATGCACACCGCGAAAGAGTTCGAGTCGATCTTTCTCGCCCAGTTCGCGGAGATCATGTTCTCCGGCATCAAAAGTGATGGCCCCTTCGGCGGGGGGCCCAGCGAGGACATTTTCAAGTCCCTGCTGGCACAGGAATACGGGAAGGCACTCGCCAAGTCCGGAAATTTCGGCATTGCCGATTCGGTCTACAGGGAAATCATCAAGTCTCAGGAGGTTTGATCATCATGGGTGCGAACAGCAGCAATGCCGTTGAAAAACTGATCTTCGTCACCGCCCGGCTTATCGATGTCATGCAAAGGGAGCTGGAGTTCCTCAACGAAATGAAGCCGGAGGGGATTCGTGACTTGCAGGCCGAAAAAGAGGACCTGGCGAACGCTTATGAACGCCAGATGGCGGCGATCAAATCGAACCCTCGACTGCTTCGGGAGTGCGATGACGAAGTCAAGGCCCGCCTCGAGGTGGTGACCGACAGGTTCGCCGCAACGATGACCGAAAACGAGCGTTCCCTGCGGGCCGTCAAGTCGGTCAGCGAGCGACTTCTGAACGTGATAATCAACGCTGTCGCGGAAAAGCAGGCGGGTGTCGCCTACTCCGCCAGCGGCACCATGGGAAGTGGCGCCATCGGCGCCGGCCAGCCGCTGCCGCTCGCGGTGAACGAAAGCCTGTAACGCGCAGCGTCGTCCCGGGGAATAGTCACCATGTCCAGTTCGATTTCAGTCGCACTCACCACCGCCCTGAGCGGGCTACAGGTGAATCAGACGGCGCTGGGCATCACTTCCAACAACATCGCCAACGCCAACACAGACGGCTATTCACGGAAAGTCGCCGACCTCCAGACTCGCATCATCGATGGCGAGGGCTCCGGCGTCGAGGTCGCCAACGTTACGAGGAAGGTCAGTGAATTCCTTATCCGTGACCTTCGGGAACAGCTTTCCCTCCTCGGCCATGTGGCGATCCTCGATCAGTACTACACCAACGCCCAGGACATGTTCGGCCCCCCCGAGTCCAACGCGTCCATCTCCGCCACCATAACCGAACTCGGCAATCGCCTTCAGGCACTCGGGGTCGACCCCGAATCGCCCAATTCCCAGCAGGATGCCTTGAACGCCCTGCTCGCCCTCACACGCCAACTCAATCAGATGTCGGCCCAGGTACAGGACCTGCGCATGGAGGCCAACCGAGACATCTCCAGCAGGGTGCTCAGAGCCAACACCCTGATCGAGGGGATTTCCGAGTTGAACAACGAGATCGCCCGAGCCAAGGCCATCGGTCAACCCACGGGAGATATGGAAGACCAACGTGATCGGGCGGTCGCGGAACTGGCTGAGATCATGGATATTAGTTTTTTCGTGCGGGACAACGGCCAGATGGTCCTGATGGCGGGCAATGGCCGCACCCTCGTCGATACCAGCGCGTCGACCATCGAATATCTGCCCGCATCGAACATGAGTGCATCGGTAACCTACCCCGGCAACGGGATCGGCGGCATCACGATCAACGGCATCGACGTCACCGCAGACATCATGTCGGGCGAGCTAAAAGGCCTGATCGATATGAGAGATTCGATCATGCCTGGCCTCGGCGACCAGCTCGACGAACTCGCCAGGGTCCTTCGCGACCAGCTGAACGCGATCCATAATGACGGCGCCGCGGTTCCGCCGGCGAACACGCTGACCGGCACGCGCACCTTCGCGGCGCCCGCCACCGACACCGTTACCTTGACCGGAATCGTGCGCATCGCCGTCGTGGACGGCAGCGGAAATGCCGCCGGCACGCCACTGGACCTCAACCTTGATGATCTCGCGATCGTCGGGGGCGGTCCTCCCACGGTCAACGAAATTCGCGACGCCATAAACGGCGCCTATGCACTGTCGGTTCCCCCGATCCCGGGTTTGGTGGGAGCGACAGCCAGCGTCAATGCGTCGGGACAGCTCGTCATCGCAGCCGATAACGCCGCCAATGGCATCGCCATCAACGAAGGCACCTCCCAGGAGGCCGGCACGGGTTTCGGCTTCTCTCATTTCTTTGGGCTCAACGATCTTCTCGTCGGCTCCAGCACGGGCGGACTGGCAAGCAATATCACCGTCCGCGCGGAGATCGTGGCGGACTCCCAGCTCCTGGTTCGCGGAGAACTGAGCGAAAGCACCTTAGTGAGTGGCGACGCCGCGGTGACGATCGGCGACAGCGGCGTGGTGCAGCGCATGTTCCGAAAGTTCCAGGAGGAGCTGACGTTCGCCCAGGCCGGCACGATTCCTCAGTCGACGTCGTCATTTGCGGGATACGGCGCATCGATCCTTTCGACCAACGCCAATCACGCCTCGACGGCCGCCCAGGACCGTCAATTCAGGTCCGTCATCTACGAAGACGTGCGCGCCAAGGCGACATCGGTTTCGGGCGTCAATCTGGACGAGGAACTGGGCAACCTGATCCTCTTTCAGAACGCCTACGCGGCCAACGCGCGCATGGTGAACGCCTTGTCGGAAGTGCTCGAAATCCTGTCGGAACTGGTGTGAGGAGGGAATCTTGGTAACCCGTATCGCAACGCTCGCCCAGCATAATCTCACCCAGTCGCAGATTCTTCTGGCCCAGAGCCGCGTCCAGGAACTTCAGACCCAGCTTTCGTCGGGCCAGAAAGCGCGGCGGTACTCCGGCATTGCAGCCGAGTCGGCAAAACTCGTCAATCTGGAAAGCACGCGCGCTCGGACCGACCAATATCTGACCGGCAACAACACGATCACGCTGCGGTTACAGACCATGGAACAAAGCGTCGCCGACGCCTTCGACATCGCGAGCGATCTCAAGAGCCTTCTCGTCAACGCCCTCAATGCCGAAAA
>JAWWBR010000231.1:0-3500 GCA_033720855.1 Alphaproteobacteria bacterium
CGCCAGCAGCAGAGCGGCCTGCTCGGCATGTTCAACATGTTCGCCGGCGGCGCGGTGGAGCGCATGGCGATCTTCGCCCTGTCGATCATGCCCTACATTTCCGCCGCCATCATCATGCAACTGATGACGTCGGTCTCGCCCAAGCTGGAGGCGCTCAAGAAGGAGGGTGAACAGGGGCAGAAGAAGATCAACCAGTACACCCGCTACGGCACCGTGTTCCTCGCCGCAGTGCAGGGTTACGGGATCTCCATCGGCCTCGAGGGGATGACGTCTTCGGCCGGGCCGGCGGTGGCGGATCCCGGCTATTTCTTCCGCATGTCCACGGTCATCACCCTGGTCGGGGGCACCATTTTCCTGATGTGGCTGGGCGAACAGATCACCGCCCGCGGGGTGGGCAACGGCATATCCTTGATCATCTTCGGCGGCATCGTGGCCGAGCTCCCCTCGGCCATTGCCGCCACCCTGGAATTGGGCCGAACCGGGGCCCTGTCGGCCCTGGTGATCATCGCGATCATGGTCCTTGCCGTCGTCGTGATCACCTTCATCGTCTTCGTGGAGCGGGCCCAACGGCGCATCATCGTTCAATATCCGAAACGGCAGGTCGGCAATCAGATGTATGGCGGGGAAAGCTCCCACCTGCCGCTCAAGATCAATACCCCGGGCGTCATCCCGCCGATCTTCGCCTCGGCCCTGTTGCTGATGCCGGTCACCATCGCCGGCTTCAGCGCCGGACAGGGACCCGAGTTCCTGAACACCATCACCGCCTATCTCGGCCGCGGCCAGCCGCTGTTCCTGATCGTCTACGCCTCGCTGATCGTGTTCTTTGCCTTCTTCTACACCGCCGTCGTCTTCAACCCGGCGGACACCGCCGACAACCTGAAGAAACACGGCGGCTTCATTCCGGGCATCAGGCCGGGCCAGAACACCGCGGAATACCTCGACTACGTGCTGACCCGTCTGACCGCGGTGGGCGCGAGCTATCTGGCCCTTATCAGCCTGCTGCCCGAGTTCCTGATCTCCAAGATGGCGGTGCCGTTCTATTTCGGCGGCACCAGCCTGTTGATCGTCGTGACCGTGACCATGGATACCGTGACCCAGGTCCAGTCCCATCTGCTGGCGCACCAGTACGAGGGGCTGATCAAGAAGTCGCGGCTCAGGGGACGGCGGCGATGAACCTCATCCTTCTCGGCCCGCCAGGGGCCGGCAAGGGTACGCAAGCTCAGAGACTGGAAGAAATGCACGGCCTCAAGCAGCTCTCCACCGGCGACATGCTGCGGGCCGCGGTGGCCTCGGGCAGCGCCCTCGGCGCCCAGGTGAAGGAGATCATCGACCGCGGCGACCTGGTCTCCGACGAAATCATCGTCGAGATGATATCCGGGCGGATCGCCGAGCCCGACTGCGCCCAGGGTTTCATTTTGGATGGTTTCCCGCGGACCGTGCCACAGGCCGAAGCTCTGGATGCCATGCTGGAGGACCGCGGCATGGAACTCGACCGGGTGATCGAGCTTAAGGTCGACGACGATGCCCTGGTCGCGCGCATCTCCGGGCGGTTCACCTGTGCCACCTGCGGCGCCGGGTATCACGATACCAATAAACCGACGAAGTCCGAGGGCGTGTGCGATTCCTGCGGCGGCACCGAGTTCATCCGCCGCGACGACGACAACGCCGAAACCGTCGCCGCCCGTCTCGAAGCCTACCATCGGCAGACGGCGCCGCTGTTGCCCTATTACCGCGCACGCGGCACCCTGAGCACGGTCGACGGCATGGGCGGGATCGACGAGGTGGCGGCGGCCATCGACGGTGTTTTGGAAAACTTGGAAAATGGGGGCTAAGCTATTGACTTGGCGCTCTGTTTTCCTATAATCGCTGGCCTTTTCGAGGGCCTGCGGGCGATTCCGAAATCTAAAATTTTGCTTGGGAGTCAAGGACTTGGCACGTATTGCGGGCGTCAACATTCCAAACGATAAGCGGGTCGAGGTGGCCTTGACATATATTCATGGCATCGGCCCCACTCTGGCCAAGCAGATCTGCGAAAAGGCGGGGGTGGCCGAGTCCCAGCGCGTCCACCAGTTGACCGACGACGAGGTCATCAGGATCCGTGAAATCATTGACGGCGACTATCGGGTCGAGGGCGATCTTCGGCGCGAGGTGGCGATGAACATCAAGCGCCTGATGGACCTCGGGTGCTACCGCGGGCTGCGTCACCGCAAAGGATTGCCGGTGCATGGCCAGCGCACCCACACCAACGCCAGGACCCGCAAGGGCAAGGCGCGGCCGATCGCCGGCAAGAAGATGGCGTGAACATTTAGTTAGTGACCGATCCGGGATAGAACTATGGCGACACCTCCAGCGCGTACACGGCGCCGCGACCGCAAGAACATCGCGTCCGGCGTGGCCCATGTGAACGCGACCTTCAACAACACCATGATCACCATCACCGATGCGCAGGGCAATGCGATTTCCTGGTCGTCGGCCGGATCCCAAGGCTTCAAGGGATCGCGCAAATCGACCCCCTATGCGGCGCAAATCGCCGCCGAGGATGCCGGACGCAAGGCTATGGAGCATGGCATGAAGACCCTCGAGGTCGAGGTCAAGGGACCGGGATCGGGCCGGGAATCGGCTCTCCGTGCCCTGCAAGCCGTGGGATTCACCATCACCTCCATTCGCGACGTGACGTCGATCCCCCATAACGGCTGTCGCCCACCCAAGCGCCGCCGGGTGTAATCGGCGGCTTCGGAGCGGACGCCCGCCGGGCGGCTGTTCCCTGATCCGGACCGGATGCGGCCTGCGGGCGCGTGACGGTGACGGATCGCACAAGATGCAAGCGCGATGGCGCGCAAGAATGAGGACCCCTTCGTGATTCAGAAGAATTGGACAGAACTGATAAAACCCAACAGGCTCAACGTCGAACCGGGAGCCGAACCGGAGCGCACGGCAACCGTCGTCGCCGAGCCCCTCGAACGCGGCTTTGGCCTGACGCTCGGCAACGCGCTCAGGCGTGTCCTGCTGTCGTCCCTGCAGGGCGCGGCGGTGACCTCGATTCAGATCGACGGCATCCTTCACGAGTTTTCGTCCATCCCCGGCGTGCGCGAGGACGTCACCGACATCGTCCTCAACGTCAAGGAACTGGCGATCCGGACGGTCAACGAGGGGCCGGCCCGTTTGGAACTCAAGGCATCGGGGCCCGGCGAAGTCACGGCCGGGCAGATCTCTTGTCCCGGTGGCGTCGAGATCCTCAATCCCGGTCTGGTGATTTGTACCCTGGACAAGGGCGCGTCGATCGCCATGGAACTGATGATCGACACCGGCAAGGGATACGTCCCAGCGGTGCAATATCGGCCCGAGGATGCGCCCATCGGCTTGATCCCGGTCGACGCCCTCTACTCGCCCGTGCGCAAGGTCGCCTATCGGGTCGAGAACAGCCGTGTCGGGCAGGTGACCGATTACGACAAGCTCAGCCTGGATCTCGAAACCAACGGCACTGTGCCGCCCGAGGATGC
>JAWWBR010000232.1:0-3489 GCA_033720855.1 Alphaproteobacteria bacterium
CAAAGGCAACAGAATCCGCCTGTAAGTGTAAATCCAAGACGCTCCCGTGACCCTGGCCGCCTCCTCGAGATCCTGGCCCAACTGCATGAAGCCCGCCTTGAACGCCTGGGTGCTAACCGGGCTATCTTGAATGGTGAGCGCAATCGCAATACCGAGGATCGTGCCGTAAAGGAGGGCGCTCAAGGGCGTCGCAAGAAAAATCCAGAGAAGCCCGATACCCAGAAGGATTCCCGGTATGACCCAGGGCAGCCAGCAGAAGAATTCAATGGCCGGGCCACTTTTGTGCTTGCGGGGCGACGCTAGAAGGTAGCCAACCGCCGAATACAGCATCACGCCCAGAAAAGCGGTGCTGCCCGCGATCATCAGGCTGTTCTTCAAAGAGGTGATAAATACCGGGTCGGTAAAGAGGCTCTGCCAATGGTGAAGGGTAAACGGATCCTTGAGATTGAAGAAGCCGTAGCGCCGCATGAACGAACCGATCACCAAGAAGGTCAGCGGCATAACCATCATCACCAAGAACCAAAGGGCAAAACCGCCAACCGCCACGTACCGCCATTTGCCGAGCGCGATACGTGCCGTGGAATATCCCTGGCCGGTGATGACGGTGAATTTCCGGTCACCGCGAAAGAAGCGGCGATAAAGAAAGGCAATGATGGCAAGGATGATGAAAAACACCGAGCCTAGAGCGGTCGCTTGCCCGTATTCCGGGGGCTCGTCCTGGATATAGTCGTAAATCCGGGTGCCATAGACGTAGATATCCGCCGGCACGCCGAGCAGCAGTTCCGTGTTGAAGGATTCCAAACCGCGAATGAAACCCAGCACGGCAACGGCGATGATCATGGGCGCCAGGACCGGGATCGTGATGCGCCTCAATGTGGTCATGGTATCAGCGCCAGCGATACGCGCCGCCTCTTCGTAGGTCGCGCCGAGCCTTCGGAAAAGGGGCGTCAGAAGCATGACCTTGAACCAGATTCCCCCGGTCCCGAGGTGCACCCAGACGATGCCCCAAAAGCTGTAGGGGTTGAACAAAGGCTCGTCGATGAAGGGCAGCGACGTGGCGATCACGTTCAGAAAACCGAAATGCGGGTCGAGCAGCAGGATCCAGGCCAACGTCAGGGGGAAATCGGGCACGAAGAACGCGAACCAACACAGAATCTCGACCACATGCCCGCCCGGCATGTCGGTTCGGGCGATCAGCCAAGCGACGATCACGGCAAGGATCATGGACGGAATAAGGCGCACGGTGGAAAGCGCGAAACTGGTCCACAACGAATTCAGAGTGTTGGTATCGGAAAAGGCGTCGATCCAGTTGTTCAGCCCGTAGACGGCTGGTTGGCCCGGTGGCGCGATATTGAAGCTGCTGACGACAAGTGAAAGAACGGGTAGCGCCATAACTACCCCGAAGAACAGCAATGCCGCCATTTCCGTGAATCGAAATCCGCCGATGCCTTCCCGGTAGCCTGGCGCGAGTGAAACCGACGGCGCGGTCATGGCAGGATCGTGACGTTGTCGGGATCGAAGACCAGAAGGATTTCCGCGCCCACTTGGTGACGATCTTTCTTGCTCGCCGCCAAAGCAAGGCTACGGCCACCCGCCGAAACCGCGTATTCCAAGTGGTCCCCCATATAGATAACGTTCTCCACCCGACCCGTGATCTGGTTCGGTGTGGCAGGCCCCTGGGGCCCGAGGGTAACATTCTCCGGTCGGGTCAGGACCCGCACCTCGGCGCCGTCGCTGAGCTCCCCTTCGAAGGTCGTGGGAATATCGATCTCACCGCTGCCCTGAATATCAACCCGGCCCCGGCCGCGGTCTTTGCGCACCGTCCCTCGAAGGACGATGGTTCGCCCAAGGAAATCACCAACAAACCGCGTCCGCGGGCGTTCATAAACATCGGCGGGGGCGCCGACCTGTTCCAAACGACCCTTGTTGACAACGGCAATGCGGTCAGACAAGGACATAGCTTCGTTTTGATCATGGGTGACGTAGACGACAGCGAGATTAAGCCTGAGCTGCAGCGAGCGTAGCTCGCTCCTCATCTGTTCCCGAAGCTTCACGTCGAGGTTCGACAAGGGCTCGTCGAGCAATAGAAGGCTCGGGGTGTAGACGATTGACCGGGCGAGCGCCACCCGCTGTTGTTGGCCGCCTGAGAGTTGCGTCGCACCGCGCTCTTCCAAGCCTTCCAGGCCCACCATCTCCAACGCCTCGCCCACGCGCCTGCGGATTTCTTGTTCCCCTTCGCGCCGCACGCGCAAGGGAAAGGCGACATTTTCAAACACAGTCAAATGGGGCCAGATCGCATATGACTGGAACATCATGCCGACATTGCGCTTGTCCGGCGGCACCCACACACTCCTCTCCGGCGCGGCAAGGCAGCGGCCTTCAAGGGTGATTTCACCGGCATCCGGAACCTCCAGGCCCGCCAAAAGCCTCAGCGTCGTGGTTTTGCCGCAGCCCGAAGGTCCCAGCAAGGTGAAGAATTCCCCCGGAGCCACCGTAAAGCTGATCTCATCGACCACCCGGTTGGCGCCAAAATGCTTGACGACTTCTGTGAATTGCAGAAGTTCCCCGTTCACGCGATCCTCCGGAAACTACAAGCTATCGCGTCAATGCCCTAGGTGCCATGCTCATTCTCCGACGAGCTTGCAGTAATACCGCCACAACGCGTCTCGATCCTTCCCTCCCTTACGGGGCGTGCGCGGCGACATGTATGCCTCTATGTCCTCGTCAGGGATCGGTTCGGGATCTCCCAGCAAGTAAGCGCGGTAATTCATTTCGGCCAAGAGGTTGAGCCCGATTGCCGTCAACGTGGCTTCCTCGACCGTGTCCCCCACGGTCGTGATCCCGTGGCCTCGCATCATGCAGGCGCGGCCTTTCATAGTGTTGGCAAATTCCTCTCCCAGTTTGTCGTTTGTCACTGTGACACTTCGCGGATAAGTGGGAATTCCCTCCAGGAGGAGGCGCAGGCTAGATGGATCATAGCCGCCGTAAATCGGTAACAGCGGCTTGTTGCAGATCGTAAACAGGACGACGGTGGGCGGATGAGCATGTACCACCGACTGCACTTCGGGCCTCGTTTTATAAAGCCAGGTATGGATGAAGACCTCTCGCGGCGGGACCAATTCATCGGGGCCATCGAGTTTGTTGCCGTCGAAATCGACGGTGATCACCTCATCGGCAGAGGTGTATCGCACCCCGGTTTCTCCAGGGCCGCGGGCCCGGATCAATGCACGGTCCTTACCTGGAATTCGGCTACTGAGGTGGCCTGTTGCCGCCTTGGTCAAGTCCAACTGCCCTATGACCCGGCAGGCCTGCGCGACCCGCTCCGCTAATTCCTTGATCTCCGTCATATCGTTTACAAACCTTTCGATTGTGTGCTGGACGATCCGGGAAGCTACCAATGCGCGAAGCCCATCGCGCATCCGATTCCGTTAGGGGTTCGATAGCAGGGTACGTAGTCCACCACGTTTGCCGACCGACCGGCGGCCGCGG
>JAWWBR010000233.1:0-3417 GCA_033720855.1 Alphaproteobacteria bacterium
CTGAATATCGGTGCCGCGACCAGCCATGTTGGTGGCGATGGTAACGGTCCCCGATTTGCCGGCTTGGGCGACGATTTGGGCTTCCTGCTCGTGGTAGCGGGCGTTGAGAACGTTGTGCGGCACCTTGCGCTTCTTGAGCAATGCCGAGAGATGCTCGGATTTCTCGATCGAGACCGTGCCCACCAGGATCGGTTGTCCGCGTTCATGGCAATCGGCGATTTGATCGAGAATGGCCTCGTATTTTTCGCCGGCCGTTCGGTAGACCTCGTCGTCGTGGTCGATTCGGACACAGGGCAGATTGGTCGGGACCGACATCACCCCGAGTTTGTAAATATCCTCGAATTCCGCGGCTTCCGTGAGCGCCGTGCCGGTCATGCCGGCGAGCTTGGGGTACATGCGGAAATAATTCTGGAAGGTGATGGAGGCGAGGGTCTGGTTCTCGCTTTCGATCTTGCACCTCTCCTTGGCCTCGAGCGCCTGATGCAGCCCTTCGGAATACCGCCGCCCCTCCATCATGCGGCCGGTAAACTCGTCGATGATGACGATCTGGTCATCCTTGACGATGTAATCCCGGTCGCGCTGGAACAGCTTGTGGGCCCTGAGCGCCTGGTTGACGTGGTGGACCAGGGAGATGTTCTCGAGATCGTACAAGCCGCTGCCGCGAAGCAACCCCGCCTCCGTGAGCAGCTCTTCCATGCGTTCGGCGCCGGATTCGGTCAGGGTCACCGCCTTCATCTTCTCGTCCATTTCGAAATGGGCGGCATCCAGCTTGGGAATCAGCTTGTCGGCCTGGATATAGAGCTCCGAGGAATCCTCGACCGCGCCGGATATGATCAGCGGCGTGCGCGCTTCGTCGATGAGAATGCTGTCGACCTCGTCGACGATGGCGTAATTGAAGGGCCTTTGCACCATCTCCTCGAGGTCGAATTTCATGTTGTCGCGCAGGTAATCGAAGCCAAACTCGTTGTTGGTGCCGTAAGTGACGTCGGCCTCGTAGGCGGCCCGGCGTTCGTCGTCCTCCAGGCCATGGACGATGCAGCCGACGCTGAGGCCCAGGTAATTGTAGATCTGGCCCATCCATTCGGAATCGCGCCGGGCGAGGTAATCGTTGACGGTCACCACGTGGACGCCCTTGCCCTCGAGTGCGTTGAGATAGACCGACAAGGTCGCCACCAAGGTCTTGCCCTCGCCGGTCGCCATTTCCGCGATGGTGCCGGAATGGAGCACCATGCCGCCCATCAGCTGCACGTCGAAATGGCGTTGGCCGAGCGTGCGTTTGGCGGCCTCGCGGACGGTGGCGAAGGCCTCGACGAGCAGGTCGTCGATGGTCTCGCCCGCTTTCAGTCGTTCGCGAAAGGCCTGGGTACGTGCCTTGAGTGCATCCGCATCCAGTGCCTCGAGCTCGCTCTCCAGTGCATTGATGGCTTCGACCTTGGGTTCGAGCCGCTTGAGAAAGCGCTCGGTGTGGCTGCCCAGGAAACGTTTGGCGATGGCGGCTAACATGATACGTCCTTGATTGCCGGGGCCGGCCGAGGTATGGCCTGCCCCGCATTTCGCTAGAGAGAGATAGAGTCGCGCCGCGGTCATGTCAATGACCGGGGAAGGTCGGTCAAGCGCTTTCCGTGGCCCCGTCGGGTCGCGCCGTGGTAGTGTTGGCCAAACATTTTTCGCCCTGAGGAGAACACCATGGGTTCAGTATTCAATCGGATTCCGGTTCGCATCCGCTATGCCGCGCCGTTCGTGGCGGCGGTGATGTTTTGCGCAACGGCCTCGCCCTGGGCCCAGGAGGGCGGCGCCAAGGGTGCCGACCCGGTGGCCGCCCGCGTCGACGGTGTTGCCATTCACCAGTCGGACGTCCTGGCGGCGATCGATAACCTGCCGCCCCAATACGCCCAGATCCCGCGCGAGACCCTGGTCAATGCGGTTCTGGAGAAGCTGATCGACGGCACCCTGGCGGCGCGACAGGCACGCGCGGCGGGGCTGGAAAAGGATCCGGAATTCATTGAGGCCCTGAGCCGCGCCCGGGTGCAGCTTTTGGAGCAGTTGTTCATAAAGCGGCTGTTGGCGCGACGGGTTACCGAACGGGCCTTGCGCCGGCGTTACGAGCGCGACCGTAAATCGATGACCCGCGACAAGGAGGTCCGGGCCCGGCACATACTGGTCAGGACCCGCGACGAGGCGGAAGGCGTCATCAAGCAATTGCGCGAAGGAAAGGATTTCGCCGAATTGGCACGCCTGGTCTCGACCGGTCCGAGCAAGGCCCAGGGCGGCGATCTTGGTTTTTTCAAGCGCGAGCAGATGGTCGCGCCCTTCGCGACGGCAGCGTTCGCGTTGCGCAAGGGCGAGTTTTCCAAGGCCCCGGTGAAGACGCGTTATGGATGGCATGTGATCAAGGTCGAGGAGATCAAGGCGGCGACGCCGCCGAGCTTCGATGAGGTGCGGGGCCAGCTGGAACAGAAGATGGGCGACGAGGTTATCGAGAAGGAAATGGAAAGCCTGCGCAAGGCCGCCAAGATCGAGCGTCTCTTGACCCCCAAGGGCGCTGCGCCGACACCGAAATAAGCCAAGGGGCCGACAGAACGATTGGAAAAACCGTTCGCCTCGGTTATGCCATTTGGGCCCCAGGCGGCATTCCCCCGGATGCCGCCCGTCATGATCGAAAGTCGACACATCCCGTAATGGCCACGATCTCTCCATTGGCGCCCAAGCGCTTTCCCCGCCTGCCGCGAATTCCGGGTCTGCGCCTGGCCGCCGGGGCCTGCGGCATCAAGGCCAACATGCGATCGGACCTGATGGTCGCGGTGCTCGAACCCGGCGCCCGCGTGGCCGGTGTCTTCACCCGCTCGGCGACGGCCGGACCGACGGTACGCTGGTGCCGGCAGGCGCTGAAGGGCGGAGGGGTGCGCGCCATCGTCGTCAATTCCGGCAACGCCAATGTGTTTACCGGGCGCGCCGGTGCCCTGGACGTTTCCACGACCGCAAAGACGGCGGCGCGGCTGCTCGGATGCGCGGCCTCGGACGTGATGGTATCGGCCACCGGCGTGATCGGCGAACGCCTGCCCATCGCCAAACTCACCGCCGCCCTGCCCGATGTGATCGCCGCCGCCGAGCCGGGCAATTGGGAGGCGGCGGCGCGGGCGATCCGCACGACCGACACCTTCCCCAAGGGGGCGGTGGCGCGGGCGCGCATTGGCGGGGTCGAGGTGCGCATCGCCGGTATCGCCAAGGGTTCGGGCATGATCGCGCCGAACATGGCGACCATGCTGGCCTATATCTTCACCGACGCCAAACTGCCCGCGCCGGTCCTGCGCCGGCTCTTGAAGGATGCCTGCGACAAGTCCTTCAACGCCATCACCGTCGACAGCGACACGTCGACCAGCGATACCGTGCTGCTGGTGGCGACGGGGCGGGGCGCGC
>JAWWBR010000234.1:0-3402 GCA_033720855.1 Alphaproteobacteria bacterium
AGCATCGGCAGGACCTTTTCGCCCAACAGCTCGATTGTCCTGAGCACAATCCGCTGCTCCATCCCCAACCACTGAATTCGCGTGATCAGCCGGTTGTATCCCGTGTCCTCGGCTAGCAGGGCCAACTCTTCCCCCCCTCTCCAGGAGCCGGCGCGTATGCCCTTACTCCCTACAGGCCCTTGGTTAAGGATTGGCAAATATCGCGCCAAAACATCGTCATGGTTGGGTTCCGGCGTCATCGGCGGCGGCTTGCCTCGGCCCTGAAATCGCGGCTCCCCCGTTTACCGATCCTTAATGCGGTCTGGATGACGATGGCTGCCGGAATTGGACGGCAGCCTGGGAGAGGGGAAGTCCATGGCTCTCACCAAGAAATCGGTTGAAGCGCTGATCGACCTTGTGGAAATCAAGCTGAGCTGTATCGAAGTTTTCGACGGCCAGGACGTCAACACGGTCAGGCGTCTTGAGCGATGCCGAGAGGAACTTTATGCGCTCCTCGGCCGCACCCCGGCGGGAGAGGTGCGGTCGCTCGGCGATTCGGCAGCGGCGTAGGTTTCGCCCAAGGGGCGATTTTGCGGCAGGTGATGTTCAGGTGCGGCGCAAACGCACGAGGCGGCGAAAGCGTTCGCCGGTGAGCTGCTAGCGCGTGAGCCGCTCGGGGATCGCCGATACCAGGACCGCCATCCCAAGCCCGTTCATTTTCTTGTTCTTCTTGTGGGTAACCGTCTGCAGGCCCAGAAGCCGCCATCCCTGGCCGGTCTGGACCAGGATGGGATGACCCGAGTCGGCGAAGGTCGCATCGCAACTGTGCATCAGCAACGAGCGTCCGAACATGCCCACCGCCCGGCAGCTGTTGCTGGACAGCGCGTAGGGGCGGTACGGGCTGTAGCCCGCACGGACCAGCGGCCCCAATTTCGATGGCTTGATCCTACGGCTACGCAACCGGGCTATGGGGTGGATGCTGGCGTTGGCGGAAATGGCCCGATCCAGGGTCAGAACCGCCCAGTCGTTCTTCGGATTGCGCGGATAGCCGCGCCTGGTGATGTCGACATTGTCGGCCAGCTCCACATAGGCGATCCGGCGGTGTTCGACATACTTCCCCAGATGATATCCGGCCAGGAAATGAAGGTCCTCCGAGGGAATCCAAACCTTGCGGCTCCGATTCCAGACGCAATGCGCCGGCGTCAGCACCTTGATGCGGGTGATCAGGGTCCCGCTGCAGAACCCCCCGGGACGGCGGTTGACGCGGCCGATCGCGCTCCAGGGCGGCCGCGGAAGATATGCCCCCAGCCGAATGTTCTCCGGTTTGGTGGCCTGGAGTCCCCTGTTGAGTGGAAAATCCTGCGCGGATGCTGCGCCGCACAATAGGACCACGGACAAAAAGACGCCCGACACGATAGATGAACGCATTACGACCCCCAAAGACGATCTTCCCGCCGCGACTCGCCCAAAACTTTTAGACCTAAAGCTGCATTCCTTCCACATATTTCTTTCGTTTAGGTCGGCGCGGGATCACTTTTTCCCTTGCGTCTGAGGGGCTTGCAAGGCGTGGGTCAGGGGCTCGTCGAGGGAATGCGGCCGATCCCGCCCAATCGCCGCAGGAAACTTCAGCCGACGTGCGCCGAGATGGGCGTCGCGAGGGTGTATCGCGGCCGGGCTAGAAGCCCTCTTCGTCCTCTTCCGAGCGGGGGGCGCGGGTGCTGGGGGGCGGCCCGTCGCCATCGCCCTTGCGGAAGGGCGCGCGGCGCTCCATGGCCCTGCGTTCCCAGTCGATCTCGGTCCGCTCTTGGCTGAGGAAGCGGGCGACGGCGTTGCGGAACCCCTCGTCGGCGATCCAATGGGCCGAATAGGTCGCCGCCGGCATGTAGCCGCGGGTCACCTTGTGGCGGCCGCCGGCACCGGCCTCGACGCGGGAAAGCCCGCGTTCGATGGCGAAATCGATGGCTTGGTAGTAGCAGCATTCGAAATGCAGGAAGGGATGGTCCTCGAGACAGCCCCAGTTGCGCCCGAAGATGGCGTCGTCGGAAAACAGATTCAGCGCCCCGGCGATGGCATGCCCGTCGCGGAACGCCATCACCAGCAGGACGTGGTCGGCCAGGCGCGCGCCCAGTTCCTCGAAGAACTCGCGGTTGAGATAGGGATGCCCCCACTTGCGCGACGCGGTGTCCATATAGAACCGGTAGAAGGCGTCCCAGTGGGCGGGGGTGATCTCGGCCCCGGTGAGGCGGCGCACCTCGATGTCGTTTTCCACCGCGCGGGCGCGCTCCTTGCGGATGTTCTTGCGCTTGCGCGAGGCCAGCCGGCCGAGAAAATCGTTGAACGAATGGTAGCCGTCGTTTTCCCAATGGAACTGCTTGCCCTCGCGCAGGAGGAATCCGCAGCGCCCGGCGAACTCCCATTCCGCGCGGCTCGGGAAGATGATGTGCAGCGACGACACCTCGAGCCGCTTGGCGGCCTCGACCATGCCCGCGAGCAGCGTCTTGGCCAGCGTCTCGTCCTCGCTCTCGGGGCACAGCAGCCTGGGCCCGGTGACCGGCGAGAACGGGGCGGCGACCAGGAGTTTCGGGTAGTACTTGCCGCCGGCGCGCTCGAAGGCGTCGGCCCAGGCCCAGTCGAAGACGTACTCGCCGTAGGAGTGGCTCTTGAGATAGAGCGGCGCGGCCCCGATCACGGCGCCGCTGCGGTCGGTCACGGTCAGGTGCCGGGGCTGCCAGCCGGTGCGCGCGACGGCCGAGCCGCTGTCCTCGAGCGCGCGCAGGAAGGCGTGGCCGACGAACGGGTTGTCCGGCCCGGCGCAGGCGTCCCAGGCCTCGGCCGGGACGTCGGCGATGCCGCCCAGGACCCGCACGGCGAGCGTTTCGCCACCGTCAGGCATGGCCACCATCCACCATTGCCGCGCACGCCATCATCGCCCGCCCACTATAGCCCGGCGGGGCCGGGCGGGCGAGGGCGTGGCGCGGGCACACCCCACCCGTCGGGCGCACGGCCCAACAGACGGCGTCCGCGCAAAAACCGCAACACACCGGGCCATTGAGCCGGTCCCGTCAGGACGGGCCGGTCAGGTTGGCCGTGGCGTCAGATCAGGCGGCGATGCCTTCGCGCCAGGCGCTGGAGCTCTTGCAGGTCCGGCAAATACGCTCGCCGGGCCAACTGCTCAGGAACTCCTGCCGACACTTCAGGCAGAGGCGCTCCTTGGCCTCGTAGGTGCGGTCCGGTTCGGGCTTCGAATTTTTTTCGGAGCTACTCATGGCGCGGTCTTATAGCAGGCCTTTTTCTTAAATGCGACCATTTTTTGTTGCGGTGCAGCACCCTTTTTTGGCGGGGCCGGGCGGCCCGCCGGGACCGGGGGCGCGAATCCGCGGAAAACTGCGGAATTCCGGGCCGGCGGCGGTTGCCGCCGGGGGC
>JAWWBR010000235.1:0-3393 GCA_033720855.1 Alphaproteobacteria bacterium
CATCGACCGGCGCGTCCGGCTGCAGGGGTTCAGCAGGTCGGCGCTGCCGGGTCCGCAGGCGGGCCGTAGCCGCCGCCGCCCGGCGTCTCGATCACGAACACGTCGCCCGCCGCCATCGACACCTCGGCGGTGGCGCCGAGGCGCTCGACCGTGCCGTCGGCCCGCTCGACCCGGTTGTCCCCCTTGGCCCCGTCCCTGCCGCCGTCGAGCCCCGGGGGCGCCAGCCGGCGCCGGTTGGACAGGATTGCCGCGTCCATCGGTTTGAGGAAACGGATGCGGCGCGTGACGCCGTCGCCGCCCCTGTGCGCCCCCGCCCCGCCCGAGCCCTCGCGGATGCGGAAGCTTTCCAGCAGCACCGGGAAGCGCCATTCCAGGACCTCGGGATCGGTCAGGCGCGAATTGGTCATATGGGTGTGCACCGCGCTCGCCCCATCGAAGCCGGGACCGGCGCCGGCGCCGCCGCAGACGGTTTCGTAATACTGGTAGGCCGCATCGCCGAAGGTGAAGTTGTTCATCGTCCCCTGGCTCGCCGCCAGGCGGCCGACGGCCAGCAGCAGCGCATCGACGATGCATTGCGACGTCTCGACATTGCCCGCCACCACGGCGGCCGGCGGCACCGGGCTGAGCATGGCGCCGTCGGGGATCACCAGGCGGACCGGCCTGAGGCAACCGTCGTTCATCGGGATCGGCGCATCCACCAGGGCGCGGAAGGTGTAGAGGACGGCGGCCCGGCACACCGCCTTGGGCGCGTTGAAGTTGGTCTTGGACATGCCCGAGGTGCCGGTGAAATCGACGCTTGCCGCCCGCTCCTCGCGGTCGACCGAGACGCGGACGCGGATCACGCTGCCGTCGTCCATCTCGACGCTGGCGCTGCCCTCCTCCAGGCGCGCGATGGCGCGGCGCACGGCCTCTTCGGCGTTGTCCTGCACGTGCCCCATATAGGCGCGCACCACATCGAGGCCGAACATCTCGACCATGCGCCTGAGCTCGTTCTCGCCCCGCGCGCAGGCCGCCACCTGGGCCTTGAGGTCGGCGACGTTCTGGTCGGGATTGCGCGCCGGCAAAGGCCCCTCGGTGAGGCGCGCGCGCACCGCGTCTTCGAGGAAGACGCCGCCCTCGACCAAGAGCTCGCCCTCGAACAGCACGCCCTCCTGGCCGATATCGGTCGAGGCCGGCGGCATCGAGCCGGGATGGCTGCCGCCGATATCGGCATGGTGGCCGCGGGCCGCGACGAAGAACAAGAGGTCGCCGGCATCGGCGTCGAAGACCGGGCGGATCACGGTGATGTCGGGAAGATGGGTGCCGCCCTCGTAGGGCGCGTTGTGGACGAAGACGTCGCCCGGCTTCATGCCCGGCCCGCCCGGTTCGCCCAGGCCGCGCATTCGCATCACCGCGCGCACCGCCTCGCCCATGGAGCCGAGATGGACCGGCATGTGCGGGGCGTTGGCGATCAGCCCCCCGGTCTGGTCGAACACCGCGCAGGAGAAGTCGAGCCGTTCCTTGATGTTGACCGAATGCGCGGTATTGGCGAGCGCCGCCCCCATTTCCTCGGCGATCGACATGAACAGGTTGTTGAAGACCTCGAGCAGCACCGGATCCGCCTCGGTGCCGGCGGCGGGCGCGCGGGCGGGTGGGGCGGTGCGCGTCAGGATCAGGTGGTCGTGGTCGCCGATGCGCCCCTGCCAGCCGGGCTCGATCACCGTGGTGGCGCCGTCCTCGAGGATGATGGCGGGCCCGGTGATGCTGTCGCCGGGCCCGAGCCGGTCGCGGGCATATAGCGGGACCTCGATCGCCTCGCCGTCGAACACCGCCCGCCCCCGGCCCGCGGGCGCGCCGGCGCCCTCCCGTGCGCCTTCGGGGGCCAGCGCCTCGGGCGCGATGCCGGACGCCCCCACCGCCTCGACCGAGACCGCCTCGGCGATCAGCGGCACCTCGGCCATGGTGAAGCCGAAGCGCTCCCCATGGGCGGCCTCGAAACCGGCAAGGGTCTCCTCGAAGCCCGTGAGCGGCACCACCAGGGCGGTGTCGGTGCCGCGATAGCGCAGGTGCACCCGGCGCGCGATCGCGATGTCGGCGCCCGCCACCCCTTGGGCGAGCAATGCCTCGCGGGCCTCGGCCGCTAGCCCATCGAGCCGTTCATCGAGCGCCCCCATCAGCGCCGCATCGAAAGTCTCCTCCACCGCCGCCTCGCGGAGCTCGCGCTGGTCGGCCAGCCCCATGCCCAGCGCCGAGAGGACGCCGGCCAGCGGATGGATGAAGATCTCGGTCATGCCGAGCGCATCGGCGACGCGGCAGGCGTGCTGGCCGCCCGCCCCGCCGAAGGCGACGAGGCCGTAGCGGGTGACGTCGCGCCCGCGCTGGGTCGAGATCTTCTTGATGGCGGCGGCCATGTTGTCGACGGCGATGCGCAGGAACCCTTCGGCGATTTCTTGCGTGCTCATGGCCTGGCCGGTGGCCGCGGCGATGTCCTCGGCCAGGTCCGCGAACTTGGCCTCGGCCGCCGCCGCATCCAGCGGCTTATCGGCGCCGGGGCCGAACACGGGGGGGAAGAATTCCGGGCGGATGCGGCCGAGCACCAGGTTGGCGTCGGTCACCGTCAACGGCCCGCCCTTGCGGTAGCAGGCGGGGCCGGGATCGGCGCCCGCCGAATCGGGGCCGACCTGGAAGCGGCCGTCGCGGAAATGGAGGATCGAGCCGCCGCCCGCGGCCACCGTGTGGATGGCGAGGATCGGCGCGCGCAGGCGCACGCCGGCGATCTCGGTCTCGAAATCGCGCTCATAGGCGCCGTCGAAATGGGCGACGTCGGTGGACGTGCCGCCCATGTCGAAGGTGATCACCCGCTCCATGCCGGCGAGCTCGGCGGTCTTGACGGCGCCGACGATGCCGCCGGCCGGGCCCGAGAGCACCGCGTCGCGGCCCTGGAAGTGCCCGGCCTCGGTGAGCCCGCCGTTGGACTGCATGAACATCAGCCGCGCCCCGCCCAGGGGGCCGCTCACCCGCGCGATATAGCGCCCCAGGACGGGGGAGAGATAGGCATCGGCGACGGTGGTATCGCCGCGGCCGACCAGCCGCATCAAGGGGCTCACCTCATGGGAGGCCGAGACCTGGGTGAAGCCCGCCGCGCGCGCCATCGCCGCGACCGCGCGCTCGTGGTCGGGGAAGCGCCAGGCATGCATGAAGAGGATCGCACACGCCCGGTAGCCCGCGTCATGGGCGGCCGTAAGCCCGGCCCGGGCGGCCTTGAGATCCAGCGGCGCGATCTCTTCGCCGTCTGCGCCGATGCGCCCCGGCACCTCGATGACGCGGGCGTACAGGAGGTCGGGCCGGCGGATATCGAGGGCAAACAGGTCGGGCCGGTTCTGGTAGGCGATGCGGAGCGCATCGGCGAAGCCC
>JAWWBR010000236.1:0-3347 GCA_033720855.1 Alphaproteobacteria bacterium
CCCACGCATCGACCAGCTTATCGGCGACCCAGGAAACGGTGCGGCTGTCGGACTCCTCGGGGCCGAAGTTCCAGCTCCCGGCGGCGCTGTCGGGCGTCTGCACCAAGCGCTCGGCAAGTGTGATCATGCCGGTGACGGGCTCGAGCACATGCTGCCAGGGCCTCACGGCATCGGGATTGCGTATCAGCAGGGGGCGACCCTCCGAGAATGCTCTCACGGCGTCGGGGATCAGGCGGTCGGCGGCCCCGTCGCCGCCGCCGATGATGTTGCCCGCGCGGACCGTTGCCATAGCCGGGCCGGCGCCATCCTGCAGGAAATATGACCTGACATAGGCCTCGACGGCGAGTTCGGCGCAGGCCTTGCTGACCCCATAAGGCTCCCGACCGCCCAGCGGATCGGATTCGCGGTAGCCCCATGACCATTCGTGGTTTTCATAGACCTTGTCGGTGGTGACGATGACCGAGGCGGCGACCCCGCCGGCACGACGCATCGCTTCGAGCACATTGACCGTACCCATGGTATTCGTGGAGAAGGTCTCGATGGGGGCCGCATAGGCTTGTCTCACCAGGGGCTGTGCAGCCAGGTGGAAGACGATCTCCGGCCGGGTCGACGCCATAATCGCCGTCAATCGCTCGAGGTCGCGGATATCCGCGGTCACCGTCGGGACACGCTGCCACAGGCTGGTCGCTTCGAAAAAGCTCGGTTCGGTAGGTGCCGGCAGGGCATAACCGGTGACCTGGGCCCCCAAGGACACGAGCCTTTCCGACAACCAGCCCCCCATGAAACCGGTGTGGCCGGTGACGAAGACCCTGCGGCCATTCCAGAAGGATGACGTCATGCGGGCACCTTTTCGTCATGATCTGCGTGGATCTCTGGCCAGGTCTTCCACGGCGCCGTGCCTTTTTGCCAAATTTCGTTGAGCAGCTGCATTTCACGGTAGGTGTCCATGCACTGCCAGAATCCTGGATGCTGATAGACGGCAAGCTGTTCATCTTCTGCGAGATATTCCAGAACGCCTTGTTCCAGTCCCGCATTTTCGTCTTCGGCGAGACGGTCGAAGGCGTGGCGTTCGAAAACGAAGAACCCGCCGTTGATCCAACCGTCGGTCACCTGCGGTTTCTCACGGAACGTTTTTACGGCGCCGTTGCTGATCGCCAGTTCGCCGTAACGGGACGACGGATGGACGGCAGTGACGGTGGCCGCGCGGCCCTTGCTCTCGTGATGGTGGATCAAGGCATTGATATCGACGTCGCAGACCCCATCTCCGTAGGTCGCCAGGAACCGGTTCCCCCGGACGTATTTTAGGGCCTTGCGAATGCGCGTTCCGGTCAGTGAGTCTGTTCCGGTTTCGGCGAGGACGACGCGCCAGTCCTCATCGAAGCCATTGGAAAGCTCCTCAATCGTGCCATCGGAAAAATCAACCGCGAAATCCGAATTCCGTCTCCGGTAATTCAGGAAATAGTCGCGAATGACATCACCCTTGTAGCCTAGGCATAGAATGAAATTTCGCACCCCGAAACCGTGATAGTGCTTCATGATGTGCCACAGGATCGGTCGCCCGCCGATCTCAACCATAGGCTTCGGTTTGAACTCGGTCTCCTCGCGCAATCGGGTGCCGAGGCCGCCGCAAAGGATCATCACATCGAGATCGGAGGCCAAGTCCTTGTCGTGGGAGGATATCTCTCTAAGCATGGCGGCTCTCGCTTTCATCGGACGGCGCGGGGTCGTCGAAGTGGGCCCGGTCGCCTCGGTATTTTTCGTGATCGGCGTCTTTTTTCGGCCTGGGATGGGGCCGCGACCATCCGACCAGTGCGGCGAAGGCGGTCTGTAGCCCGTCCCTTTGACCGGTCGGGGCCGAGGCTTCGGCAGCAGCAGGCCGCTTTGCCGGTGGCGGGAACAGGGCCGAATCTTCCGCCGGAAGGAGGAGGTCGGCAGAGGAGAGCGGCCCTGGCCCAAGCCGGGCGGTGCTGCTCGCTTGCATCCCGGAAGCTGCGATCGATCCGACCATTGCGCTCATCATGGTCATGGTCCCCTGGACACCGCCGCTACAGCGTATGGCGGATCGAATACTTATTGTTGGGAAGCACGTATTGCCGCGCGATCCGTTTCTCGATATCGACGAACAAAGGCGCCCGCATGTTGACCGAAATCTGCGCGCTGTCGCCTTCCCGGCGGACCGTCACGATCAAGAGGACGGCCAGGCTTTCGCGGAGGAAACCCAGGCTGGCACAGGCATCCTTGAGGTCGTCTTCGTCGATGGCGTCACTTTGGATATTGAGGGGCGCGACGAGGAAGGCGAGATCCGGCGCATCAAGGCATTGCAGCACCTGAAATTGCGGGTGCTGGCCATCCGGGATCGCGGCCAAGCCAAAGTCGCGGTTGTTCTGGAATCCCAGGAGTCCGTTGGGAAGGCGCAAAACGTCGTCGGACTGGATCTCGAGCGTTCCAAAACGAGACTCGACGGTTATGGTCTGTTCGTCGGCGCCGGGGCCGGGCTTGGAAGCCTCGTCCTGTTTCGGCAGAGCATGATTGGCAAGCATGTGTTCCTCCTCCTGGAAAATCGTGCGGTTAAGAGCAATAGCGATCAGCGCGTCACTTCATGAAGTTGACCAAGGTCAAGGACGCGAGCCTCGATACGGTCATGAAACTGGCCTCCAAAATGACTTGGTCGTTGGTCAGCTTGGTCACCGTCAAAGGGATATCCACGGCCTTGACGTCGGATATGGACTGATCAAGGTAGAGGGCGATGTCGTTGTGCGAATCGCTGGCCTGCTCGATGGACAGCTGGGCCGAACCGATACGGCTGCGGATCACGGGAAGATTGTCGATTGCCTGGTTGACGACGACCAAGGCTTCCTGCAAGCGAAGCTTATCGATGGTTGGGCTGGTGCTCGCGGTCGCCGTAAGATGCAGGGCGCGGACCAGCTGTTCGAAACCGGGCTCATCAGCGGTGACGCCCCAACTGACGTCGAAATCGTCGGCCACCTGGGCGGACAGCTTGGTGCTGTTGCCCTGGAAATACGAAGTATCGGCATTGGAGGGGTAGACCGTGGGCGGCGAGAGGAAAGAGGGGTCGGTGAAATCCACCGGTGCCGTCATCGTCGCCGTGCCGGAAAACAGATACCTGTCGCCGAGCTTTGCGTTGAGAGCGCGTGACAGCTCGTTCATCATGTCCTGAGCGGACTGGTTGAGAGGCAGTTCGGCGGCGTTTTCGGCATTGAGGGCGTTGACGAGAAGGCTCTTGAGATCGCTCGCGATGTCGAAGGCGTCGGCGACGCTTTGTTCCATGGTCTGTAACCGCAGCGTGATCGTGTTGTTGCCGGTCAGGTATTGGTCGGTCCGAGCGC
>JAWWBR010000237.1:0-3289 GCA_033720855.1 Alphaproteobacteria bacterium
ACATGCCGTTCGCGACCTGAGCACGCTGCTCGAAGCAAACGGCACGACTGTGGAATACGCGATCCATCCCGTAGCCGGCCGCATGCCCGGGCACATGAACGTGCTCCTGGCCGAGGCCAACGTCCCCTATGACGAGGTGTTCGAGCTGGAGGAGATCAACTCGGAGTTCCAGACCGCCGACGTCGCCTTCGTCATCGGCGCCAACGACGTCACCAACCCCGCCGCCCGCGACGACCCCGAAAGCCCGATCTTCGGGATGCCGATCCTCGACGTCGACAAGGCGCAGACGGTGCTGTTCGTCAAGCGCTCGCTGTCGCCGGGCTATGCCGGCATCGACAACGACCTGTTCTACCGCGACAACACCATGATGCTGTTCGCCGACGCCAAGAAGATGTGCGAGGACATCGTCAAGTCGCTGGGCTAGGTCGTCAACCTCGGCGCCCGGAGATCACCCATAAGAAAAGCCGCGCACCCGGGGGTGGCGGCTCGGGGGCGGCCCGGTACTTTTGGCCCGGCCCGCCTTTTCTCGGGATGAAGGTTCGGTCCTAGTAGCCCTCGCGCTCCATGCGCTTGCGCATCAGCTTGCGGTAACGGCGCACCGCCTCGGCCTTCTCCCGCGCCCGCTTCTCCGACGGCTTCTCGTAAGAGCGGCGCATCTTCATCTCGCGGTAGATGCCCTCGCGTTGCATCTTCTTCTTGAGCGCCCGAAGCGCCTGATCGACGTTGTTGTCCCTGACCGTTACCTGCACGTGTCTTCGACCGTCCTTCCGAATATCAAGTCGTTCAAGGTTCTCTCGCCGGAAGCCCCGCTTCCGGACCGCGGTTTCTATCACTTCTCCCCGACGATGTGAAGGGCCAAGGTGGGGAGAAACCGCACCTGATCTCAACATAGTGTAGGAAACCGCCGGTTAACAGGGGGTAAAACCCTGAAATACCGCCGAATCCGGAGAAAAAGCCCCGATTCGCCGCCAACGACCCTTTACCGGGGGGCTCCCGGCCCTCATATTGCGCCCATGGCTATTCTCAAGATCGCGAAGATGGGGGATCCGGTGCTGCGCGCGCCGGCCCAGGAGGTTGTCGATCCCACGGTTCCGCAAATCCGGGCGCTGGTGAGCGACATGGTCGAGACCATGGTCGATGCCGGCGGCGTCGGCCTGGCCGCGCCTCAGGTGCATGTGCCGCTGAGGATCGTCATCTACCACGAGCCCGTCGAGGCGGCCGGCGAAGACGGCGCGGAAGACGGCCCGGACGGCAGCGAAGAGGCGGAAGACCCGGTGGCGGACAAGGGGCCGCTGAACATCCTCATCAATCCGGTGATCGAGCCCATCGGCGAGGAGACGGCGCTCGGCTGGGAGGGATGCCTGTCGGTGCCCGGCATGCGCGGCATCGTGCCGCGGTTCACCCGCATCCGCTATTCCGGCCTCGACATCAACGGCAAGCCGGTCAGCCGCGAGGTCGAGGGCTTCCACGCCCGGGTGGTGCAGCACGAATGCGACCACCTCGACGGCGTCCTCTATCCCCAGCGCATGCCCGATCTCAGGCTGCTCGGCTTCAACGAGGAGTTCGACCGCCATCCCCTGCACCTGGCGCCGCCCGAGGAGGCCGAGGCCGAGGAAGCCGCGGCGGCCGAGGTTCCCCAAGGAGAGGGCGCCGACGGCGCCTGAGGGAAGATGGCGAGCGAGAGCGACACACCCGAACTGGAACACGCCCGCGAGGCGATCCTGCTGGCCACCCTGGCCCATGTGCCCTTCGACGGCTGGAGCGACAAGGCGCTGGCCGCCGGCATCGCGGATGCGGGCCAACGCGAGGCCCTCGCCAAGCTCGCCTTCCCGGACGGGCCCGCGGACCTTGCCGCGTATTACTGCGCCTTCGCCGATCGGCGCATGGTCGCCGCGCTCGATGCCGAGGCCGTGGCGGAGATGCGCATCCGCGAGCGCATCGCCCATGTCGTGCGCCTGCGCCTGGCCCAGGCCGAGGGCGAGCGCGAGGCGGTGGCCGAACTGATGACCTGGTTCGCCTTCCCGGGCAACCAGCCGCTTGCGGCGAAATGCCTCTATCGCACGGTCGACGCCATGTGGCGGGCGATCGGCGACACCTCCACCGATTTCAATTTCTATTCCAAGCGGGCGATCCTGGCGGCGGTGCTGTCGGCGACGGTGTTCTACTGGATCGGCGACGAATCGGAAGCGGCGATGGACACCGCCGCCTTCCTCGACCGCCGCATCGACGACGTCATGGCCTTCGAACGGGCCAAGGGCCGGGCCCAGGAATGGCTGGCCGAGCTTCCCGATCCCTTCCGCATCCTGCGCGACGTGACCGGCCGCGCCCGTGGCCGAGACGGTGCCGGTGGCGGCCAGCCGGGCGAAAACGGCGGTGCGGGCGGCGCTCCCGGCGCCGGTTCTTCGGGGAGTTAGACGCCCGGCACGGGCGGCTTGGCGCCGCCGCCATCCAGCGGATAGAGCTTGGTGACATGGCCCATCTTGCGGCCGGGCCGGGCTTCCGCCTTGCCGTAGAGATGGATCTTGGTGTCGGGGTCCTTGACCAGTTCGCCCACCCTCTCGATATCGTCGCCGATCAGGTTGCGCATCACCGCATTGGAATGGCGCGACGGATTGCCCAGCGGCAGCCCGCAGATGGCGCGGACGAACTGCTCGAACTGGCTGGTGACGCAGGCGTCGATGGTCCAATGGCCGGAATTGTGGGGCCGGGGTGCGATCTCGTTGACCAGTAGCGTCTCGTCCCGGGTCACGAACATCTCCACCGCCAACAGGCCGACCAGGTCGAGCCCGTCGGCGATCGCTTCCCCGATCGCCATCGCCTGATGGGCGAGCTCCGGGCCGATCGGCGCCGGGGCGATGGTGGTATCCAGAATGTGGTGGCGATGGCGGTTTTCCACCGGCTCGAAGAAAGCGACGCGGTCCTTGGCCTGGCGCGCCAGGATCACCGAGATTTCGCTGGCGAAATCGACGAACCCCTCGAGGATGCCGCGATCCGCCCCCATGGCGGCGAATGCGGCGGCGGCCTCGGTCTCGGCCTCGATCTTGACCTGGCCCTTGCCGTCGTAACCGAGCGTCGCGGTCTTGAGCACCGCCGGTCGGCCGATGGTCGCGAGCGCCGCCTCGAGCTCGGCCGCCGAACCGACGGGTGCGAACGGCGCGGTCGGCCCGCCGTGCGCGTTGAGGAAGGTCTTCTCCCGAATGCGGTCCTGGGCCACCTCGAGGCAGCGCACCGAGGGCCGGAGCGGAACCTTCCGGGCGAGGAACTCGGCGGACTCGGCGGGGATGTTCTC
>JAWWBR010000238.1:0-3253 GCA_033720855.1 Alphaproteobacteria bacterium
CGGCGAAGGCAACGCCTATGTCGGCGACCTGTCCAAGGTGATGCTGCGCCATATGGAAGTAGGGACGCTCTCGGGCACCATTCCCGAATCGGTTTTCGTGATCTTCCAGATGACGTTCGCCATCATCACCCCGGCACTGATCGCCGGTTCCTTTGCCGACCGCATGAAATTCTCGGCATTGCTGTGGTTTGTCGCCCTTTGGTCTCTTGTGGTCTACGCGCCCATCACCCACTGGGTGTGGGGCGGCGGGTTCCTCAGCAAGGACGGCGTGCTCGACTTCGCCGGCGGCACAGTGGTCCATATCAATGCCGGCGTCGCCGGCCTCGTCGGCGCCATCATGCTGGGCAAGCGTGTCGGCTATGGCACCGAGAACATGGCGCCGCACAACCTGACGCTTTCGGTGATCGGCGCATCGCTCCTGTGGGTCGGCTGGTTCGGCTTCAACGCCGGTTCGGCGGTGGCCGCCAACGGTGGTGCCGGCATGGCCATGGCGGTCACCCAGATCGCCACCGCGGCCGCGGCTCTCGCCTGGATGTTCGCGGAATGGGCCTTGCGGGGCAAGCCCTCGGTGCTTGGCATCGTCTCCGGCGCCGTTGCCGGCCTGGTCGCCATCACCCCGGCCTCGGGTTTCGTCGATCCCACCGGCGCGCTGATCATCGGCATCGCCTCGGGCCTGGTCTGTTACTGGGCAGCCACCGGCCTGAAGCGCATGCTGGGCTACGACGACTCGCTCGACTGCTTCGGTATCCACGGTGTCGGCGGCATTGTCGGCGCGCTCCTGACCGGTGTCTTCGCGGCCAAGGCCGTTGGCGGCACCGCCGGCGTGCTGGAGGGCAATGTCGGACAGTTGTGGATCCAGTTCGAAGGCATCATCGCGACCATCGTGTGGTGCGCCGTCGCCTCGGCGGTGATCCTCAAGGTGATCGATCTGGTGATCGGCCTGCGCGTCAGCGAAGAAGACGAGCGCCAGGGCCTCGACCAGTCTCTGCACGGCGAAAGCGTCCAGTAAACCAACCGCTTCCGGCCCCGCCCCGCGGGGCCGGTTCCCCGGGGGCATGCCCTGCCCCCTTCTTCGAAGACTGGCCCGGAAGGCATCTCCCTTCCGGGCCTTTTTTGCCAAATTCGGTAAAATTGCACAATCTGTGGGCAATTGCCCCGGTGAGAGCCGGAAAGCGCCGCCTTGCGGTCCGGGCTTTAGAGATCAATCAATTGATTTAAAAAGAAAGTTCTAAGATCGGCACAACCCTTGAAAAGGGCTACTCGGGACCTGGAAGAGGCGGAACCAAATCCGCCTCCCAGGGTCGCGCAGAGATGGAGGCAATAGGGGGAAAGAGGCGGTAATTCTGTGGCGAGGACCGGCCGCGTGGCGCCAGGGCGGCGCCGGCGAGACTTCCGGCCGACGCCCCGCCACTTGCGAATTTGCATAAATTTTAATCAGTCCTGGCCCGGCCCGGCTTGCCGCCGGGATGCGGCCGCAAAGGGTGGCGGCGGCGCCGTACCGATTGGGCGCCCCGCAACCAGACGAGAAGAAGAACCAAGGGGAAAAGGAATGAAGGCAATTCGAACCATTATCACGGTATGCGCGGGCGCCTTTGCCGTGGCGTTCATCGGCGCGCCCGAGGCTTTGGCCCAGGGAACGGCCAAGCTGGACCCGGCCAACACGGCGTGGATTCTCACCTCGACGGCTCTGGTGCTGTTCATGACCCTGCCCGGCCTGGCGCTGTTTTACGGTGGTCTGGTGCGGGCGCAAAACGTGCTCAGCGTGCTCATGCATTGCTTCGCCATCACCTGCATCGTCTCGGTGCTGTGGCTGATCGTCGCCTACAGCCTCGCGTTCGGCGACGGCGGCGGTGTCAACGCCTATATCGGGGGCATCGGCAAGATGTTTTTGGTCGGTATCGGCACCGGCACACTGAGCGGTGACCTCCCCGAAGTCGTCTTCTTCATGTTCCAGATGACCTTCGCCATCATCACCCCGGCGCTGATCGTCGGCGCCTATGTGGAACGCATCAAGTTCTCCGCCATGGCGCTGTTCACCATTTTCTGGCTGCTCGTGGTCTACGCGCCCATCGCCCACTGGGTTTGGGGCGGCGGCTGGCTCGGCAGCCTCGGCGTCCAGGATTTCGCCGGCGGTTTGGTGGTGCATGCGACCTGCGGCACCGCGGCTTTCGTCATCGCCCGCGAACTCGGCGGCCGGCGCGGCTTCCCCAGCGAGGTCCAGCCGCCCCACAGCCCCGGCATGGTGATGATGGGGGCGGCCATGTTGTGGGTCGGCTGGTACGGCTTCAACGGCGGCTCGGCCCTGACGTCGGACGGCGCCGCCGGCATGGCCATCACCGTCACCCACATCTCCGCCGCCACCGCCGCACTGACCTGGATGGTCATCGAATGGGCCGGCCACGGCAAGCCGACCCTGGTCGGAATCACCACCGGCGCCATCGCCGGCCTTGCCACCATCACCCCGGCCTCCGGTTTCGTCGGCCCCATGGGGGCGCTGGTGATCGGCGTAGTCGCGGGGTCGCTGTGCTACCTCGCCGTCGGCATAGTGAAGAACCGCTGCGGTGTCGATGACTCGCTCGACGTGATGGCGGTTCACGGCGTCGGCGGCTGCACCGGGACATTGTTGACGGCGGTGTTCGGTGCTGCGGCCCTGGGCGGTCTTGGCGCCTCCAAGGAGACCATCGTCGGACAGCTCGGCATCCAGGCGATCGGCGTGGTGGCCACGGTGGTTTGGACCGCGGTCGCGACCTTCATCATCGTCAAGGTGGTCAAGGCCCTGGTCGGCCTGCGGGTCGATCCGGAGGAGGAGCTCGAGGGCCTCGACGTGCGCACCCACGGCGAGAGGGGCTATCTGCTCTAGCCGCGGTTCCTATAGTCCGAAAAAGGGAGAGGGCGGTCCCGGCGACGGGACCGCCTTTCTCGCGCGCGTCCCTATCGCCCGGCTTCCGATTCGCTCAAGGCCGGTTGCGTGAGACCGAGAAGCGCGGCAGCGTTGTGCCCGAGAATAGCGTCCCGATCGGCCGCTGCGAGCCCCCCGACGGCCTCGAGATCCGTTACCGTGTGCGGCCAGGTGGCGATGGGATCGCCGTGATCGAAATCCGAGCCGATGATGATCCGATGCTGGGCGCCCCATTGCCTTACGGTGTCGGCGAGGTAGGGCTCGTAAGAGATCGCTGACACATAGAACCGATCGAAATAATCGCTCGGTTTGCGCTCGAGCTTGACCCCCGATGCCTTTTCGTACTGCGCGAAG
>JAWWBR010000239.1:0-3242 GCA_033720855.1 Alphaproteobacteria bacterium
ATAGAAGTTGTCGATGAAGAGGTCGCGGATCTCCTCGCAGCTGCTGACGCCGAGCGCCGTCCAGTCGTCGACGAAATCCGGCGTGACGCCGGGTTCGGTGCGGCCATCCCTGGTGAACGAGGCCTTGTTCTCGAGGAAGCGCTCTTCGGAGAGGTACTCGTTGCCGAAATCGCGATAGAGACTCTGCGCCAGCTCGACGTCGAACTTGGCCGGGTCGTGGTGGTCGAGCAGCGCGTCCACGTTGCGCTTCTCGAAGAACTCCATCAGGTCGTTGTAGAGCGAGACCCCCCACCACACGCCGCCCTCGAGGAAGCCGATGTTGAGCTCGGGGAAGCGCTTGGTCACGCCCGAGAGGAACAGCCCGCGGGCCGCCGCGTGGCCGCCGGTGGCGAACACGCCGATGCGGTTGTAGACGTAATTGGTGGTCGAGCCGTGGGTGCCGCCGTAATTGATGGAATGGCCCGCCGGCGCCACCTTGAGCTCGACGCATTTGGCCCAGAACTTATCGTAGTCATAGGGGCTGTCGATGCCGAGGTTGGAATAGCGCCTTGTGGCCTCGGCGTATTGCGGGGCTTCCGCGGCCACCTGCGGGTCGGGGCGGATCACCTCGTTGGCGCTCATCGCCGCGCGGAGGCCGAGCTCCTTGACCGCGAACTCGAGCTCCTCGCAGGCTTCTTCCGGCGTATGCATGGGGATGACGGCGGCCGGCGTCATGCGGTGGCCCACGTCCTTGAACATGTCGGCATACATCATGTTGAGCGCCCGGCAGGAGGCTTGGCGCACCTCGTCGTCGGGCATGACCTGGCAGCGGAAGCCGAAGGTGGGATAGAGGGTCGCGAAATCGACCCCCGCCTCGTCCAGCCGCTGGGCATAGAGATGGGGCAGCATGCAGGTCACGCGGTCGATGGTCTGGGTGCCCGAGTGGCTGCCCCAGAAGACCGACTTGGCGCCGCCCGGCCGGGCGTTGGCGATGGCCTTGTCGAAGCGTTTGACCAGCTCGGGCCCGCCCACCTGCTTGAGGAAATCGGGGAACACGAAACGCGATTCGATGATGTGCCCGTCGCCGTCGATCACCGGGTGATCGAGGGTCTCGCGCAGCTTGGATGAGTCCGTTACCCGCTTCTTGTATTCGGTCATGACGCCGTCCCTCCGTCGATTCGGGGCTCCCGCGCTAGGGAAGCCTTGCGCATTGCGCGTTTGGCCAAGTCTAGCCCATTTTCGGGCCTCGGACACCTATGGCGGAGGGGGGCGGCGGCCAAATCGGGCCGGGTGCGGTCATCCGTCCTTGCCGATGAAATCCGCCGCGCGCTTCTCGCGGAACGCACGTGCGCCTTCCTGGTGTTCGGGGTGGGGGAAGCGGGTCATCTGCATCCCGGCCTCGGCCTCGAGCGCCGCGCCGAGGCCGTCCAAATCCGCGAGCATGCCCTTGACCGCGGCGATCGCCGCCCGGGGCCCGCCGGCGAGGTCGCGCGCGGCGGCGAGCGCGGTCGAGAGCGCCTCGCCGTCGAGCGTCAGCACGTCCGCGAGGCCGATGCGCATGGCCTCCTCGCCGTCGATCGCCTGGGCGGTGACGACGAGCCGTTTGGCGGCGGCGGCGCCGATCCGCCGCGGCAGGGTGAAGCTCAGGCCCCAGTCGGGCCCGAGGCCGATGCGCAGGTGGGAGAAGGTGAAGCGCGCGCTTTGCTCGGCGACCACGATATCGGCGAGGCAGGCGAGGCTGATGCCGGCGCCCGCGGCATGGCCGGAGACGGCGGCGATCACCGGGCGGGGAAAGGCGGCGAGCATCGCCGCGGTCTCGGCGACGTCGGCCATGCGGGCGGCGATGGCGTCCGGATCGGTCTCGCCCATGGTGCGCACATCGCCGCCGGCCGAGAAGTTGCCGCCGGCGCCGGCGATCACCAGGACGTCGATGTCCGTATCCTCCCGCAGCTCGGCGAGCGCCCCGCGCAGCGCCGCGCGGGTTTCCGCCGTCAGGGCGTTGCGCAGCTCGGGCTCATCGAGGGTAATGAGCGCGATGCGCCCGTCCTGCTTTTCCCAATGGAGCGCCACGGTGCTCAGGCCCCGTTGAGGTCGGCGAAGGTCTTGCCCTCGGCCACCAGGCGGTCCAGTAGGGCCGCGGGCCGCCAGTAATAGGCGTCCTCTTCGCCGTAAGCGCGGATCGATGCCAGCACCCGATCGAGGCCGATGATGTCGCCCGCGCACATCGGCCCGCCGCGCCAGCGGGGGAAGCCGTAACCCATGATCTCGACCACATCCACGTCGAGCGGGCGCTGGGCGATGCCTTCCTCGACGATCCTCGCCCCTTCGTTGATCATGGCCGAGAGGATGCGGTCCTGGATCTCTTCCGCGCCGAAGGACCGCCGGACGATGCCCTTCTTCGCCGATTCTTCGAGGACGATGGCCTCCACCTCCGGGTTGGGGCGGGCCTTGCCGCCCTCGTAGAGGTACCAGCCGCGCCCCGTCTTGCGGCCGAGCCAGCCCGCCTCGCAGACGCGGTCGGCGATCTCGACATAGCGTTCCTCGGCGGGCCGCGTCGGCGCCAGGCGCTTGCGCATGGCCCAGCTGATATCCAGGCCGGAGAGGTCCATCACCTTGAACGGCCCCATGGGGAAGCCGAAGGCCTCCATGGCGGCGTCGATCTCCCACGGGAGCGCCCCGTCCTCGACCATGTAGTCGGCCTGCTTGCGGAAATGGGCCAGGATGCGGTTGCCGATGAAGCCGTCGCAGACGCCGGCCAGCACGCCGACCTTGCCGAGCTTGCGGGCAAGGGCGAAGCCGGTGGCGATGACCTCCGGCGCGGTCTTGTCCGCGCGGACGATCTCCAGGAGCCGCATGATATGGGCGGGGGCGAAGAAGTGCAGGCCGATGACGTCCTCGGGCCGTCTGGTGGCGGCGGCGATCTGGTTGATGTCGAGGTAGGAGGTGTTGGTGGCAAGCACCGCGCCGGGCTTGGCCGCGGCGCCGAGCCTGGCGAAAACCTGCTTTTTCACGTCCAGGTCCTCGAACACCGCCTCGATCACCAGATCGGCTTCGCCGAGGGCCGCATAATCGACCGTGCCGGCGAGCTTTTCCATCAGCCCGGCCTTGGCATCCTCGCTCATGCGCCCGCGGCTGACATAGCCGTCGAGGTTCTTGGCGACGTTGTCCCGGCCGCGGGCCAGTGCGGCGTCGTCGGCCTCGAGAAGCGTGACGGGAAGGCCTGCGCGCAAGCAGGCCACGGCGATGCCGGCGCCCATGGTGCC
>JAWWBR010000240.1:0-3223 GCA_033720855.1 Alphaproteobacteria bacterium
CTGCTGGGGGAACCAGTACCACTCGTGGTCGGGGCGGTAGGTGAAGCGGGTGGTCTCGCCGACGCGGTCGTCGTAGATGCGGTAATTGGTGATATAGGGCTGGTCGGCGAAGGACGGCCAGGCGCAGAGCACGAAGGGATATTGGCCCACGGTCTCCATTGGCTTGGCCAGGTTGATCGACATGAAGCGGCGCGACATCTTGGCATCCGCCTCGGCCTCGGTGTAATGCTGTTCACGCCCGAAATTCCTGAGATTGCTCACCAGCAGCTCGCGGCAGCGCACCCGGCCGCTGTTGTCGTTGAGGTCGTTGTGCACGCGGTTGGAGTACTGGGCGATGCCGGGATCCTTGGCGTCCTGGTCTTCCGAGCGGTCGCCGTCGTAGTCCTTGTTGAAGACGTCGTGGTTGTAGACCAGGGCATCGGTGGCGCCGGGGAAGAACTCCAGGAGCAGCTTCTCCATTTCCGGATAAAAAACGCGCTCCACCTCTTGCGAATCGTAGAAGTCCTTGCATTTCGACTCGCAATAGGCGAGCGAGAGCCCGAGCCTGTCCATGCACTGGGCGCTGTTGGGCGAAAGGCCGGGGTAGTATTCCCCGATCCGCCGCGCATCGCGCAGCACCTGCGGAAAGAAGAGGTTGTAGCGCCGGTTGTTGCCCTCGGCCTGGCGCAACGCCTCGGCCTTGTCGGCCTGCGCCGGGTCGCGCCAAATCTTGTTGGAGCGAACGATGGAATAGGTCGGCCGCTCGTAGACGGTATAAGACATGGGCGCGACGATGCCGCCCTCGGGCGCTTCCATTTTGCTGGTGCGGATATAGTCGAGGCAGTCCTCGTATGTGCGGAAGCCCGGGCCCCATTTGGTCTCGATCGGGCCCTTCGGAGCGGCATCGAGCTCTTCGATCAAGCGCTGCCCCTCGCCCGCGGCGATCTCCGCCAGCGCGTCCTCTATCGCCTGCGCGGTTCCGGCGTCGCCGTCGCGGTCGTAGGACATATAGGACAAGCCGCCATTGGCGGCGGTGGGCGGCGGCTGCCCTTCGGTGAGCTGCAGGGGCGGCACATAGGCGGGCGATGGCGCCGTCCGATCGCCTAAGGCCTGGCCCGCCTCGATCTCCTGCTGGTCCATGACATCCTCCGTGTTGCGCGAATTTTATGATGGCACAGCGGGCCTTTGCGCACCAGAGCCTCGCGTCGCGGCCGCTCGCTCCCCGGTGAAGGAGGGCGATGGGGCCATTTGCCCGACGGACCATCAACACAGGATCGACGCGCGTTGGAAGAAAACCCTAAAACCTGAATATTTGGTATTGCCGCACCGGCGCTTCACGAGGCGACAGGCGGCCGTCCTGGTCCGTATCGAAGGTGTCAAAGGTGTTTTCACGCCGGCGCAGAAACTCCCTCCTCGTTAGCGGCGCCGCCGAGAGAAATTCCTCAAGGTCGATCCAGCCGTCATTGTCTCGGTCGAACTGGGGCCAGACTCCCTCGCCCCGTTCGAGCAAATCGTCGTCATCGACATCGAGGGCATCAAATAACGCCTCGGCTTCCTCTCGATCGAGAAGCCCATCGGCATTCCTATCGAACCGGAAAAACAACTCCGCATTCCTGTCAAGCCATTGTTCGCGCGTGACGGCGCGGTTTTCCTCTGGCGTTTGACCCATTACCGCACCCGCGAGGCTGATATGGACGGCGATGAAAAAGAGCAGAAAAAACACAGTGGATGATTTCATCATCAAACGTCCTCCCCGGCCCGCCAGACCCGTGCGGGGCTCCCTATCGGCGCTGCCATTATGCGCACAGTGGTTCAGGCTCCGAATCACTAACAGACCATAGCACCGAGGCGCGACGATTTTTCCAGCCCCACGACCCTTCCCCTGAGAACGGCACCAACGTCTTGCGACGCCAAGGCATCCCCTCTCCCGGGGCGTTAAGGATTCGGTAGTCTTGGCCCGCTAAAAGTTCCGCGCCGGCAAAAACGATAGAGGATTGCAATCGGTGGCGAACTCGATTTTGAGCCCGGGCGACATCATTCACGTCGTCACCCGCCGTCTTTTTGCCGACGACCTCCGCCGGCATTTCGCGGGGACCGTGAAACACGCGTCGGATCACCTGGTGCGCGCCGTGGGGTATACGTTCGTATTCAACCCCAACGCTTGTGAGTACCGCAAACGGCCCGAACTTCGGACCCGCATCTTCTCGCTGATTGACGCGGGAAACATATTCAACATCTTGCCGCTGGAGACCAACGTCGACGCGCTGGAATACAAGATCATCAATGAGCGCTTGGTCGTCACCGACAACGGCTCCACGGCGCTCGACATCAACGAGTTCGGCGCCAACTACTGATATCCGCCCTGAAACATCGGCGCAACTGCGTCTTTCTCCGCCGTCCCTTGCGCTTGCGCTTGGTCAAAAACGGGAGAACACCCGGGCCCGGGCTGCAATCAACCTCGCCCCCGCCGCCTTCGACCGGAGCTTCGTTTCGGGTCGGAACCGGTCACCGGGGTGGTGGACGCGTCAATGGCCCCGTTGCGGGGACAACCGGCCGATGGTCCCCGCACCGTGTGTGTCACCCGTCACACAACTTGGAAAAGTCGCCGATCGGCGAGCGCTAAAAGACGAATACGAACAGTAGCCAGCCAAGCGCAAATAACCCGACAGCGAATAAAAGCCCTCCAAGTTCATCCGACATCCCAATACTCCCTAACCTTGTGGCCCCGTGTATTGCCAACTTACTTTCAGGGACGGGCGATGAAGAGTTCTCGTAGGATATAGTACTTCGCGCGCGGCCCTCAACCGCAAACATGGAGGACCTTTGGCTTAGGGGATGTCCATTTTGGGATGATCGCGGATAGCGGGCGGAGCTCCGCCCATGGGTGCCCGACGCTCTTCGGCGTCCCTCGGACGCCGGCACCGCCCCCGCCAGCGAATCCCATCCTGAACAACCGGATTCGCTTGGACACAATGGCCCCAGCGTGCAAAATGCGCGGCCGATCCACCTTTCTCCGGGAGCGATGAAAGCGTTGAGATCAGCCCACGGACCTCAGGCCCACCGGAAATGACGGACCTTCCCGCCGAAGTCCCCGTCCTTATCGTCGGCGGCGGTCCCGTCGGGCTCGGGCTCGCGATCGAGCTGGGCTGGCGTGGCGTCGAGTGCCTGCTCGTCGAACAAGGCGACGGCACCATCGACCTGCCGCGCGCCAACGCCATCGATCTCAGGACGATGGAAACCTGCC
>JAWWBR010000241.1:0-3194 GCA_033720855.1 Alphaproteobacteria bacterium
CCACCGACGATCTCGATGCCATTCTGTCGCGATGCAATGCGACGTTTCTGGAGGGTGGGCTCCATAGCTTCAGCGACGTGCCGGATGGATGCTGCGACTTCGTCTTTTCCCATTCGGTACTGGAGCACGTGCCTAGGGCCGATTTCGCCCCCCTGATGGGGGAGATCTATCGGGTGCTCAAACCCGGGGGTGTGAGCTCCCATGACGTCGACTTTCGCGATCACCTGGGCGGTAGCCTGAACCACCTTCGCTTCTCCCATCGGCTTTGGGAAGCGCCCTGGTTCGCCCGGCGCTCCGGGTTCTATACCAATCGGCTGCTGTTCTCGCAGATGTTGGGCATCCTGCGCGATGCCGGCTTCGAGGCCGAGATCCGCAATATCGACAAATGGCCGAAGCCTGCGCTTCCGAGAACCGCTTTGGACCCGGCCTTTCGCAGCCTCGAGGACAACGACCTTTGCACCTCGCATTGCTTTGTCATCCTCACAAAGCCCACAGAATCGTGACCCCTTGCCCCGCGGCAATCCGTTCCCATATTACAAATACCGTTTAAGAGGAGGGGGTTAACGGTTTTTAACGCTCCGCCCCGTCGACGTTCCTAACACGACGCGGGATCGAGGTAGAGAGATCGAAGACCGAGGACAGACAATGGATTTCGAAAAGTTCACGGAACGCGCGCGCGGGTTCGTCCAGGCCGCCCAGGCCCGGGCGGTGTCCCTGAAACACCAGGAGTTGGCGCCGGAGCACCTGTTGCAGGTTTTGCTCGACGACGCGGAAGGGCTGGCCGCCAACCTGATGAGCGAGGCGGGCGCCGATCCCAAGGGGGCCGCCGCGGCCGTCGCCGAAGCGCTCAAGGCGCGGCCCCAGGTCGAGGGGCCGGGCGCCGGACAGGTCTATCTCGGGCGGGAGATGGCCGGCGTTCTGGAGAACGCTCAAGAGATCGCCAAAAAGGCCGGAGACAGCTTCGTCACCGCCGAACGGCTGCTGCTCGCCCTGGCGCTGGCCGCGGGCACCCAGGTCGCCGCCATCCTCGCCGATGCCGGGCTCACGCCACAGAACCTGAATGCCGCCATCGAGGCCATCCGCAAAGGCCGCACCGCCGACACCGCGACCGCCGAGGAGGGCTACGATGCGCTCAAGAAATACGCCCGCGACCTGACGGCCACGGCGCGGGACGGCAAGCTCGATCCGGTGATCGGCCGCGACGAGGAGATCCGCCGGACGATCCAGGTGCTCTCCCGTCGGACCAAGAACAATCCCGTCCTGATCGGCGAGCCGGGTGTCGGCAAGACCGCCATCGCCGAGGGACTGGCCTTGCGCATCGTTAATGGCGATGTCCCCGAAAGCCTCAAGAACAAACGCCTGTTGTCGCTCGACCTCGGTGCTCTCATCGCCGGGGCGAAGTTCCGTGGCGAGTTCGAGGAACGCTTGAAGGCGGTTCTCCAGGAGATCACCGCGGCCGAGGGCGAGGTCATCCTCTTTATCGACGAGTTGCACACCCTGGTCGGTGCGGGCGCCGCCGAGGGGGCGATGGACGCATCGAACATGCTCAAGCCCGCCCTCGCGCGCGGCGAGCTTCACTGCGTCGGTGCCACCACCCTGGATGAGTACCGCAAACATATCGAGAAGGATGCGGCGCTGGCGCGGCGCTTCCAGCCGTTGTTCGTCAGCGAGCCCACGGTCGAGGACACGATCTCGATTTTGCGCGGCATCAAGGAGAAATACGAGTTGCACCACGGCGTGAGGATCTCGGATTCGGCGCTGGGTGCCGCGGCAACCCTGTCCAACCGCTATATTTCCGACCGTTTCCTGCCCGACAAGGCCATCGACCTGGTCGACGAGGCGGCGAGTCGGCTCCGTATGGAGGTCGATTCCAAGCCCGAAGAGATCGACGAGCTCGACCGGCGCATCATCCAGCTGAAGATCGAGCGCGAGGCGCTGAAGAAGGAGGACGATGCGGCGTCCAAGGATCGCCTTGAGGCGCTGGAAGGCGACCTTAAGGAACTGGAGGCGCAGTCGGAGGAACTGACGCTCGCCTGGGAAGGGGAAAAGGCCAAGCTCGCCTCCGCCCAAAAGATCAAGGAGGAGCTGGACCGGGCGCGCTCGGAGCTGGAGGTCGCGCAGCGCGAGGGCGATCTGACCCGTGCGGGCGAGCTCACCTACAGCGTCATCCCCGATCTCGAAAAACGCCTCGGCGAGGCCGAGACCATGGGCGGCGGCGAGATCCTCAAGGAGGAAGTGTCGCCGGAGAACATCGCCGGCGTGGTCTCACGCTGGACCGGTATACCTGTCGACAAGATGCTCGAGGGCGAACGGGAAAAACTCCTGCATATGGAAGAAACGCTCTCGGCCCGGGTGGTCGGCCAGGATGCCGCTATAGAGGCCGTTTCCAATGCCGTCCGGCGCGCCCGGGCCGGGCTGCAGGATCCGCACCGGCCGATCGGCTCGTTCATGTTCCTCGGCCCCACCGGCGTCGGCAAGACCGAACTGACCAAAGCGCTCGCCCAGTTCCTGTTCGACGACGAAACCGCCATGGTCCGGATCGACATGTCCGAATACATGGAGAAGCATTCGGTCGCGCGCCTGATCGGCGCTCCGCCGGGCTATGTCGGTTACGAGGAAGGCGGTGCGTTGACCGAGGCGGTGCGCCGCCGTCCCTACCAGGTGATCCTGTTCGACGAGATCGAAAAGGCCCATCACGACGTCTTCAACGTGCTGCTGCAGGTGCTCGATGACGGGCGCTTGACCGACGGCCAAGGCCGTACGGTCGATTTCACCAATACCCTGATCGTGATGACGTCGAACATCGGGTCCGAATACCTCGCCGCCGAGGGCGGGGCGGGAGAGACGGCAGACGGCTCCGCCGGCGAGGCGGTGATGACCGCCGTTCGCGCCCATTTCCGGCCCGAGTTCCTGAACCGGCTCGACGAGATACTGATCTTCCAGCGGCTGACGCGCGAGCATATGACGGCGATCGTCGATATTCAGCTCGGCCATCTGCAGGCGCTCTTGGAGGACCGCAAGATCACGCTCGAACTCGACGATGCCGCCCGCGCCTGGCTCGCCGATGCCGGTTTCGATCCGGTCTACGGCGCCAGGCCCTTGAAGCGGGTGATCCAGAAGAGCCTGCAGAATCCGCTCGCCGGGTTGATCCTCGAAGGCGCCATCGGCGACGGCGAGACCGTCGCCGTCACCGC
>JAWWBR010000242.1:0-3189 GCA_033720855.1 Alphaproteobacteria bacterium
GCGGCCAGGGCATCGACATCGCCGGTGGGGACGATGAAACCGGTCTCCCCCTCCACCGTCATGTTGCGGAAATCGCCGGTGTCGGTGAGCAATGTCGGCGTGCCGCAGGCCATGGCCTCGATCGGGGTCAGGCCGAATTCCTCGCGCCGGGGGCAGGCCACCATGACCGAAATCGCCTGATAGCGGGCGATCAGTTCGCGATAATCCGCCGTCTCCGACCACACCACGCGCTCGGCCAGGCCCGCCGCGGCGAGCCGATCGCGCATTCGTCGCGCGAAGCCGGCATGGCGCGGCTTGATCATGCCGTTGATCAGCGCCCCGACGTCGGGAAAGTCCGGCAGGACCCGGCACAGGGCCTCGACGTAAAGGTCCGTTCCCTTGGACGGCCGGACGCGGCCGAAAATCCCGATCCCCCTTGTCCCCGGCCATCCCAGCGCGCGCCACGCCGCGGCGCGATCGGGCGCCGGGGTGAACTTGCGGGTATCGACGCCATGGGGCACCACGGACCAGGTATTGGGAACGAAGGCCGCCGCCTCGGGCGTGGTCGCGACCACCGCGTTCATGCGGCTGATCAGCCATCGCGGCACCGGCGAATGGCGTCTTTGGGAAGCCGAGGTGAACACCGTGCGGATCGGCATCCTGAGCACGTCCCGGGCCAGCACGGCCAGTTTCATCTCCAGGTTCCGCCGCACGTGCCAGATCGCGAAGGGCCTGTCGTGCGGGCGCCGCCAGCCGTGCCCGAGCGCCTCCCACAGGCCGAGGCGGCGCACCCGATCCAGGCCCAGATCGCTGCCCAACAGCGCCACCTCCAGATTTTCCGCCTGGACCGGCAGCAAATTGGCGATGGTCGCAGAGACCCCGGAAAAATTCCGGTCGAAATTGGTCACCACGACTTCGGGGACAGGGTCTCTGTCGGCGGGCAGGCTCTTCACTTGGGCGCCTTCATCCAATGGGCGGCTCGGCGAAAGGGAAAATCCGATCCCGGGACCACGGCCGCGATCCCGGGCCACGGCGGACGCCGCTCAGGCCCATGCACTAGCACGGGAGGGTTCCGACCGCCATCGTACACATGCCCCACGAGCCCGATCCGCGCCGCCAGGGGGCGACGAAACACGCGAAAGCGTCCGTCATGACGATTTCCCCAGCCTGGTGCGGAACTTTTCCTTGAACGTGGCGATCCGGCGCTTCAATTTGCGGCGTTTGAGGGCAACCGACCAGCCCGACAGCTGGAGAATCTCCTTGTTGTCCGCGAGCCGCTTCAAATCGACCAGCAACGGCCTTTCGCTGCCGTCGGCGCAGGTCTCAATCAAAAAGTTTCGCAGGTTGAGGTCCATGAGCCAGATATCGTGGCGCAGAAGCACATCGAACAGCGCCTCGAAGCGCGCCAGCAGGGCGCGGCCGCGCTCGGGCGTCCCGGTCTTCAGCCACTCCGTCAATTGCACCGCGGGGCTTCCGTCCCGATTGCGCACCGTGTCGATGACCAGGGCGGTCCCTCGCGAGGTTTCGATAAGGCCGTGATAGCGCGGGATGAAGGGGGCGAGAATCTCGCCATGCGTCTCGTAGGCTTGCCATTCGCGCCGATTGTGATGCTCGCCGGATTTCTCGCCGTGGCGCCACACCGTCAGGCGGTCGCGCCAGGAACTGCTCTCGTGGGGATCGGCGGCGGGCACCTTGATGCAGAGGTTCGGGTCCTCGGGATGGACCAGGCAATCCCGCTTCCAGCCCCGCCCCAGCCATGCGGCCTGTTCGAGATCGAGGACCGGCGCGCCGGGGTGCTCGCCTGGAGCGCTCCGTTCCTTGTCCGAGGCTCGGGCCACCGTCGCCATGGTCTCGGTGAGTTTCATCAAACCGTCTCCGATGATCGAGCCGCCAGCCGGCCAGGCCCGTCACGCGAACGCTTCCGCCCGTCCGTCCGGCACCGCCGGTCACCGACCGATACTGGGCGTGCCCGTAATATTACAATTGTGTGAGGTTTGGCAACGGGAGCGCGGGGCCCCATCGGCCCGACGGCTGATGCCGGACCCCGGCCCGAGCGGGCGGGAAGCGGCGCGGGCCGATCCCCGCTAGCCCACCAGATCCAGCGTGCCCGGCGCGAACAGCTCCTCGACCGTGTATGTGCGCGAGGTGATGTTCTGCGCGAAGGCGGAGCGGGTCAGTTCCTCCAGCCCCTTGCGGTTGGGCTCGACCCCATAGGGGAACGGATCGCCACCGATGCCCGCCTCCAACCGCACGGTCAGCGCATCCTCGGCGGAGAGCTCTCCCGAACGGTCGAGGTTGGCGAAATAGGCCTCCTTGGAGGCTTTCAGCGCATTGAACAGATCGACGGCGAGGGTCGGGTAGGCGTCCAGCAGCGCATTGCGCAGGACGATGCCGTGATTGACCGGATAGATCCCGGTCTTGCGGTAGGAGGCGAACCCGGCCTCCGCGGCATCGGGGATCAGCGGCGCGACGCCGGGGATGCCGGGCGGGACCGCGCCGACGGCGGCGGCGATCTCCCCGCTTTCGAACAGCTCGCGGATGTCGCGGCCGATGAATTCGTAATCGACGTTGGGCGGCAGCTTGAACTCGGCGACGTGCTCGTCGTCGGTCGCGGCCCAGCGCACCTTGGAGAGATCGACGCCGTACTCCCTGGCCAGCACGCCCCGCGCCCAGACGCCGGTGGTCACGGTATAGCCGCGCATCACGCCGACGGTCTTGCCTTCGAGGTCCCTGGGCGTCTCGATCCCGGCCTTGGTGCTCGCGAAGATCGCCCAGTGGTGGAAGTTGCGGGTGATGAAGACCGGGATCGCGGTGAACGCCTTGCCGTACTCCCTGGCGCAGACATAGGTGGTGAACGGCATCTCGCAGATATCGAAACACTGCTCGCGGACCATCTTGCGGACCGCGACCAGGATATCCGCGAACTGCGGGTAGCAGATCTCGATATCGTCGTTGAGCGCGCGCACGGTCTTCATCTGGCGCATCAGCCCGTAATCGCGGGTCGGCATGCTGAGGATCACCACGGTCGTCCTCCCTGGTCTTTTTTCACCGGCGCCGGTTCCATCGGCACACAGGCCGCGCCTTTATACCCGCTTTTGGCTGGCAGCGGATGTTAACTTGACGGCCTCTAATGACCCAAAGCGGACCTATGAATACCCAGAATTGTCAGGGACCCCCTGCTATTTGTCCTATGTTGTCCTATGTGGTGAC
>JAWWBR010000243.1:0-3183 GCA_033720855.1 Alphaproteobacteria bacterium
CAGAGCCGGGATGTCGTCCAGCACGGTCTCGACCGGGTGAAGGTGCTCGAAAGCGCGCGCACTATGCCCCATAGCGGCAAGATTATCCAGGGGAATTGCGTGCTCTTCGCGGAATGGGCCGACCCGCGTCCGGCGCAGTTCGGAGACGAAACCCACGGTCCCCAGGGCCGCGGCCAGATCGCGCCCCAGCGCCCGGACGTAGACGCCCTTGCCGCAGATAACCTCGAACGTCGCATGGTCTTGATCGGGCCGGCCGACCAGCTCTAACCGATGCACCGTAACCGGCCGCGGCGCCAGCGCCACCCTCTCGCCACGGCGGGCGCGGTCGTAGGCCGGACGCCCTCCCTGCTTAAGGGCGGAAAAGGCGGGGGGGACCTGTTCGATGGCGCCGACGAACCCGGAGAGAACGCCTTCGATCCCATCAGTGGTGGGACGCACCGCACTGGTCTCCACCACCCGTCCTTCACCGTCGTCGGTATCGCGACGCTCTCCGAAGCAAACCGTGAAACGATAGGATTTCAGCCCGCCCATGGCATAGGCGACGGTTTTCGTGGCCTCGCCCACGGCCACCGGCAAAACCCCCGTTGCCAGGGGGTCCAGGGTTCCGCCATGGCCGATACGCTTCGGCTTGAGGGTGGCGCGCAGGCGCGCGACGACACCGGCCGAGGAAATGCCCTTGGGCTTGTCGACCGCGAACCAGCCGTCAATGGCTCGCGCGCCCTCGGGCGGCTTGCGCCTACGTCCCATGTCCCGGCCCCCGTGCCTCGTCCGGCTCTTCGGCGCCGGGGTCGAGGTCGCGCTCGACCTCGGGCCGGTGCAGAAGGCTGTCGATACGGGACGAATAATCGAATGAGGTATCGGCGGCAAAGGCGATGCGCGGCACGAACTTGAGCGCCAATTCACGTCCCATTTCGCGACGGAAATAGCCGCGCGCCCGGTTGAGCGCGGCGACCACGCGATCCATCTCCTGACCGCCCAACGGGGTGACGAAGGCGGTGGCGTTTTTGAGATCGGGGCTGACCCGGACCTCGGTGACGGTGATCGACGCCGCCGCCAAATCGGGGTCGCGGAAGTGGCCGCGTTCGAAAATCCTGACCACCGCATGGCGCAACTCCTCGCCGACGCGAAGCTGACGCTGGCTAGGGGCGCGCGAACGCATGATCTCGGGTCCTGGGATGAACCATCGGCTATAGCCTGGGAAGCGCTAGGCCCGGTTACAGTGTCCGGGCGACTTCCTCAACATCGAAACATTCGATCATGTCGCCGACCTGAATGTCCTGATAGTTCTCGATGGCGATGCCGCATTCCGAGCCGGCGCGCACCTCGCGCACCTCTTCCTTGAAATGCTTGAGGGTCTTGAGATCGCCCTCATGGACAACCACGTCGTCGCGCAGGAGCCGGACCTTGGAGGCGCGGCGCACCATCCCTTCCGTCACCAGGCAACCGGCGATGCGGCCCACCTTGGAAATGGTGAACACCTCACGCACCTCGGCCAAGCCGAGCTGGGTTTCCTTGATGGCAGGCTCAAGCATGCCCGACAACGCATTCTTGATGTCGTTGGTGACATCGTAAATGATCGAGTAGTAGCGGATTTCGACGTTGTCTCGGCGCGCCAAATCACGTGCCTGGGGATTGGCGCGCACGTTGAAGCCGATGATCAGGGCATCGGACGCCTGGGCCAGAGTGACGTCGGATTCGTTAATCCCGCCCACCGCGGCGTGAAGGATGCGCGCCTTCACTTCCTCGGTGCCGAGTTTTTCGATAGCGCCGACGATAGCCTCGACTGAACCCTGGACATCGGCCTTTATGACCAAAGGCAGTTCCTCGCTTTCACCGGCAGCGATGGACGCCAGCATCTGCTCCACGGTGCCCCTCGCCCCCGCCGCTGCGGCGGCGTCACGGGTTTGCCGCTGACGGTATTCCGTGACCTGCCGGGCACGGTTTTCACTCTCGACCACGGCAAACTCGTCACCGGCGATGGGGGTCCCGTTGAGCCCCAGCACTTCCACCGGCATCGCCGGTCCCGCCTCGTCAACGGTCCGGCCGTGATCGTCGACCAGCGCCCGCACCCGGCCCCATTCGCTGCCGGCGACAAAAATGTCGCCGACACTAAGGGTGCCGCGCTCGATCAACACGGTCGCGACATTGCCGCGGCCCTGCTCGATCTTTGCCTCGACCACGATACCCTGAGCGGGTCGGTCGGGGTTGGCGGACAGCTCCAGCAGTTCCGCCTGCAAAACGATGGCTTCCTCTAGCTTGTCGAGATTGGTCTTGTTCTTGGCCGAGACCTCGACCCACAGCACATCGCCGCCATGGCCCTCCAGAGCTACGTCATGCTGCAGAAGATCTGTCTTGATGCGGTCGGGGTTGGCACCTTCCAGGTCGATCTTGTTGATGGCAACGATCAACGGAACCTCCGCCGCCTTGGCATGGTGGATCGCCTCGATGGTCTGAGGCATGATGCCGTCATCGGCGGCCACCACCAGCACGACGATGTCAGTGACCTTGGCGCCCCGCGCCCGCATCTGGGTGAAGGCCTCGTGGCCAGGGGTGTCGAGGAAGGTGATCTTCTCGCCCGATTCCATGGTGACCTGATAGGCGCCAATATGCTGGGTGATGCCGCCGGATTCCTTTGCCGCCACGTCGGTCTCGCGCAAGGCATCGAGCAGCGAGGTCTTGCCATGATCGACATGACCCATCACCGTGACCACCGGTGGACGCGGTTTGAGACTTTCGGGCGCATCTTCACCGCCGCCGAGTCCGACTTCGACATCGGCCTCGCTGACGCGCTTTATGGTGTGACCGAATTCGGTGACCACCAGTTCCGCGGTATCGGCGTCGATGGTCTGATTGATGGTTGCCATGACGCCCATGTTCATCAACGCCTTGATGACGTCCGGGCCGCGTTCCGCCATGCGGTTGGCAAGTTCCTGAACGGTGATGGATTCGGGCACCACCACCTCGCGGTAAACCTTGGTGGTCTCCCCGCGGCCCTGGGCCGCGGCCTGAGCGCGGCGCTCACGTTCCCGCGCCCTTCGGACGGAAGCAAGAGACCGGACACGCTCGCCGCCCTCGTCGTCGAGCGCGCGTGAAATGGTGAGCTTGCCGCGACGCCGGTCCCCGTCTTTGCGCAGGGTGAGGGAGGGACGCCCCTTGTCGGCCTTGGCGCCGCCCTTGCGGCCG
>JAWWBR010000244.1:0-3183 GCA_033720855.1 Alphaproteobacteria bacterium
AGCCGCAAATTGGTCATCGAGGCGAGTTCGAAGCCGACCTCGCGTTCTATGATGGCCCCGCTCGGAATGCGTCCGCCTGTTGGAACACCCTTGTTGATCGTCGTGCCTTCGCCCTTTGCGGAAAAGCCCGCTACGGCGATGTTTCCCTGCCCGACGGCATAGACTTCTCCGTCGGCGCCGACGAGGGGCGTGACCAAAAGTGTTCCGCCCAGCAGGCTCTTGGCATCGCCGAGGGCGCTGACCACAACGTCGACCCGGGCCCCTTGCCTAGCGAAGGGGGGCAAGGTCGCGGTCACCATAACCGCGGCGACATTCTCCGTCTTGACGTTGTCATCGCGGACGTTAACCCCCAACCGCTCCAACATGCCGATCAGGCTCTGCCTCGTAAACGGAGAGTTGCTTAGGGTATCGCCGCTGCCGTTGAGGCCAACCACCAAGCCGTAGCCCACCAGCATGTTGTCGCGGATGCCTTCAAAATCGGCAATGTCCTTGACTCTGGACGACGCCCCGGCGCCCTGCGCGGACAGGAGAATGCTGCCAGCGAGGATAGCGCCGAGAAGACCCATCGAGAGGCGCCGGCCAAGGGCGCGGACGGGTTTGAAGGGGTGTGGAATGGAGGAACTGTTCATCATTGTCGCCAAATGCTTCCCATCGCGAAAACGTTTTCGCGATATCTCAAGCGAATATCGTGCCACCGCGGGTGGGCAGCTAAGACATTGAATAAAAAAGAAAAAATTTTCCTTCGTGAGGGGCGGCGCGGGGGCGGGCGTGGCCCGCGGGGCAGGTGATTCCCAAAACCCGGCAAGATTTTCCCTCTCGTCGGGTGGCGCTGGAAAAAATGGCTGAATTTACGCGATGTTAACTAAGCTGCCCCAGCATGGCCGTTGACGGGGATGGAGGGTTTGTCCTCGCCCTTATCGAGTGGCGCAAATTGCCCCAATAGCAAGCGGCTCAACGATGAAAATCACCCAGACCGGGCCAGTCAATTCGGCGACCAGCCGTCGTGTCGGCAGACACAAGAAACATTCGCAAGAAGCCTTTTCGGACCACATGGTTCCCGAGCAAGCCACCGACGCACGGGCGGTCACCGGTATCAAAGGGGCGGCACAGGTTGATTCCGTGCTTCTCGTTCAAGAGGTCGATAATCCGGAGGACCGCCCCACGAAGGCGCGCCAAAGGGCCGAAGACATCCTGGATCAGCTGGATAAGGTGCGTCACGGTTTGTTGGCCGGCGCCTTTTCGCGGCGTGAGCTCGAGGGGCTCGCCCGTTTGGTGAGGATTGAACGGCTCGAGGTCGACGACCCGCGTCTCGGCGAAATTCTTGATCAGATCGAGCTGCGGGCCGCGATCGAGCTCGCGAAGTACTCCACGCTCGACTGAATTATCACCTTATAACTACCTGGAAAAAAGCGCTGTTTTCCACGATTTCCGCGCTTGCGGTCGGCCGTCCCTTTTCAATATACTCCGCGCCGTTTCATATCTCGTTGGAGAAGGTCACAGGAAATGCCAACGAAGCTTTCGCGTAACTATCGGCCGTCCCCCGACGAGCCGTTCATGAATGCCAAACAAAGAGAGTATTTTCGTCGCAAGCTGCTTGAATGGAGGAAAGATCTTCTGAGCGAGACCTCCGAAACTTTGCAGCACCTTCAGGAGGGCGGCCTACAAGAGCCCGATATCGCCGATCGAGCGTCTCTTGAAACCGACCGGTCCCTTGAGTTGAGAACGCGGGACCGGGCGAGAAAACTGATTGCCAAGATCGACGCTGCGCTGAAGCGGATCGAGGACGGAACCTACGGCTATTGCGAAGAGACCGACGAGCCTATCAGCCTCGCCCGTCTGGAGGCCCGACCCATTGCGACGCTGTCCATAGAGGCGCAGGAGCAGCATGAGCGCATGGAACGCACGAGGCGCGACGACTGAATAAACTGTGCGCCGATGTTGGCCATAGGCGCGCACACCTTGAAAAAAAGCCGGCGTCGATCCGCCGGCTTTTTTACATCGGGCACGGCTTATTTAGAACGGGTAGATGATGTCGAGAATTTGGGTCCCGTATCTCGGCTGCTGGACGTCGGTCAAATGCCCGCGGCCGCCATACGCAATGCGCGCCTCGGCGATTTTCTCGTACGAGATCTTGTTGTCGGATCCGATATCCTCTCGACGCACGATGCCGGTGACGCTGAGTTCCCGCACTTCGTAATTCACTCGGACCTCCTGCCTGCCGCGAATGACCAGGTTGCCGTTGGGCAGGACCTGGGTCACGACCGCGGCGACCTTGACATTGATTTCTTCGTCGCGGTCGATCTTGCCGGATCCCTTGTTCTGGGTTTCGCCGGTGACGTTGATCGGGTTCGTACGACTGAAGTCCTTAGGCATGAGGCCGTCGATCAAGCCCTCGATCCCAAGAACCGTCCCGATCTCGTCGTTTTCCGTGGTGGTGCGGGTGCGGTCAGTGGTGTTGTTGAGTTCGGCCTTATCGTCGATATCGATGACCACCGTCAGGATATCGCCGACTTGACCTGCTCTTTGGTCGCGGAAGAACGCACGGGCACCGGTTCGCCACAGCGAATTGGGCCTGGATTCGGCGTGCGTCTTCACGGGCATGGGGAGGCTGACCGGCCGGTAATTCGGAGTTTGGGTTGGATTTTGGATCTCCGTCAGCGGTGGCTTCTCACCGACCTGGGACAGCCTTTCTACGGTATTGCTGCATCCGCCGAGGCCGATCGCCAACAAGGCGGCGCAGGCGCTGGGGAGGGCAATATGTTGCGGTAATCTAAACATCGTTATCTCCTTGCCGTGCTGATCACGGAGGGGCTCATCTCGGCATTGATGCGGACGGAATTCGGGCCCGTGATCTCGGCTTCGATTACGGTCTTGCTTTTCAGATTCATGACCTTGATCGTTTCGCCCCGGGCGCCGTGTTCGAGCGCGCGTCCTTTGGAGGTCAGGACCATCTTTGGGGTGGATAGGACCATGGTCACGATTGCGCCTTTCTTGATGAGGCGAGGGTGACGGATATCGCCCATGCGGACCTTCCTGCCCGCAGGCACAAAGCGCTTGGGGGTCATGCCGATGAGTTGATCTCCGTCAACGATGACGTTTCGGTTGACCTGCGAGCGGCGCATCGTCACCCAGTGGATATCGTGCCTTCGGATGATGTCCCCCGCCTTTATGCGACGATTGAGG
>JAWWBR010000245.1:0-3152 GCA_033720855.1 Alphaproteobacteria bacterium
CAAAAGGGCGGGAGCGAACCCGCCGGGGCGGAGGCAGCCACCATCAGGGAGGCCGATCATGAAGACGGAACCCAGCCGCATCGTCGATTCGCCCGTCGGCACCATGGAACGGGTGCTGACCGAGAAGGGCTTCGATCCCGAAAGCCGCGCGCCCACGGTGTTCACCATGGAAAGCCCGATTCCCGAACAGGGCAACGACCGCACTTATCTCGCCCATACCGACCAGTTCAACCTGTTCCTCATGGTCTTCGGCCCCGAGGACGGCGAGAACCGCATGCACGCCCATACCAACGAGGACCACGCCTTCGTCGTGCTTGAGGGCGCCGCCGAGTTCCACGGGCCCGACGGCGAGGTCGCCAAACTGCGCAGGAACCAGGGCATCATGCTGCCGCGCGGCAGCTTCTATACCTTTGCGGCGATGAACGGCGAGCCTTTGGTGCTGCTGCGCATCGGCGCCCAGGTGGACCCGGACAAGAGCGCCTATGCGCGCATCGTCGAGGACGGCAGCGAGGTGGTGGGCTCGTCTTCGGACAACAACGCCGTGGCGTGCATCTTCAAGCCCGGCGCCTTCTTCCGCTGAGGCGCGCGCCTTCTCCGCGGTCGTTGATGCGCGGACCCGGTTGCGCCATCATTCGCGGCGGTTGTCGCCGTCAAGAGGGGGTCTCATGTCCAAGCTTCGTCATATCGCCATCATCGTTCCCGATCCGGAGGAGGCCTGCCGGTTCTTCGAACAGGCCTTCGGCATGACGCGTTGCGGCACGGCGCGCCGCGGGGTTTACGTCTCCGACGGGACCGTCAACGTCGCGCTCCTGAAACAGGAAAGCCCCGATGAGGCCTTGGGGATCTCCCATTTCGGCGTCTGGGTCGAGGACCTGGACACGGCCGAGGAGCGCATCACGGCGGCGGGCGGATCTTACCTCACGGGCCGGCCGACCTCGCCCGACTCGTTCTACGAGGCGAAATTCAAGACGCCTGCAGGCCAGATCTTCGACATCACCCACAACGGCTGGGCCGGTGCGGTCCGCGACGTGACGCCGGCGGACTCATAGGGGAAGCGGCGGAGCGCGCGCAACTGAGGCCTTGGCCTCGGGCCCGATCTCCGCTTGGCCCCCCTAGACCGTCATGTTTTCCCAGTCGACCAGGCGTTTGAGCGGCTTGCCGTCAAGATAGAGACGCAGGTTCTCGACCAGCATGTCGTCGAGGTCGGTGTCGTCCGGCCCACCGCCGCCGCCGCCGATATGGGGCGAGATGATGATGCTGTCCACATCCCACATGGGGCTGTCGGCGGGCAGCGGCTCCTGGGCCTGGACATCGAGCCCGGCGCCGCCGATCTCGCCCCCCTTGCAGGCGGCGACCAGGTCGTCCTCGTTGATCAGGTCGCCGCGGGCGATGTTGACGATGACCGCGGTGTCCTTCATGGCGGCGAACTTGTCCGCATTCATGAAGCCCCGGGTCTCGGCGGTCGACGGCATGCTGAGCAGCACGGCGTCGGCCTGGGCGAGGGCCTCATGCACGCGCTCGCGCGGGAACACCTCGTCGACCAGGTCGTCGGGCTTATAAGCGCGCGAGACGCCGATCACCCGCATGTCGAAGGCGCGTGCCTTGCGCGCCGCCTGCTGGCCGGTCGCGCCCATGCCGATGACGCACAGCGTCCGGCCCCGGAGAGTGGTGACGGTGGGCGTGATCTCGTCGCGCAGCCACTTGTGCTCGGCCCTGGCCGCCTCGATGGCGCGGAACCGGTGGGTCAGGCAGAGCAGCAGCGCGAAGGCGTGCTCGGCCAGGGTCGGCGCGCGCAGGCCGGCGACGTTGGCGACGGTGACGCCCTTGGGAAAGCCCCCCGCCTTCAACGCCTTGTCGATGCCGGAGGTGGTGAAATGGATGAGCTTGAGGCTCTTGGCGTTGGCGTTGACGGCCTCGACCATGTCCTCGACGTAGACCCGGTTGGAGACGAAGAACACCTCGGCGTCGGCAAGCTCGCGGGCGACGTCCTCGGGCCCGTAGGTGACGACGAAGTCCACCTCGGGAAACTTGTCGGTGATATAGGAGATGTCGTAGGGCTTGACCCGCGAGTTGTAGACCACCTTCATGACTTTTTTCCTCCCTGCCTTCTCTTGTGGGGCAAGGGATTTTAGACGACACTTGCCCCCTGTTAAGACCAAAAACGCCCGAATTCGGGGGAGGGTCCATGGCCGCGGGCAAGCTTGAGGGGAAAACGGCACTGGTGACCGGTGCCGGCGGTGCCATCGGCGGCGCCATCGCCCGGCGCTTTTCTGCCGAGGGCGCGGCGGTCTGCGTCGGCGACATCGATTTCGCCGGCGCCGAGGCGACGGTGGCCGATATCGAGGCGGCGGGCGGCACGGCGATGGCCTGCCCGCTCGACGTCGCCGATCCCGCCCAGGCCGAGCGCGCGGTGAGCCAGACGGTGGAGCGCCTCGGCCACCTCCACATCCTGGTCAACGTCGCCGCCGCGCCGAGCCCGCGCGGCACGGTCGAGACCATGGCGCTCGCCGATTTCACTCGCGAGATCACCGTCAACCTGACCGGCTATTTCCTGATGGCCAAATACGCGGTGCCGGCGATCCGCGCGGCGGGCGGCGGCACCATCATCAACATCGCCTCGCAGCTGGGCCATATCGGGGTGCCCGCCCGCCCCGGCTATTGCGCGTCCAAGGGGGCGATCCTGCAGCTCACCCGGGTCATGGCCATCGACCATGCTTGCGACAACATCCGCGTCAATTCCATCTCGCCGGGCGCCATCGACACCCCGCGCTCGGGCCAGCAGCCGGGCGCGCCGCAGCTGACGCGCGAGCAGCGCGGGCGCAGCTACCTCACCGGGCGCATCGGGCGGGTCGACGAGATCGCCGCCGGGGCCGCCTACCTCGCCTCCGAGGAGGCGAGCTTCATGACCGGGGCGGATTTGCTCATCGACGGCGGCTTCCTCGCCTTCAAGGGGACGCTCGACGACCTGCCGCAGCGGGGCGGCGGCGAGATATCCGGGCCGAGGCCATAGCGGATGGCCTCACGAAGGGAGACGACATGAACGAGACAGCCGATCCCGGCCGCGCCTATCGCGACATGCCGACGACGCGGCCCGAGCTGATGGGCACCTTCGGCATGGTCGCGACCAGCCACTACCTGGCCTCGGCCGCGGC
>JAWWBR010000246.1:0-3111 GCA_033720855.1 Alphaproteobacteria bacterium
CTAAAAAACGATCCGCAACCCGCGCTGGAAGGGATCAAACTGCTTCAGCCGCTTTGCGAATCCTGGCGTCAGATCGCCGAGAATGGTGAGGGCGCTGTGACTCACGGCGCCCGCGACGCCAGCCAAGACGCGCATCATCCCGCCTCAAAAAATAGTCCGCCTTCGACGGCTGGTGGATACGGTTCGACGGCGACCGAGAACGCCAGTGACGACTCTGGCCGAAGATCCACCGACGTCCCCAAAGCAGGTGGCATCACGATATCGGCCTAGCCAACGCACCACTTCGATCATCGTCACAACCGAAGAAGCCCGCACTCGATTGCGGGCTTCGCTTTTGCGCCCTTGCCAACCTCATCGGTGTCGATCGTTTCCGCCTCGATCCGGCACTAATTGCCGCCCCCAAGAATTTTTTTCCGGAAGGAGCGGTATTTTCTTCCTGAAGGCGGTTCGTGCATCATTTTTTCTTATTATTTTTCAATATCTTAAGTGGCATCCCGGATTGGCCCGCGTCTTGCTCCTAATGTACCGCCAAGGATAGGAACAACACGTGGCATAGGATACCTAGGACAAATGGATCTTTCAGTACGAGATCTGCTATTCAATCCGGAGAGCGCCCGTTCGAGCTTGCTGAGGCCGTCCGCCCAGTCCGCCGGCGATGTGGCGTCTCTTGCCGCGTTCAACGACCTTCTCAACCATCTGGGCCAGACCAAAGAACGCGCCGATGATCGCTCCAGGGCGGCGTCTTCGATGTCACCCATGCTTGAAGTCGGCGAGCCGCGGCGCAGCGCCGCCCCGCGTCCCAACACAGACCACAAATTGGGGACAGATGACCGCGACGCCGATACGGCCGGCAGATCGCAGGCCGACACGAAAGACGCGACTGCCGCGGTGGATGGTGCCGCCGATGCCGACAGCGATGACGACGCGAGCCCCCCTCCCTTGCCCCAGCCTGCACGCCAAGAAGGGACTGATGAAAATGGATCCGGCGCTCCCCAGGCAAGGACCGATGGCTTAGAAACCGCCGCAGCGGTATCTTTTTCCAACGGTATCGCCGATTCGAATGCGAACGCCGTCGCTGAGACCGCGGTCGCAATGGCCCAAGCCATGCCCGGCGGCAAGCCCGATGCTGTTCCGGGACAGGCCGTGTCGGCGGCAGTGGCCACTGCGGTGGCGGAGGTCAAAGGAGGAGCCGTAGCTTCTCCAAGCTCCGGGGCGCCGAAGGTTGTCAATGGCGAGACGATACACACCCCCCTCGGTGGCGGAGACGCTCCCGACATCTCCCCGACACCGCACGCCCGCACATCCAACGCCGGCCTCGCCAACGCCGGCACGGAGGTGACCGCCACCAAACAGAGTGGAGCCACAGGCGGTGCTTCGTATGGGACCGCGGGGGCGCACGCCCGGAGCTCCGCCACCGCCAACCTTCTGGCGTCGCTGGGACCAGCGGCGTCGATCGAGGTCGAGGCGACACCCCCCGTATGGTCTTCCCGCTCGGCGCTGGCACACGGCATTCTGGTGGCTCAGGAAGTTGCCGACAGCCACGCCGCGTCCTCTCTTAGCCAAGCCGCTAGTCAGATTGAGGCCCAAGGCCTGAACAAACCCAATGGGTCACCGGCCACGCCGGGCCCCCAGTCCCTCGCCATTATCGGAGGAGAGCAGGCTTTCGCCGGGGCGGCCCCCTCACCGGCCAACACCACCGCCCTCGAGGCCCTGAAGGGGCAAGGCAACTCCTCGACTTTCCAGCCCGTTTCGTTGGGATCGAGTTCCGGTGGAATTACGCCTGGATCAGCGTCGGCAACACAATTGGGCCACGGGGCCACCACGACATCCACAGTGTTTGTTCGCGGCTCGCAGCCGGTTCCCCTCCCCGTCGACCAATTTGCAGTCCACATCGCCCGCGCGGCGGCCTCCGGCGCGGAACACATCAATATCAAGCTGAAGCCCGCCGCGCTCGGCCACGTTGAGGTCAAGCTCGAAGTCACGCACGACGGCCGCATAGCCGCAGTCGTCACAGCGGAACGGTCGGACACTTTGGATCTTCTGCAGCGGGACTCTCGTGCCCTTGAGCGCGCCCTCCAGGAAGCCGGCCTAAAGACCGATTCCAATAGCCTTCAGTTCAATCTTCGCGGCGAGAACGGAACGCGCCATGGTCTGGAGGGACAGGGGCTTGCTGAAGACGTTATGGGCCCGACGGAGTCCCCGAGCGAAATTGAAGATCAACTGCCGCTGATTGCCGGCGCGTATGAAAATTCCCGCGCGTCCGAGGGCGGTGTAGATATCAGCGTGTAGCAACGGAAGACGGTTCCTATGGAAATTTCTGCCACCACCGCAACGAGTCAGACCACCGCCTCCCAGGAGGCGCAAACGAAGCTGGCGGGCGACCTCCAGAACTTTCTGACCTTGTTGACGACTCAGCTCAAACACCAGGATCCACTGGAGCCCATGGATTCGACGGAGTTTACGGCCCAACTCGCGCAGTTTGCGGCGGTTGAACAAGCGATTCAAACCAATGCGAATCTCGAAAAGCTGATCACGTCCAATCTTTCCAACCGGGCCCTTTCCGCGGTCGGGTATCTGGGCAAGACGGTAGAAGTCAAGGGCGGCAGCGCCGCTTTGGTCGATGGCAAGGCGGAGTTCGCTTACGAGCTTCCCCTAAACGCCACCGCCGCCGCGATCACGATCAGAAACGAGGCCGGCGTTGCCGTTCATGTCGCCCCCGCCCAGATCACGGCCGGAAGGCACGGCTTCACCTGGGACGGAACAAACCAGCAGGGCGTCACCCAGCCGGACGGCACTTACAGCATCACCGTTACCGCCGCCGGCGAAAACGGCAATTCCATTCACGTGGAGACCTATGCCGTGGGTATCGTCGATGGCGCCGACAGTTCTGGCGAAACCGTCAAACTGACAATCAATGGGATAGCCTACCCCTTGGCAGACGTGGTCGCCGTGCGCGACACGGCCCAGGGGTCTTAACCCGGATGACAAGGGAAAACTGAAGTTTACGCATTTCGGCACTCACCAAATCTTTTGACAGGATGTCTACAGGAGACAGGAAATGAGTCTTTACGGTGCAATGTTCTCGGGCGTTTCCGCCCTCAACGCAGAAAG
>JAWWBR010000247.1:0-3067 GCA_033720855.1 Alphaproteobacteria bacterium
CAGGTAATCGATCCCGTCGTCGCGATAGATCTCGGCCAGCGGCGCGATGCGGATGCCCGCGCGCGATGCGACCTCGACCTTGGCGCCCAGCACCAGCAGGGCCGGGGCGAGGTCGCCGGAAAAGGCGGCGAAACAGTGATTGCCCTTGGGCGCGACGTGGCACACCTGGCCCCGCGACTTGAGGCAGTAATCGTTGGCGCGGCGCCACCACTCGCTCTGGTTATAGAAGACGCAGCGGGTATCCAGGCACAGGTTGCCGCCGACGGTGCCGGCCTGGCGATGGCTGTTGGCGGCGACCGATCCGGCGGCGGTGACCAGACCGGGATAGGCGGGGCCGAGCCTGGGATCCTCGGCCACCGCGGCGAGGGTCACGGCGGCGCCGACACGCCAGCCGCCATTCTCCAGTGGCTCGATTCCCTGAAGGTCGCCGATGCCGGTGAGGTCGATCACCGTCTTCGGCGCGACGATGCCGCGGCGGATATTGGGCACCAGGTCGGTGCCGCCGGCGATGAAGCGGGCCTCGGGCTCGGCGGCGCGGATCGCCAGGGCGTCTTCCAGGGTGGCGGGCCGCGCCGTGCGGAAGTCCGGCATGTATTCCATCAGGCGACGTCCCTGCGGCCCCCGGCCTCACGCTCGGCGCGAGAGAGGGCGGCGATCACCCGGTCCGGCGTCACCGGGGTCGTTTTGAGGCGAATATTGACGGCGTCCGCGATGGCGTTGGCGACCGCCGGGATGACCGCGGCGAGCGCCCCTTCGCTTGCCTCCTTGGCGCCGTAGGGGCCGTTGGGATCGACGCTCTCGACCAGCTTGACCTCGATGTCGGGCGACTCGACAATCGTCGGCACACGATAATCCAACATGTTAGGACCTATCTGCAAGCCATTGAAATATTTAATTTCCTCGCTGAGCGTCTGACCGAGGCCCATCCACACCGCGCCCTGCACCTGGCCCTCGCAGGCGAGCCGGTTGAGGGCATAGCCGCAGTCATGGGCGACCCAGACCTTTTCAACCGTCACCCGGCCGGTGACCGCGTCGACATCGACCTCGGCGGCGACGGCGGCGTAGGAGTACGCCATCGACGGGCCGACCCCGGCGCCGCGATAGCGCCCGCCCTGGTGCGAGCGCGGCACCGTGAAGGTGCCCTTGACGGTGATCGTGCCCTCGTCGGCCAGCGCCTCCTCGACCACCTCCTTGAACGAGAGGCCGGGATCCTGGCCGCCCTTGACGCGATAGGTCTCGCCCAGGCATTCGATGTCCTCGGGTTTCGCGTCGAGCTTGCGCCCGGCGGCGGCGCATAAAATCCCCTTGAGGCGCTCGGCCGCCTCGATCGCGGCGTTGCCGACCATGAAGGTCACCCGCGAGGAATAGGAGCCGTTGTCCTTGGGCGTGATGCGGCTGTCGTTGGCGATCACCGAGACGCGGTCGAAATCGAGCTTGAGCACCTCGCCGACCAGTTGCGCCAGCACCGTATCCGAGCCCTGACCGATGTCGGCCGCGCCGGTCAGCACCGTCACGCCGCCGTCGAAGTCGAGCTTGAGGTTGACCACGGCATGGGGCTCGCCGGTCCAGTGCACCGGCTTGGCGGCGCCGCTGACGTAGTGCGAACAGGCCAGCCCCAGCCCCTTGCCCTTGGGCAGGGCGCCCCGCCTTTCCCGCCAGCCGGAGGCTTCTTCGACCCAGTGGAGGCATTCGGGCAGGCCGTAGGATTCGACCATCAGGTCGTTGATGGTCTTCATCGGCGCGGTGAGCAGGTTGCGGCGGCGCAGCTCGAACGGATCGAGGCCGAGTTCCGCCGCCATCTGGTCGAGGAGCGATTCGAAGGCGAAACGGACATTGACCGTGCCGTGGCCGCGCATGGCGCCGCAGGGGGGCGTGTTGGTGTAGACGCGGTAGCCATCGTACTTGACGGCGGGGATGTCGTAGATGGCGTTGAGCAGCGCCCCGGCATAGAGGATGGTGACGATGCCGTAGCCGCCGTAGCCGCCGCCCGCCTGCAGGGTTTCGCAAGCGCAGGCGGTGATGCGCCCGTCTTTGGTCATGCCGATCTTGAGCTTGATGCGCGTCATCGGCCGGCCGCGATGGGTGAGGAAGGTTTCCTCGCGGCTCAGCTTGAGGCGCACCTTGCCGCGGGCGGCGCGGGCAAGGATGCAGGCGATGATCTCGAAATTCAGCGTCTCGCTGCGATGGCCGAAGCCGCCGCCGACATGGGGCTTGATGACGCGGATGCGCGAGGTATCCATGCCGAGGCACTGGGCCGCGCGCAGATGCACGTAATAGGGCACCTGGGTACAGGTATGGAGCGTCACGCGGCCGCGCTCGGCGTCATATTCGGCGAGCGAGGCGTTGGGCTCCATCTGCACATGGGTGACCTCGCCGCATTCGTAAGCATCCTCGCGCACGATCTCGGCGGCGGCGAAGCCGGCCTCCACGTCGCCGAACTCATGATGGACGTCGCGCTCCAGGTTGCCCGGCCTGTCGTCGTGGAGATCGACTGCGTCCGGGGCGCGGGCCTTGTCGGGGTCGTAATAGGCGGGAAGCTCCTCGACATCCATCTCGATCAGGGCGAGCGCCGCCTCGGCCGTGGCCTCGTCGACGGCGGCGACGGCGGCGACCGGCTCGCCGCGGTAGCGCACCCGGTCCCGGGCCATGGGGTATTCGTTCTGGGCGATGGGCAGCACCCCGAAGGGCTTATCGCAATCCTCGCCGGTGACGATGGCGACGACGCCTTCGAGCGCCAGGGCCTTGTCGACGTTGACCTTGCGGATCCGCGCATGGCTGTAAGGCGAGCGGTAGAGGCGCCCGACCAGGGCGTCCGCGTGGCCGAGATCGGCGGTATAGGCGGCCCGTCCCGAGACCTTCTCGATGCCGTCGATCAGCGGCACCCGGGCGCCGATGGCGCTGGGCCGGGGCGGGGGGGCGGCTTGCTCGCTCATGACGCCCCTCCTCGGGCGGCGCTGCGCACCGATTCGATGATCTTCACGTAGCCTGTGCAGCGGCAGATGTTGCCGCTGAGCCCCGCGCGGATCTCGGCATCGCTGGGATCGGGGGTGCGCCGCAACAGGCCCTC
>JAWWBR010000248.1:0-3053 GCA_033720855.1 Alphaproteobacteria bacterium
AGCTTGTGCCCCGACATGAAGGCGCCCAGCGCCGCTTCACCCATGATCGGCAGGATCAGCGCCAGCGCCAAGACTATGCGTGCTAGAGCCTTCATGGTCCCCTCCGCGCAGCCTCGAAGGCTGCGACGGTAGCACAGGGCGTGCCATGCCGAACTTTCCAATGCCGATGGCGCGGCTGCGCCAAGGTATATTCGTATGGCCGCGCCGATCGCGCTGCGCCGCTACGCGGTGCCCTCGCGGCGGTCGACGATGATGTCGACCAGCGCCGGCTTTCCGGCCTTGACCTCGGCGATTGCGGCCTTGAGCGCCGCGCCGATGTCGGCGGGGTCCTCGATGGGGCCTTCGGCGAACCAGTCCATACCGCGGGCGATGTGAGCGAAATCGGGCTCAGGCCCCTCGAGATCCATGCCGATATAGGCGCGCGCAGGGTCGGTGCCGCGGCTCTCGGCAACATGGATCTGGTGCGCCCAGTCGTTGTAATAGGCCCGATTGTTGTACATCACCACCAGGATCGGGATCTCGTACTTGGTGGCGATCCAAAGCGCGCCCAGATCGAACATCAGGTCGCCGTCGGGCTGCAGGTCGACGACCAGCTTGCCGCTGCCCTTGTGCGCCAGGGCGACCCCCAGGGACATGCCGATCTGAGTGGCGGTGCCGAGTTCGCGCCCGGGGTGGCGGTAGGGGGCATCGAAATCCCACACCTTGAGCGCCCAGTTCTTGAGGGTGCCCGCGGTCAGCACCCAGTCCTCGTCCTTGATCGCCTGCCAGACCTCATGGGCCATGCGCGATTCGTGCATCGGCCTGCGGTCCCATTGCTGCTTCACCTCCTCCTGCCACTTGGCCCATTGGGCGGCGTGTTTCTCGCCGATGGCCTGTTTGCGCGCCTCGATGCGTTTGGCGAGTCTGGCGTCGCCTTCGATGCGTCGGGCGGCGGCCTCCGTCAGTGCCGGGATGGCATTGGCGGTGTCGGCCAGGATGCGCATGTCCCAATTGTGGTGCTTGTTGTAGTCGGTTGCCCATTTGCTAATCTCGATATCGGCGAAACCGACGTCGATCCACTTGCAGCCGGGCTTGCACAGCGACTCCACCTCGCGGGTCTGCCAATTGGGCTTGTGTGAACCGCGGGTCCAATCGACCACGTCGAGGGCCATCACCAGATCGGCTTCTGTGAAGGCGTCGGCGTGCATCGAAACGTTCTGGGGGTGGCGGTTGGGAAAGCCCAAACGCTTGTTGATATCGAACACCGCAGCGCCCACGGTTTCCGCCAGCTCCACCGTGGGTTCATAGCCGATCGGCATGCGCGCGGCGTATTCCGTCAACAGCACCGGATACTCCGCAGTCACCAATTGCTCGGCGGCGTCTGCGATCAGCTGAGGATCGGCGGTCAAACGCGGCGGCACTTTGACCGCGTCCGCCGGCGGCAGGGGGATGTCGTCTTCCAGCACCGCCTCCTGCAGGCCGGCGTCGTAAACCATGTAGACCGGCCCCTGGGGCTCGGTCATCATGATCGAATACGCCCGTGAGAAGCTGTCGACGACGCCGTGGATCGAACCCGGCTGGTAGTCCCATTTGGTGTAGTCGCGCACCGCCGAGCCTTGCGCGAAGGCGGTGTGGATCCAGTCGATAAAGGGGCGGCGCAGCTTTTCGTCCATGGGCCCGGTGGCGCCGATCAGGAATACCGGGCAGCGATCGATATAGGCGTAATACAAGGCCAGCGGCGCATGCAGCAGGCCGACCACGTTGTGGACCGCCGCCGCCATCGGGCGGCCGCAGGCCTTGGCGTAACCATGGGCGATCTGAACAGCGAGCTTTTCATGGTTGCAGAGCAGCATCGGCGGTTCGTTTTCGCCGTAATTGACCATGGAATCATGGAGGCCCCGGTAGCTGGCGCCGGGATTGAGCGCGACATAGGGGAATTCGTAATGCTTGATCATGTCGACGATGACGTCGGACTGGTAGCGTTGATTGGCCTTTCGGATCAGGGGGTCGTCGCTCATGTGCTTCGCCTATATCGGGGAGTGGTCGGAGTTTTCGGTGGGGTGAGAACCTAGCAAGCCGCGCAGACGCACGCCATAGCGCAGTTCGATCTCGGCGCCCTTGAGGCCCCCGGCCGCGGAATCGGCCAAGCCGCACCCGTCAAGAAATTTTTTTTGCGGCCATGGCGAAAATTTATGTTTCGCAACCGGGCCGATTCGGGTAGACGAGGCAGCCCCCTTTTGGCGGGCGTACTTTTCGCCCTCGAAGGGGGGCTTTTTTGAAGGAGCTATCCATGAGCGAGCAGACGACGGACGGCGGAACGGGGGGGCAGCCCCCGTCGCGGCCCGGCTTCCTGAGCTGGGGCGTGGCGGGTGTGGCCCTTGTCGCGTTTATCGTTTTCATGATCATGTATTAGCGTACCAGCGGCGTACCGCTGCGGAAAACCGGTCGCCACTTCGGGTGGCGGCCGGTTTGTTATGGGGCGTCGGGAGGATTTTTTCGGAACGGCTCGAACCTGGTGTCCTTTCGCGACCTCAGGCCTCGTCGGCGCGGTTGGTGATCTGAACCTCACCGCCGTTGGCGCGCAGGTCCTTGCGGGTGGCATAGTCGATAATCTTGATGTTGTCCTGGTTTCCCGACCGGGTCCCCATCAGGATCATCGGACCGTCCCCGGTGTTCTCCAGCTGATAGAACGACCCGCCGGTGATCAGCGCCGCCATGTTGGGTTTCAGCACCTCGGCGCTGCCGTCGGGGAAACGCATGGTGCATTCGCCGTCGATGCAAAGAAACGTCTGGTCTTCGTTGTGGCAGTGAAGTTCATCGTGATCGCCCGGATTGGGATAATAATGCACCCATGAATGGAGCTTCCGGGTGTTCATCACCACGGTGCGTTGCTTTTCCCGGTTGGCAACCTCGACGGTGTCGATGATTTCTATGGCCATGGCCGATCCTTCCCCTTGCTCTTCCGCCCCTTCTCGCCCGAGGCGACCGAGGCACGTCAGCTTCGCGGAGAGGAGATTAGCCTCGCCCGGGGCCACCGTCCAGGGGGTGTTGCGTTTGTTTGGCCGGTAAGGGGG
>JAWWBR010000249.1:0-2938 GCA_033720855.1 Alphaproteobacteria bacterium
AATCAAGGCTCGTTTCACGTCAATCTCCAAAATCCATGGGCAACGCCAGTCACCGCGGCTCGGGAATCCATCTTACCCGAGCTAACGCGCCCCGGCAGTTTTGCCACAGCGGTGGGGCGAAAGCGAGCCCTCGCGCACCCCTACACCGCCGTGGCCACCTCCTAGCCCTGTCCCGCGCGGGCCGGGGCCGCTTCCGGGTAGAGGCCGGCCAAACTTTCGGCATTGGCGGCGCATATACCCCGTTCCGTGATGAGGGCCGTGACCAGGCGGGCCGGCGTCACGTCGAAGGCAGGGTTGGCGGCGGCGCTGCCGTCCGGGGTCAGGCGCACCTCGACTTCGTTGCCGTCCCGGTCCAGGCCGCGGATATGGGTCACCTCGCGGGCGTCGCGCTGTTCGATGGGGATGGCGGCCCCGGTCCCCGCCTTCCAGTCGATGGTGGGCCCCGGCAGTGCGACATAAAAGGGTACCCCGTTGTCCCGAGCCGCCAGTGCCTTCAGATAGGTGCCGATCTTGTTGGCGACATCGCCATTGGCGGCCGTGCGGTCGGTTCCGGTGATGCAGAGATCGACCTCACCGGCCTGCATCAGGTGCCCCCCGGCATTGTCCGCAACCACCGTATGGGGCACGCCGTGGCGCCCGAGTTCCCAGGCGGTAAGCGCTGCGCCCTGGTTGCGCGGCCGCGTTTCGTCCACCCACACGTGAACGGCGATGCCGGCATCATGGGCGGCATAGATCGGTGCCAACGCGGTCCCCCAATCGACCGTCGCCAGCCACCCGGCATTGCAGTGGGTCAAAATCCCGACCGGGCGCCCGCCCTTTTCCCCGAATATCCTCTCGATGATCGGCAGCCCGTTGGCACCGATCGCCTTGCAGATGGCAACGTCTTCATCGCAGATGTCGGCGGCGATCCGATACGCCGCCTGGGCGCGCGCGTCGGCGGGCAGGGACATCACCCCGCGCCGCACCCGCTCCACCGCCCAGGCGAGGTTGACGGCGGTCGGCCGCGTCTGCCTGAGGGCCCGACAAGCTTCGTCCAGGGCCTTTTCTCCCGCCGCCTGCTGGAGGGCGAGACACAATCCGTAGGCCGCGGTGGCGCCGATCAGGGGGGCGCCGCGAACCTGCATTTCCGAGATGGCGGTGCAGGCATCCTCAAGGCTGCGCAGCCTGCGCACGGCGAACACATGTGGCAGCCGGGTCTGGTCGATGATATCGACCGATTGGCCGTCCTCCGCTAGCCAGATCGTGCGATAGGGGACGCCGTCGACGTTCATGGTCCGATTCCAAATTGCCGCGCCAGCCCCCCGCCCTCAGGCGCGGCACGGGCGCCGGGTTCCGTGAGTTCGGCGCCCTGCAGCGCGACCGTGGACAGGAAGCCGGAGAGAACCAGCGCCATCAGCCACCACGTCTGCCAGATGCCGAAGGACAGACTGAAGATACCAAATGCGGTCGTAAGCTGGCCCACCAAGAGGGCCCGGATCACCGGATCGCGGATACGCGCCGGCCAACGGAATAGCAAGAAAACCGCAAGCGCCCCGAGCAATGCCCCCGGCAGGCCCAGCTCCAACCACCATTCAAGGGGGCCGTTATGGGGGTGAACAGAGAGCATGTCGAACTCCAAACCGCGGCCTATCCCGCCCAGAGGGATCTTGTCCCGCGCGCCGGGAATATCCCGCGCGGCACGAAGGCCGTATCCCAGAAGCGGCCGCTCGGCGATCTTTTCCGTTGCAAAGCGCCAGATCGCCAGGCGGTGGACGGTGGAGATGTTCTCCTGAGTCCGGCCGTAGTGGTAAGGATCGATGAGGTGGGTGGCCCCACCCAGGACCAACGGCGCGATCAGCACCCACGTCGCGGCAAGGGCCCCCAGCCAGCGCACGGCGCCGGCGCCGAGGCGCAACACGATCACCGCGGCGACGGCGCCCAAGGTCGCGGCGAGGGCGGCGGCGGCGGCCGTCGTCGCCCACAGGGTCGCCAACGCGAGTGCCCCCAGCAACACGAGCGCATGTGTCCGACGCGCGCGATGCAGGCAGATCAGCGCCGACCAGGTCACAAGAGCAGCGAGCGAAATGCCGCGCACGAGTTTCGCCATGGCTTTCTCGATTTCACTCGCGGGCAGACCGGAAAGCCAGCGGATCAGGGCCCCATCGGTGATGATCTCGTTCCATTGCATGAGATAAAAAAGCCCGGCGGCACAAGCCAGAACGAGGCCGAACGCCTGGGTGTCACGCGGCGGGACCCGACGTTCCGCACCAAAGAGAAGCAGAGCTGCGCCCCCGACCAACACCAGGTCAAGCAATTTCATCAGGCTGCGCCCGGGCGCGATCGACCACAAGGCGCTGGCCCCCGCCCAAACCAGAACGGCGGCAACGAACCAGGCCGCGGCCCAGGGGAACCCGGGCAGCATCCTGCCCTGCCGGTGGCCCAACCACAAAAGAGCCATGACCAACAGGACCAAAAACGGAGGCAGAACGATCTTGGGTTCGCCGAAGCTGCCGATGGTGAGGACAATCGCCGTGCCCAGGAAGATCAATCCGCGGGGGGTCAATATCAAGCCTTCAGAATTGCAGCAGTCCTGTCGGAGCTTATCCGTCTTTGTCTACAAGCGCAGCTTCACATAACTGGCAGTTCTCAACCGATCTCCATACATCAATTGGAAATCTCCGCTGACGCTTATTACTGATATTCCCTGTTATGAGGGAATATACAGGGAATTTTGGTGCTTTCGGGTGCCTCTAGCTGGGTTTGGCTCCTAAAATTCGTAGCATTCCAGTGGCTTAGGGATAAATTCCCTAGAACATGGAACAGGGAATATGTGGGGCCGGAACAGGGAATTTGCCCTGTCAAACAGGGATTTATTTCCCCTGACCCTGGGGGCCACGCAGGGAGGGTGAAAGCGCTCCTCTCCTAGATTGACTCGGCATGCGGTAGCCCAGCCGCCGTC
>JAWWBR010000250.1:0-2927 GCA_033720855.1 Alphaproteobacteria bacterium
CAGCTGACTATCGACGACGATCAGATGCGAAAGGCGATCGGGAAAGTGTGCGGCGAAGAAAATCGCGAGGCGGCCGCAGAAGGAATGCCCCATGACCGCCGGGCGGTCCCAGCCGAAATGCGCCGAGACGTTGACGATGTCACCCAGCATGGCATCGAGCGAGTAATCCTTATCCGGGCTCCAGCCGGAATTGCCGAATCCGCGGCGATCGAAGGCGACAACCTCGCGCTCGTCGGCGAGCCGTTCGGCGACGCCGATCCAGTCATAGGAATCGAAATAATTGCTGCCATGAAGAATCAGCAGGGGCGTCGGGCCGGAGGGCTGCGGCGGCAGACCGAAGGCGCGATAGAACAGGTCAACGTCCCCGGAGGGAATCGATCCCGTGCGATGCGATGGTTCCGTAATGATCTCTCTCCTGCCGTGGCGCTGGGGCGTAAAGCCTCAGGGATTATCCTGCGTCTTGGGACACAAGCCAAGACGAAGGCCGGCGATCAGGTGACCGGCGGAATGGCGCCCCCGGCTCGGAACCGTCATGCCCCCGCCTGACCCCGTGGGGCCATCGGCCTGCGCCGCTTGTTGGAGGCTCATGCGCGGCGTTGCGCCCGCGCCGCCTTGCGCTCCTCTTCGGACATCATAAAGGCCACGTAGTGGTGGTCCTTGGACACCGGCCGCACACGGTCGCAAACCTGTTCCCATGACGCGCCGCGATCCTCGGTGACATAGACCTCACCGGTGGCGGTCCCGGCCGTCAACATCATGCCGCCGTCCCACACGTGCTGGCACATGGCTTCGATGGAGGGCACGATGACCTCGGGCATGCCGTTATCCAGCTCCTGCCATGTCCGCCCCTCGTCGCGGCTGCGCAACACGCAGGACCGGGCGATGCCTTCCCTGCGCCAGGTTCCCGGACTGGTCGCCGAGCCCCCCATATAGATGGTTTTGCCATCGTCCGGGTCGAGGAACACGGTATCGGGATAGCCGACACGATCACCGCGCCGCATGAGATGGTCGTAGGTGCGCCCGGCGTCACCGCTCCGGTAAATGCCGGCGCCGGTCACCAGATAGAAGACATCCGGATCGTCCGGGTTGATCAACAGGCGGTGCATGTCCCGGTAGACTTCGTCCTCGGGCTTGGAATAGCCGTCGAGCTCGGTCCAGCTCGTCCCATCGTCCACCGATTTGAGCAACGCGCCCTGCTCGACCAGGCAAAAGATCGTGTCGGGCTCGGTGGGATGGAAGACGACCTGCTTGACGTGGGGGATGTGCGGCGGCGGCGGAAAGGTCCACCGATCCGTACCGGGAACGGCGAGGACGGATTTGATCTCGGTCCAGCTTTCACCCAGGTCGTCGCTCCGGTAGAGGCCGGCCGGCGACGTGCCGAGGAACAGCGATACCTGATCGCCGCGCCGGCGCAATGCCAGCGAATACACATGGGGCCGGTCCAGCCCGTTGGTGAGTTGGCGCCAGGATGCGCCCGCCCCGTCGTCGCTGACCCAGAGGCCGCCGTCGTCATGGGCGCCCGCGAACAGCTTTCCCGAGGCCTCGTCGAACTCGAGCGACCCGACGTGGCGGTCCTCCAGCGACCTTCCCTCCAACGTCCAGGGCGCGCCCGGCTCCGCGCGCCTGAGGGTTTCGACGCCGTTGATGGTGGCGACCAGAATGCGCGTCGCCGGTCCGTCGCCCCGGGTCGTCTGGCGACCATTGGGGGACAGGTACGTGGTGATCTCCGTCATGACCGTTTCCTCCCTGTTGCCCGCGGCAATTCGCGCGGCGCTCCAAGGCCCAAACGATAGCTAATAACGCGCTTTTGTTGAAGGGCGCCGAGAATGGGACCCGCCAAACGAGTTCAACCTGCATTCAATGCCTTGTTTGCTCACGGCGGGCGTTAACCCGATGACCGCCTCTGGCCCGAAGCGGAGATGGGAAGTCCATGGACACCAATGTGCCTAGGAGGTCAATCGTGGTTGGTTACTCGTGGACGAAGAAATATAATTATATTTAGTCGGCTCCGGAACTTTGTCTAATTGATCGCACATGACAAAACCCGTATTACGCTTAATTCACAACCTTGCTCGTGCTGGCGGGACAATCATCAACAGATGCGTCGGCTCAATGGCCGGCGTTTTCCTTCTGAGTGAAATTAATCCCCGCGGACTTCATCGATTCAATCCTATTTTTCAAGCTGATCGGTGGTTCAATTTGCTTTCACCGGCGGATTTGAACTCCATTGGCGACCCTCATGCTGCCGGTCTGAATTCAATGATCAAACTGATTCATCAACGGGTAGAGGAACGGGGCGGTCACCTTATCCTTCGCGATTGGAATCACCTTGATTTCTTGGCGGTCCCTTTTGAAAGCAAGCCGACAAATCGTCTTAGCTTGGCGGAGGCAATGTCCGACGATTTCGAACTGCGTCAAATCGCTATAGTAAGACATCCCCTGGATCAGGCTCGAAGTACCGTTAGAATTCTTCCCAAAAACAATATTCCAACCGCAGAATATATCTTTTCCGCGCAGCGCCGATTTGCAGAGGCAATTTATGATATTGGGTTTATTCGTTACGAAGATTTTGTATTGAACCCAGATCTCGAACTGAGAAAGATATGCACGGCTCTGGATGTCGCTTTCGACCCTGAATATCGCGAGAAGTGGCCTTCTTATAAAAATATCACTGGAGATACAGAATCAGTCTCGATGGAGAGGTCGGCCATCTCTATGTCTCAAAGAAAAAGACAATCATCGCCAGAATTTATGAAAAAACTTCTTTCCAATGCCGACTATCGTAAAACCTGTGAAATTTTAAATTACCCCATCGAATAACCCACCAATCTTGGGAAAAAACTCTTTTGGATTGTCAAAGCCCAAACTTTGCGGTTGCAAACCCTCCAAGTGCAAATATGGGGCAATTCCGTAATGGCCTCCGACAC
>JAWWBR010000251.1:0-2907 GCA_033720855.1 Alphaproteobacteria bacterium
AAGGACGAAAAACCGTTTGCCATCGCCGGTTTGTGGGAACATTGGCAGTCGCCCGATGGCTCCGAAATTGAGTCGGTCACCCTGCTGACCACCACCCCCAACGACCTGTTGACCCCCATTCACAACCGCATGCCTGTCATTCTGGATGAGAAGGATTATGACCTCTGGCTGGACCCGGCCGCCCAGCATCCCGGCGAGGTGCAGCCGCTGTTGAAACCCTTTCCCAGCGAGCGAATGACGTTCTATCCGGTCAGCACCCAGGTCAATAATCCCCGTAATGAAGACCCGGGCTGTATTGTTCCCCTGGGTTGAGGCGTCTGGTCAGGGTAGGTGACCAGACCGGAGGGGTGGGAGCCCGGAAGCAAGGGGGATTCAGCCATTCATTTTGGCTCTCTTAATGTCCATGAATTTCTTGGCCGTATCAACCGCTACGGCCGCATCACGGCAGTAGGCGTCGGCTTCGATGTCTTCGGCGAAGGCTTCGTTGAGCGGCGCGCCGCCGACCAGGACGATGAGGTCCTGGCGGATGCCCTTTTCCTTGAGGGCGTTGATGACGACCCGCATATAGGGCATGGTGGTGGTCAGCAGGGCGCTCATGCCGAGGATGTCGGGGTTGTGCTTTTCGATGGCTTCGAGATAGTCCTCGACGGAGTTGTTGATGCCGAGGTCGATGACTTCAAAGCCAGCCCCTTCCATCATCATGCCGACCAGGTTCTTGCCGATGTCGTGGATGTCGCCCTTGACAGTGCCGATGACCATCTTGCCAATGGGGGGCGCGCCGGTCTCGGCCAGCAGGGGCCTCAGGATCGCCATGCCGCCTTTCATGGCGTTGGCCGCCAGCAGCACTTCGGGCACGAACAGGATGCCGTCGCGGAAATCGATGCCGACGATGCGCATGCCCTCCACCAGCGCCTCGTCGAGGACCTTCTTCGGTCCCCAGCCGCGCTCGAGAAGAATGCGGGTGCCCTCCTCGATTTCCTCCCTCAGCCCGTCGTAGAGGTCGTCGTGCATCTGCGTGACGAGCTCGTCGTCCGGCAACTCGCTCAGTACGATATCTTCGCCGTCGTCTTGTACGTCGTCGTCGGCCACCCGGTGTCTCCTGATTGCGGGCTGTTTACCCGGTCAAAACAGCGGTCAAGCGTAGGTTAGGGAGGGGGCCGGAGCAAGGCGTGCGTACCGGCGACACGGGGTTACCGAAAAACGACAATCCCATAGCTTTCAAGTCCTTGTTTTCGAAGTTGAAAGCACCTTGCAAGGATCGGCGGCGCCGGGCCCTGTCGTCGTGACCGGCGCTGCCGGCGCCCCTCGGCATCGTCGCCGCGGCCAAAGATCGGGTCGCGCGAACACAAGCCTTGGATGCCCGGGCCGCTAGGATGCATCATTCCGTCTCACCCGTTCCGTCACCCGGCGGCGAACCCGCCGGGCGGAAAAAGACAACGCCAAAGGACCCGATGAACGACGCCACCGAGACCGAGCCCTTCACCCTGATCGACGGCAAGGCCTTCGCCGCCACCCTGCGTGAGACCGTCGGCCGCAAGGTGGGGATCATCAACAAGGCGCACGGCATCACCCCCGGGCTCGCGGTGGTGCTGGTGGGCGAGAACCCCGCGAGCGAGGTCTACGTGCGCAACAAGGCCAAGCAGACCCGCGAAGCCGGCATGAACTCCTTCGAGCACAAGCTCGACGCCTCCGCCAGCGAAAAGGAACTGCTCAAGCTGGTGGCCGACCTCAACAAGGACCCGCAGGTCCACGGCATCCTGGTGCAGCTTCCGCTGCCCGATCAGATCGACGCCGACAAGGTGCTGACCGCCATCGACCCGGCCAAGGACGTGGACGGCTTCCACGTCATCAACGCGGGGCTGCTGGCCACCGGCCAGGACGGCCTGGTGCCCTGCACGCCGCTCGGCTGCCTGATGCTCCTGAAGCACCACCTGGGCGACCTCACGGGAATGAACGCGGTGGTGGTGGGGCGCTCCAACATCGTCGGCAAGCCCATGGCGCAACTGCTGCTGCGCGAGCACTGCACCGTCACCATCGCCCACTCGCGCACGAAAGACCTGCCGGCCGTGTGCCGCGGCGCGGATATCCTGGTGGCCGCCGTGGGGCGGCCGCAGATGATCAAGGGGGACTGGGTGAAGCCCGGCGCCACGGTGATCGACGTCGGCATCAACCGCATCGAGACCGGGGAAGGCAAAACGAAGCTGGTGGGGGACGTGGATTTCGACGGGGCGAAAAGGAACGCCGGCGCCATTACCCCGGTGCCCGGCGGCGTCGGCCCCATGACCATCGCCTGCCTGCTGCTCAACACGGTGACCGCGGCGTGCAAGCAACACGGCGTGCCGGTGCCGGCTTAAGACCCGGCGCCAGGGCAAACGCCGCCGGCGGCGTGGTCCACGCACCGCAAGCCGCAATAATCAACCTGGTAACGCCCCCTTGACCCGGCCCGGAGATCCCGCGCCGGCGCGGGAGGCCTGGCTCCTTTCCCTCATCCGCCCGGATCTCAGGCCCTACGCCGAGCGCGCGCCGCTGGCGCTCCCTTCCGTGACCGCGCTGCTAGAACGCATCGGCAATCCCCACCGGGGTCTTCGCTGCATCCACATCGCCGGCTCCAAGGGCAAGGGCTCGGTTGCGCTCATGACTGAAGCGATCCTCCAGCATGCGGGGCTTCGCACCGGCACCTTCACCTCTCCGCACCTCGAGCGCTGGAGCGAGCGCATCCGGATCGACGGCCACGAGGTCAGCGGCGACCGGTTCGACGAGGCCCTGGGCGTGCTGAAACCGGAAGTCGCATGGCTCACCGCGGCGAACCCGGACAACCCGCCGAGCTTCTTCGACACCCTGACCGCCGCCGCGCTGTGGCTGTTCAAAAAACACGACGTCGATCTCGCCATCGTCGAGACAGGCATC
>JAWWBR010000252.1:0-2886 GCA_033720855.1 Alphaproteobacteria bacterium
CACATGCCCGAAGCCGAAGCGTGAAAGGCCGGGCGCTCGGACCCGGAAAGCAAATCAGGGCGCGAACAGCAACAGGCAGATGATGACGGCGGCGGCGATGCCGGCGGCATCCGCCGTCAGCCCGGCGGCGAGCCCGTGGCGGATGCGCCGGATCTGCACCGCCCCGAAATAGACCGCGAGCACGTAGAAGGTCGTTTCGGTCGAGCCCTGCAGGGTGGAGACCAGGAAACCGGCGTAGGAATCGGGGCCGATCGCCGGATCGTTGATGATCGAGGCGAGGACCCCATAGGCGCCCGAGCCCGAAAGCGGGCGCAGGAGCGCCATCGGCAGGGCTTCCGCCGGCAGGCCGGCCTTTCCGGTGACCGGCCCGACCGCCGAGACGAACAGCTCCAGCGCACCGGATGACCGCAGCATGGCGACGGCGACCAGGATCGCCACCAGGTAGGGGATGATGCGGACGGCGACGTTGAAGCCTTCCCGCGCGCCATCGACAAAGGATTCGTAGACCGGCACCTTGCGGAAGAAGCCAAAGGCAAGGAGGCCCAGCATCAGGCTGGGGATGATCCACGGCGATATGGTGCGGCCCCACAACACCGTGATGGGGATAAGCGCGACGATCAGCGCCAGCACCAAAGCCGATACCCAGGCCGGATAGGCGCCGCTTTCGGCATCGCGCCAGTCATCGCCAAGGCCGCTCTTGTCCTCGGGCCCGCCCGCGGCGGGGTCGCCGTCCCCGCCCGGTGCCGCGGTTTCCGGCAGGTCCTGTGGCGGTGCCGCCGGAGCCGAGGGAAGGGGCGAGAGCCGCTGGTAGAATTTGGCGGCGATGATGGCGATGGTGGTGGAGCAAATGGTGGCGAACAGCGTCGTCGGCACGATCGCCGCCGGGTCGGCCGAACCGGCGGCGGCGCGTAAGGCGATGACGCCGGTCGGCAGGATGGTGATCGACGAGGTGTTGATGGCGAGAAACAGCACCATGGCGTTGGTCGCCGTGCCCTTGACCGGGTTGAGGCGGTCCAGCTCCTGCATGGCGCGGATGCCGAACGGGGTCGCGGCGTTGCCAAGCCCAAGCACGTTGGCGGAAAAATTGAGGATCATCGCCCCCATGGCCGGGTGGTCGGGGGGGACGTCGGGGAACAGGCGGGTCATCAACGGACGGATGGTGCGGGCGATGATGACGAGAAGCCCGCCCGCCTCGGCGACCTTCATCAGCCCCAGGAACAGGGCCATCACCCCGATCAGGCCGATGGCGAGCGTCACCGAGGCGCCGGCCTGATCGATCATGCCCTGGCCCAGAGCCGCCATCGGGGAGAGCGCCGCCTTTCCGGTGGCGCCCGCCGCGGCCCCCGTCCACAGCACTTGACGGACGGCAGTCACAATGAAGGCGGCGGCGACGATCAGGAAGAAGACGACGTTCATGGGCGCGCCCAGGGTTGGCCGAAAATCGGATTCAGATACGGAAATAATATGTATTTATATTAATTCGTTAATCCATTTTCTTTAAGTTATGGAACAACTTCCCAATGGCAGCTCAGGTTCATGTTTTCGGCGGTATTGGCGACCGTCGCCAGGCATTTGTTGGCGGTCGCCGGAGCCAACGCCACCGAGAACCGCGTCGAGTAATGTCCGCCCGGTTCCGGACCGGGATCGAGCTCCGCCTCGAGATGCACGATATTGGCGTCGAATTCACCGAACACCTCGCTGATCCGTGCGATCAGGCCCGGTTGATCGCCGCCGGAAACGGTGATGACGTGGCTCGCCCGACCCATCGGCCCGTGGGTGGTCGGGCGGTCGAACGGCTCGATGACGATTTCGGCGTCGGGGGCTTCGGGAAGGGCAGCGAGTTCCTCCTCGATGACGGTCGGAGTGACGGTATCGGGCACCGACACCAGAGTGGTGAATTCGGCCGCGCTGCCATAAACCGCGAAGGTGGTGTCGCCAAGATTGCCGCCAAGGTCGAACAAGCGGCCGGTGACGGCGGCGACGAGGCCGCTGCGATCGGCGCAGGTCAGCGAGAGACGGTAGGTCTTGGCCATCGGCTGCCCCTAGGCGGTCGCCGGCTGCGGTGTGGGGGATCTCGGTTCGCCGCGGTTCTCGCGGATGGTCAAGACAAGGAGGCCGGCAATCATGGCGACGCTGATTGCCGCCACCCAGACGAAATCGTATTTCTGGAACATGTCGTAGAGAACCCCGCCGAGGAAGGCGCCGGCGGCGCCGCCCGCGGCATGGAACATCGCCAGCACGCCGAGCGACAGGCCGATGGTCCTGAGGCCGATATGTGTGGCGACGAGGGACGTAGTCACCGGAATGGTTGAATAGTCGAAGATCCCGAACACCACGGCGAATACCCAGATCAGGTTAAGGTCATAGACCGGGACCAGCAGCAGTATGACATAGGAAAGGCCGCGCATGATATAGATCACCGCCAATAGGATCGGCCGATTGATGCGGTCGGCGAGGTACCCCGCCAAGGCCATGCCCCCCATATTGAAAGCGGCGAGAACGCCATAGGCGGAGGCGCTGGCGACCACCGGGATGCCGCAGGAGATGGCGTAGGGCAGGAAATGGGTGTCGATCATGCCCGTCGCGGTGAAGCCGCAGATGGTGTAGCTGCCCAGCAACGCCAGGAAGGTGCGGTTCCTGAACAACAGCTTCAGGCGCTCGACGAGCCTTTCCGGCACCTCTTCTTCCATGGGTGCCGGTGTCGCCGGGGCGGCGGCCCTTGTCGGAGACACGCGTACTGTGTCGGGACCGGGCCTGATCCATTTCCAGACCACAGGCAACAAAACGAAGCAAATCGCTGCAAGGAACAGATATCCCCAGCGCCAGCTGGCAGCGGTCAGGATCACAGCCATCACCGGCAGCAGGGCGATATGGCCGGCGGTGGAC
>JAWWBR010000253.1:0-2780 GCA_033720855.1 Alphaproteobacteria bacterium
CAACGGCGGCAACACGGTCACCGCCACGATCGATGGCAATCAGGTCCAAAATCTTTTGGGCGGGACAAATCCCGGATTAACCGGCGATGGAATCCGGGCAGTCAGCGGTTGTGGTGACAGCGGAACACCGAATACCGTTACCGCCATCATCACCAACAACATCGTTTACAAGGCTGCGGATCAGGGGATTTTGGTCAAAGGCGCCGGCTGCGGAAACGGTATATCCAACAATAACATTCTAAACGCCACCATCTCGGGCAATACGGTCCGCCTGAGCGGCCAAGGCGTCGATCTCGGTCTCCCGACATCACAGGGAATAGGCGTCACCGGCGGAGACCGCAGCGGTGTAACCGGTGGCACAAACAATACCGTGATCTATACCGTCTCGAATAACACCGTCAGCGGCAGTACCGGCCACGGCATAACAATATCAGGGGGCGGAAGTGACGTTACGGTGGGCGCCGGCAGTCATGATGTCATGGGGACGGTATCGGGCAACATCGTGGTCAACAATGGAGAGAGAGGTATCAATATTTCCGGCGGGAGGTCCGATAGCAACGACGTACAAACGACCATTTCCGGAAATAGGGTAAAGGCCAATGGCGAAGGCGGTATCATTGCCGTTATGGGTTCAGGTGTCGGCAATGACGTTAACATCAGCGGGATATCGAACAACCTGGCGGTGAACAATACCGGCGACGGCATTCGGATCGCTTCAGGCGTCGACGGGGATGGCCTGAACGCGATATCCGGCAACAATGCCAGCCGAAATAGCGAGGATGGGATCGATATTAACTCGACCGGCTATACGCTGAGCAACAACACGGCGAACAAAAACGGCGGCGATGGCATCAACGCGGTTGCTGGGAATACCGATGGTCTCGGCAATAGCGGAAAGGGCAATGGCGGAACGAATGTCAGCATTCCGTGACATGCCTTGACTCATAAGTTGCCTGGTAAACCGGCGGTCCTTGGGGCCGCCGGTTCGCTATCACACGGACCCATTACAGCGAGAAATCAGCCGAATGAGGTTTCGAGGGCTTATATCCACACCAAGTGAGACAAACACCCGAGCCCGCCGATAGACTCCCCCGGCCGTCGCCCGTACTATTTCCCTCGAAGGTGCGGCGGGGACGCGGGGAGGCGCCGAGGGCACCATGGCCGAGGACAGACCCCAACGTAGGCTGGCGGCGATCCTGGCCGCCGACGTGGTCGGCTATTCCGCGCTCATGGAGGCCGACGAGGAAGCCGCCTTGCGCACCCTCAAGGGCCACAGGGAGCTCATCGACGGCCTGATCTTCCGCCACCAGGGGCGCGTCTTCGGCGCCGCCGGGGACAGCGTCATGGCCGAGTTCGCCAGCGCCGTCGAGGCGGTGCGCGCGGCCATCGCCATCCAGGAGGAGGTCGCCGCCCGCAACGCCGAGAAGCCCGCAGGGGGCCGGATGACCTTCCGCATCGGCGTCAACCTCGGCGACGTGATGGTGGACGGCGGCAACCTCTTCGGCGATGGCGTCAACGTGGCGGCGCGGCTGGAGGGGCTATGCGCGCCGGGAGAGGTCTATATATCCAACAGCGTCCTCGCCCAGGTCGAGGGAAAGCTGAGGCTTGCGTTCGAGGACAAAGGAGAGCAGAGCGTCAAGAACATCGCCCGGCCGGTGCGGGTCTATCAGGTGCGGAGCGAGGCCGCGAGCGGAGCGGGGCCAACGGCGGCGCGCGAAGCGCTGCCGCTCCCCGACAAGCCCTCGATTGCCGTGCTGCCCTTCTCCAACATGTCCGGGGATCCCGAGCAGGACTACTTTTCCGACGGCATCACCGAGGACGTCATCACCGAGCTCTCCAAGATCTCCGGCCTCTTCGTCATCGCCCGGAACTCGTCCTTCGTCTACAAGGGCAGCCCGGTCTCGGTCCGGCAGGTGGGCCAGGAGCTCGGCGTCCGTTACGTGCTGGAGGGCAGCGTCCGCAAGGCCGGCAACCGGCTCAGGATTACCGCCCAGTTGATCGACGCGGCGACCGACCATCACCTTTGGGTGGACAGGTACGACCGCGAACTGGAAGACATCTTCGCGGTCCAGGACGAGGTCGCCCGCAAGGTCGCCGATGCGCTCGAGGTCGAGTTGACGGCGCGCGAACGCAAACAGGCGGAACAACGCTATACCGAGAACATGGAGGCCTATGACTGCTTCCTGCGCGGCAGGTCCTACGAAGCGCGTTCGACGAAAGACTCGAATCTGCTGGCGCGGAAAATGTTCGAAAGGGCGATCGAGCTCGATCCCGACTTTGCCGGCGCCTACGCGATCCTCTCTCATACCCATTGGCGCGACTGGCGCAACCAGTGGGGGCACGATCCCCATCCGCTGGACCGCGCCCTCGAAGCCGCGGAAAAGGCCGTGGCCCTGGACGACTCCCTGCCCCTGGCGCACGCCTATCTGGCGTGGATCTACGTGTTCAGAAGTCAGCATGACAAAGCCATTGCCGAAGGCCGGCGCGCGATTGCGCTCGATTCCGGATTCGCCGAAGGATACGGCCGCTTGGGGCTGATACTGAGCTTGTCGGGAGAGCCGGAGGCCGCCGTCGATGCGGTCAGGACGGCGATGCGCCTCGATCCGCATTATCCGCCCAACTACCTGATCTATCTGGGTCATGCCTACTACGCCACGGGCAAGTACGAACAGGCGATCGCGGCACTGAAGGACAGCCTCGCCCGCAATCCCGAGGCCATGGGCTGCAACACGCTTCTCGCCGTCATCTACGGCGAGTTGGGGCGAACCGAGGAGGCGAAC
>JAWWBR010000254.1:0-2730 GCA_033720855.1 Alphaproteobacteria bacterium
AGGCGGCGTTGGTCGCGACGTTGGCGAAATTGGGGATGCCGAGGAGGCTGCGCGCATCGGCGAAGCGATGGTACTCGGGGGTTTGCGGCAGGGGGCCGAGGGCGATGGCGGCGACAACCGCGGCCACCGGGAAAATGATGAGCAGAAATCGTGCGAGATGCGCTTTGGTCGTCATATCCCTCCGATCCCCCGCCCCGGTCAGCGCCGGAGGCCTCGCGCCCCGGAACTTGCCGCGGCCTCGCCCCTCATCGTACCTCGAAGACCTTGGTCACGGTCTTTGGCGTGAAGCTCCGGGTGTAGGGTTTTCGCGGACCCCGGAGTTCGAGAAGGCGCTCGCCCCGGGACCGGTCCCTGAGGCTCGCCTTGCGCACCAGCCGGATTTTGAAGCTAGGCACCGGCGCACCGCCCCCGGCGGCCTCGGACAGGACGCGATAGGTCACGTCAAGGCGATTGCGGCCCGTCCTGACGATGCCGGGCCGGATCTGCTTGATGAAGATTTTGGCTTTGCCCGGATTGGGCTGAACCGTTTTGAGGTGTTGGCCGTTGATGCCGATCTCCAGGTTGAACCTGGGATGGACCTGACCGGTCAGGACGTAGACCTCGGCGCGCACCGGCCCCGCCGTCGGCAAAAGAAGCGCAAGGCCCAGGGCCGCGCCTTTGACGACCCTCCACCTCGTCTCGCGCCCCATCACTCGCCCTCAGGCACCGCCCGCGGCCAGCGCCTCGCGCCGGGCCTCAAGCTCGAGCCATCGCCCCTCGGCGTCCTCCAGTTCCCCTTTGGCCGCCTCTAAGCGCGCCGCGGTCCGGCCGAAAACCTCGGAGTCCTTGGCAAACAAATCGGGGTCCGCCAGACGGGACGTGAGCTCGGCGATCTCCGCTTCCAGGGCCCCCATGCGTTCGGGCAGGGCATCGAGTTCGCGCTGATCCTTGTAACTCAGCTTGCGTGGCGCGCTTTCCCGCCGCCGGTCACTCGCGGCGCCGGCATCCCCGGCCTTCGCCGCCCCCTCGCCCGCCGCCTTGCTCGGTCTCCTGTCGGCGCGCTGACGGAGATAGTCGCCGTAACCGCCGATATATTCCTCGACCATGCCGTCGCCCTCCATCACGATCAGGCTGGTCACGAGTTTATCCACGAAGTCGCGGTCATGACTGACCAGGATCAACGTTCCGTCGTAGGCATCGAGGGTTTCCATCAGCCGGTCGAGCGTGTCCATATCGAGGTCGTTGGTGGGCTCGTCCAGCACCAGCACATTGCTCGGCTGCGCCAGCACGCGGGCCAGCATCAAACGGTTGCGCTGGCCGCCCGACAGGGTGCCGATGGCGCTCTTGGCGTCGTCCTCGTCGAACATGTACTCCTTGAGATAGCCGACGACATGGCGCAGGTGGCCGCGCACGTTGACCTGGTCGCCCCCCTGGGGACAGAGGAAGCGCCAGGGCGTCTCGGCGGTGTCGATATCCCGCCTGGCCTGGTCGAAATAGGCGATTTCGGTCCGCCGCCCAAGCCGTATGCGCCCGCTATCGGGTGCGAGCTCCCCCAGCAGCAGCCGCAGCATGGTCGTCTTGCCGGCGCCGTTGGGGCCGAGCAGCCCGACGCGATCGCCGCGCATGATGCGGGTGGTGAAATCGCGGACAATGGCAATCTCTTCCCCGTCGGGGGCGGCGAAACTCTTGGATACGCGATGGAGGTCGGCAACCATCTGGCTCGCGGGCGGGCCCTCGGCGGCGACCAGGGACACGGTCGACCTGCCCACCTGGCGCTGGCGGCGGGCTTCGCGCAGTTCCTCGAGCTTGCGCAACCGCCCCTGGTTACGCTTGCGCCGCGCGGTCACGCCCCGGTGCAGCCAGCGGGTTTCGCGCGAGATCCGCTTTTTTAGCCGTTCGGCGCTCTTGATCTCCTGATCGATGATCTCCTCGGACCAGGCCTCGAAGCGGGAAAATGGACCGTTCATCAGCAGCAGGCTGCGCCGCTGCAGCCACAGGGTGGCGGTGGACACGGCATCGAGGAACGTCCGGTCGTGGCTGATCACCAGGACCGCCCCGGGAAACGCCTTGAGGGTGGCCTCGAGGTGCTCGATGGCGGCGAGGTCGAGGTGATTGGTGGGCTCGTCCAGCAGCAGCACGTCGGGCTCCCGGGCCATCGCGCGGGCGAGCGCGGCGCGCCGGGTTTCCCCGCCCGACAGGTCTCCGCCCACCATGGTGGGGTCGAGGCCAACGCGCTCGAGGGCCTCCTCCGCCTTGTGGGCCGAAAGCGGCCGCTTTTCCGCCCGCAGGCCGTCCCGCACCTCGTCGGGGCGGGAGACGAAGTCGCGCAGGCTCTCGCCGTCGGGCACCGCGAGGTCCTGGGGAACCCAGGCGATGGTGGTGCCGGGCTGGACGAAACGCTCCCCCTCGTCGATGTCGATCACGCCGGCCAGGCATTTGAGCAGCGTCGACTTGCCGGTGCCGTTGGCCCCGACCAGGGCGACGCGTTGCCCCCGCCCGAGGAAGAGCGAGAGGTCCTCGAACAAGAGCTTGTCGCCGAAAGCGAGACGCGCGTTGCGCAGCGCCAGTATGGGTGCGGCAGATGACATCACGTTCGGGGCCGCACAGTAGTGGAAAGCGGCCGGCGACGCCAAGGTCGAAGTGGTTGGGTTCGTTCCTTCGGGGTGGGGTGCGCCCAAAGCCATGTTCCGGCACAGGCTCGGGTCAGGCAAAGAGAAACCCCCGGCGCGGCAGCCGCCAGGGGTTTATCGC
>JAWWBR010000255.1:0-2706 GCA_033720855.1 Alphaproteobacteria bacterium
AAGCCAGCCTGGCAGCCTGGCGCCGAGTGTCTGCCATGCGGCGGGGAAGAGACCTACCAGACACGTGTGCCGTAAGTCGGCCTCGTGCCAATGAACGAACCCGCTCGCGCGGGATTGGGCGAGCTTCGAGGGTAGCGCCTTGGTTCGGGCCGGTGTGATTGTTGAACGGATTTGAATGACGCGTGGGGTGTTCGGTCGCGAGCATTGAGGTTCCTGCAACCTCAGCTCGAAAGGATATCCCATGAGCACCGATGTTTTGACCACGACCACCGAGAGCCTGCGCGACCGGATGCTGGAGGACATGCGGATACGCAGCTTCGTCGAGAAGACCCGGATCAATTATCTGCGCCACCTGGACGCTCTGACGGAATTCCTCGGCCGGTCGCCGGCGACCGCGACGGCGGAGGATCTGCGCCGGTTCCAGCTCAGCCAGGCGGAGGCGGGGCTTGGCGCGCCGACGGTGAACGGCGCGGTCTCGGCGCTGCGGTTCTTCTTCGCGACGGTGCTGGACCGTCCGGACCTGGCGCGGCGCCTGACGGTGATGCGCCAGGCGCGCAAGATCCCCGAGGTGCTGAGCCCGGAGGAGGTCGCGGCCCTGCTGGAGGCAACACCGAACCTGAAGTGGAAGGCGGCGCTGAGCACGGCCTATGGGGCCGGGTTGCGCGTCTCGGAGGTGGTCAATCTCAAGGTCGGTGACATCGACAGCGAGCGCATGCTGCTGCGCATCGAGCGCGGCAAGGGACGCAAGGACCGCCATGCCATGCTGTCGCCGCAGCTGCTCGGGCTGCTCAGGGCCTGGTGGGTGGCAGGCCGGCGGCTCGGGGTGATGCTGCCCAATGGCTGGCTCTTTCCCGGCCGCCCGCCGATCAACCCGCTGTCGACGCGCCAGGTCGACCGGGCGGTGAAGGCGGCGGCCGAACTGGCCGGGATCACCAGGCGCATCTCGACCCATACGCTGCGGCACAGCTTTGCCACCCATCTCTTGGAGCAGGACATCGACATCCGGGTGATCCAGGTTCTGCTCGGACACGCCAAGCTCGACACGACGGCGCTCTACACCCGGGTCGCCAGCAACACGATCCGCACGGTGATGAGCCCGCTCGACCGGCTGGGATCGATCGAGGGAGCCCGGGCGCCCTGACCGGGCGGCCCTGAGCCGACCTCGGCTCGAGGTCGCAGACATCTTTCACCGGCATGGCCCCGCCTGGCGCAGAAGGCAGGCGGGTCACCTGAGCCTGGGTCAGCTCAAGGTGATGTCGGCCATAGAGCGCTGCCGAACGGCGGCGCTCGGCGGCCATGTGGAACGCTGCGAGGACTGCGGCACCGAGCGGATCGCGTACAATTCCTGCCGCAACCGCCATTGCCCCAAATGCCAGGCCGGGGCGGCACGGGACTGGCTGGCCGCGCGCCAGGCCGAGCTGCTGGAGGTGGCGTATTTCCACCTGGTCTTCACCCTGCCGGCGGAGATCGCCGACATCGCCTACACCAACAAGGCGGTGGTCTACGACGCCCTGTTCCGGGCCTCGTCCGAGGCGCTCATCACCATCGCCGCCGATCAGAGCCACCTCGGCGCCCGCATCGGCATCACCGCTGTACTCCATACCTGGGGTTCGGCGATGACCCACCACCCGCATGTCCACATGATCGTGCCCGGCGGCGGCCTGTCGCCGGACGGCGAACGCTGGGTCGCCTGCCGTCCCGGCTTCCTTTTGCCGGTGAAGGTGCTCTCCCGGCTGTTCCGGCGCCTGATGCTGAGCCGCCTGGCCGAGGCGCATCGGGCGGGAAGGCTGGCCTTCTTCGCCGACCTGGCACATCTGCGCGACGCTGCCGCTTTTGGCGCCTACCTCGCGCCGCTGCGCCGTAAGGACTGGTTCGTCTCCGCCAAACCGCCCTTCGCCGGGCCGAAGGCGGTGCTCGCCTACCTGTCGCGTTATACCCACCGGGTCGCGATCTCGAACAGCCGCCTGATCGCGATGGATGCCGACAGCGTCACCTTCCGCGTCAAGGACTACCGGCGGAGCGGCCGCGAACGCTATCGCACCATGACCCTCGCTCCCGCCGAGTTCATCCGCCGGTTCCTGCTCCATGTCCTGCCGAAAGGCTTCCACCGCATCCGTCACTACGGGCTTCTCGCCAGCGCCACCCGCAAGGCCAACCTTGCCCGGGCCCGCGAACTGATCGGTACTTCCGAGCCCCTCGAGGCACCACCTGCCGCATCCGACGCCGGCGAGAAATCCCCCGCCGACCACCGCCCGCCATGCCCGCACTGCGGCGGCCGCATGATCATCGTCGAGACCTTCGCGCGCGGCGCCAGCCCCCGAGGACCGCCATGACACGCAACGCCGGCCAGCAGCATGATCACAACGCCGGGCCCCAAACCCGGCGACCAGATCGACGCGTGCCGATCAATCCTCCGACCGGACTCGCCGGGTCAAACCGCACGGCACAGCGCCAAACAGCGTCGCCAAGCACGGCCCCTCGGCTAGGCGCGCGCCAATCTGCACGCAGGCTCCCGATCCCAAGGCCATCGTCCGGCGCTCCCGCACGCTCGGCCGCGAAACACGCTCCGGACAAATCCCCATAGACCCAAGACCCCCGCCTACTTCCCGCGGGTTCTTTCCCTGGAGGCTTTCCGACGCGGGCCCGAACCCGCTCCCCGCCGAAAACTCAGCTCACAACAAGGGCCCACATCCGAAACCCTTCACA
>JAWWBR010000256.1:0-2680 GCA_033720855.1 Alphaproteobacteria bacterium
CGCGATCCCGCGCTGTTGGTCGGATTGTTAGAGCCGTGGATATTGGTGTGACAGTTGACGCAGGCGCGGGCCAAGGTGCTGCCGATGCCGGTCGTCGAGCCCGGCGCGGTCAGTGACGGTATGGCCCCGCGATGGCTCGTGATTTCATGGCATTGCTGGCACAGGAACGGCTGGCGCCATTTCAGCATGCTGGCCACGGTAGTGCCGTGCGGATCGTGACAGAGGCCGCAGTTTTCGGTGACCGGCTGATGATTCCAGATGAACGGACCGCGCTTCTCGGCGTGACACATGAAGCACGTGTCGTTGACGGTGTCGCGCGCCATCAGCGCCGGGCCGGCCGAGCCGTGTGGATTGTGGCAATCGGCGCACTGGACCTTGCCCTCGAGAATAGGGTGGCGTGATGGTTTCCTCAATTGGACATGCTGCTGCTTGTGACAGGAGGTGCAGACCTGGGTCTGCTGGGTCTTGGTCATCACCGGGTCGCGGGGCGTATGGATCTTATGGCAGGCGCCGCAGGTCACGTCCTGGGACTGATGGGGGCTGCCTTGCCACAGGATCACGTGGCCGCCGCGGTGGCAGGAAAGGCATTGCTCATTCTGCTTGGCCGCGGTGGTCTGTGATTTATCGCTGTATTGAATGTCGGTCTTAGCGGCCTTGGGATTGGCCATGTGGGCGGCGCTGCCGCCATGGCAGCTGCGGCAATCGGGGGTCCGCCGGTCGGCTTTGGTGCCATGCCTTGTAACGCTGATCTTTCCGACCGGATCCTCGCCTTTCGCGCCATGGCATGCCAGGCAGTCCTTATCCGCCGCCGAGGCGGCTCCGGTACCGCCGGGTTGTGCGGCCGGGGGCGGTTGCTGCGCGCCAGAAGAAAGGACGAATAGGAAAAAACACAAGGTCGCGACGAGGCATCCCGAAAAGATCAGGCGGCAGGAGAAATCCATCAAAAATAGCCTTTTGAGCTGGCCTGGTGCCGCCGGTTCTCCAACGCGAACTCCCCCAAGTCAGGTGGAACAGAGAAGAAATTAAGAACTATTATCATTTGCGAATGTGGCAGCCGCTTTACCCGTAAGCAAGCATTCACATTAAATTTCATTCTATATCCCCAATTTTTTTATGCCAATACGCGGGACACAAAAATTCAAACTCCGGGTGCGCCTTGCAACGTGCGATGTGATGGGGGACGTGTTGAAATAGAGACCGTGTGAACCGCCCGATTTGCCGACAAGGCAGATGAAAGGAGTAATGAGCAGATGATGTTTCCCGTTGAACGCGTTTTGACCGGACCTTGGATTCCCGGCGCCGTGATGGTGGCGCTGGCGTCGGGTCTGACCGTGTCCGCTGCCGCACAGGATACGGTCCCTAAACGCTGCACCGGTTGTCATACCGAGAGTGCGATCGTCGAGCGCGTCGCTAAGATCCCTGCGGACCAGCGTCGCGCCAAGATCGAAGCTTTCCTTGCCAATCACTACACGCCCAATGCCACCGAACGGGCGGCGATCGTCCGCGCCCTGGCGGACAAAGCGGCGTCAAGGCCCTGAGCTGAGGTTCCTCAACCCGCGCCCGGCCCCCGGACCACGATGTCCTGCCCGGTTTCGGCCCGCAGCCGTTCGTGCGCCTCCTCGTCGGCCATCTCCTCCTGGTAGGTCCTCTCGCCGCCGACCCAACGGTCCATCACGGTGGAGGCCACCAAATCGCCGTTGACGTTGATCGCGGTCCGGCTCATGTCGAGGATGCGGTCGACACCCATGATCAAGGCGATGCCCGCGGCCGGCACGTTCACGGTGGTTAGCACCATGGAAAGGATGACGATGCCGACGCCGGGCGTGGCCGGCGTGCCGATCGACGCCCCCACCGCGGTCACCACGATCAACAGCATGCCGGCAAGACCGATGTCGACACCGAAGACCTGCGCCAGGAACAGGGCGGCCACACCCTGGTAGAGGGCGGTGCCGTCCATGTTGATGGTGGCGCCGATTGGGATGATGAACTGGCTGACAGAGGGCCGCACGCGCAAACCCTCTTCGGCGGTCCTGATGCTCACCGGCATGACGGCGGCCGAGCTCGAGGTGGAAAAGGCCAGCAGCAGCACCTCGCGGACGGCACGCAGGAACTCAAGGGGACTGCGTCCGGCCACGAAGCGCGCGATCAGGAGCTGGGCGATGAACAGCAACAACAAGCCAGAGAGGACGGTCACGACGTAAAGCGCCATTCCCAGGAGGGCGTCGAGGCCGATTTTTGCGGTCAACTGGGCGAGCAGGCCGAACACCGCATAGGGGGCGAGCCGCATCGCCCACTGCACCACCGTCATGCAGACCTGCTGCAACGAGCCCATGAGGTCGAGGAGCGGCCGCGATTGCTGCGGCGCCATCATCACCAGGGCGACGCCGACGACGACGGCGAAAATGACGATCCCCAGCATCTCGGCCTGGACCATGGAACTCAGGGGGTTGGTGGGAAGCAGGGTCAGCACCTTTTGCGGCAGCTCGCCGAGGCTCGGCGTCGCAGGCGCGGCGGCCGGGGCTTTCGCGGCGACGCTGCCGAGCGCCGATTGCACGGTGGCGCTGTCGACGAAGCGGCCCGGCTTGATCGTTTGCGCAACGGCAAGCCCTATGGTGATGGCGAGGCTCGTCGTGCCGACGAAGTAAAGCACCACGCGCAACCCCAGGCGGCGCAACTGCTC
>JAWWBR010000257.1:0-2653 GCA_033720855.1 Alphaproteobacteria bacterium
GAGGGGGAAAATCCCTATCGCGCCCTTCTCGGTCTGTGCGACGCGGTGGTGGTCACCTGTGATTCGGTCAATATGGCCACCGAGGCGGCGGCATCCGGCAAACCCGTCTACGTCGCGATGTTCGAGGCCGATGTCACCTCCCACCGGGTCGAGTCCTTTCATGAGGACCTGCGCGGCGCGGGCCATGCCCGGGTTTTCGAGGGGGAGATCGATTTTTCCTGGTCGCCCGAACCGCTGCTCGAAACGCCCAGGATCGCCGCCGAAATTCGGAGCCGCTTCGAAACCGAACGCGGCGGCTGAGCCCCGTCCCCCCGTCCCAGGGGCCATCACCAAACCGTGATCTCAATTGACTGGCGGGAATTTCGCCCGCTAGGCTATTTTATGGCCATGTTCGCTGGTATCCGAGCCGCTTTGCGGCGTGCCGTCATCCTCGCGGTCGCGCTTTTTCTTCCCCTGCTTGCCGGGTTCGCTGAACCGCTGGCAGCCGGCAAGGGGCGAAGCGGGCCGGACCTGGTCGTCGTCGAGATGTTCACCTCTCAGTCCTGCAGTTCGTGCCCGCCCGCCGATGCGTTCCTGGGCGACCTGGCCAGGCGTCAGGACGTGTTGGCGCTGTCGATGCACGTCGATTACTGGAACTCCCTGGGGTGGCGCGATCCTTTCTCGAGTCGCGACGTGACGTCGCGCCAGAGGCGATACGCCGGGGCCCTGGGAACCGGCTACGTATCGACCCCCCAGGCCATAATCCAGGGCCGCAGCTATGCCGTGGGCTCCGATCGCGGCGCGGTTTTGCGTCAGATCGAAGCCGTGCGGCGGGACGGCGGGCCGGGCATTCAACCCGAGCTCGAGCCCTCGGGTCGGGATCGCGTGACCCTTCGCCTGCCGCAACAACGGTTGCGGGCGCCGGCGACGATTTGGTTCGTCGCCTTCGACGATCGCCACACGGCGCAAATCGGCGCCGGTGAAAACGCCGGCGCGACGGTGACCTATACCAACGTTGTCCGGGACCTGCGGCGGATCGGGACCTGGACCGGCGAGGCGAGGTCCTGGGAGATCGACATCTCCAATGACCGGCGTTCCGGCTTCGGCAATTGCGCTGTCCTGATCCAGTCCCGGGAATCGGGACCTCTGTTGGGGGCGGTGGCTCTGCCGATGGCGGCCTCCGGCCACTAGCAGCCCTCACCTCCATAGGAGAAAGCGGCGTTGTTCCAGGACGAGGAAGACCGGAAGCCGCCGGACCGGCAGCGGATCCTCATCATCGACGACGACGACGTTTTGCGCGAGACGCTCGGCGAAATCACCACCGCCGCGGGATATGACGTCACCGCATTGGGCGAGGGCAAGCGTTTCCTCGAGACCGTAAGCAGGCTGCGGCCGCATTGCATCGTCATGGACCTCTCGATCCCCGATTGCGACGGGATCGCCCTGTTGAACGGGTTGGCCGAAGAGGGGTGTTCCGTCCCCATCGTCGTCGTCAGTTCCCATCCGCCGAGTTTTCTCGACCGCGTGCGCCAGCTGGCCGCGGCCCGGGGGCTGGACATCCGTGCCGCCCTTCAAAAGCCCTTTTCGGTCGATCAATTCCTTGGCGCGATTGCCGGCGCCCGCTCTTGAGGTGGCGGGTGCCCCCGCTCGCGCGCCCTGTCCGGGAGACCCACGCGGCCTTGGCAGGGACCTGGGATGAAGTGCTATGATGATGCTCGAGGCCCTCCTAAACCGTAATTTCGAGGAGACCCATGCCGATACCCGTGCAAATCACCTACCGCGATATAGACCCCAGCGACGCCATTTCGGCGCGCATCGAAGAACGGGTCAAGAAACTCGAAAGATTCGCCAAGCGCGCGACCGGGATTCACGTGACCCTGGCGGCGCCCCATCACAGCGCGCATAAGGGCAAGTTGTACCAGTTCACGCTGGAGCTCCTGATTCCGGGCGGCGACATCGTGGTCAAGCAGGGGGATACCCCCAACCACGCCCATGAAGACGTCTACGTGGCGTTGCGGGACGCCTTCGCCGCCCTGGAGCGGCGCGTCCATGAACACGTCGAAAAGCGGGGGCCGTGACGGGCGCATCCTTTTCCCCCAAGTCCGGACGGATCGAAGCCGTGCCACAGCCCCCGACTAGCCGCTTTTTGGCCCCGCCCGCGCCGCGGGTCTCCGCCGTTCTTGGCCCCACCAACACGGGTAAGACCTACCTCGCCATCGAGCGGATGATGGGCCACCCGTCGGGCATGATCGGGTTTCCCCTGAGGCTCTTGGCGCGGGAAAACTTCGATCGTGTGGTCGCCATCAAAGGCGCCGACAAGGTGGCGCTGGTGACCGGCGAGGAAAAGATCATTCCGCCCAACCCCAGCTATTTCCTGTGCACGGTCGAGTCCATGCCGCTTGGGCGCGAGGTCGCGTTCCTCGCCATCGACGAAGTGCAGCTTGCCGCGGATCCCGATCGCGGCCACGTGTTCACCGACCGCATCCTCCACGCCCGCGGCTACGGCGAGACCATGCTGCTCGGCGCCGACACCATCGCTCCCATGATCCGGCGGCTGGTGCCCGATTGTGCCTTCGTCACACGGCCCAGATTTTCCCGGCTGTCCTACGCCGGCACGGACAAGATCACGCGCCTGCCGCCGCGCAGCGCGGTGGTCGCGTTCTCCGCCGCGGGC
>JAWWBR010000258.1:0-2639 GCA_033720855.1 Alphaproteobacteria bacterium
AACACTTTTCGGAAGCCCTTCACGGCCTCTTCCAAGTCCCCCAACCGCATCAGGATCGTGGCCAGGTTGGTGAGGATGTCAGGATCCTGGGGCCTGAGCTCCGCCGCCTTTTTGAGGGCGGCCTGGGCGGCCTCGATCTTGCCCAGGCCAATCCGCACGGCGCCGAGATTGGCGTGGGCTTCTGTGAAATCGGGTGCCTCTTCGATCGCCGCTTCGAAATGCCGTTCGGCGGCGACCCCGTCACCTGTATTCATCAGAATCGTGCCGATGTTGTTGTGGGCACGGGCGTGCCCCGGCTGCAACTCGATCACGCGGCGAAAACGGTCAAGCGCTGCGTTTTGATCCTTGCGGCAGAGCGCGATCCACCCCGTCATATAGATGGCGTCGACATTCTCCGGCTCACGTTTAAGAACCTGTTGGCAAATCGTGAGCGCGTCCGCGAGCCGGCCTTCCTTGAGATGCGAAAGCGCATCGATCATCAGACCGCCCTCACCGTTCCGCGAGGCGTCACCTTCTGGTTGAGAGTCACTCATGATATTCCTAATCGGACCGAGCGTCGCCCTGAACAGGGCGAAAATTCTATCGCCCCATAGGCGCCGCCACAAGCGGCGCACTCCTTCGGGCGCAGGCTGATTTGTTCAAAGCTGTCGGGCCCAAGGGGGTCCGTGCGAGTTCGGTCCGGGGCCCCAAAGCAAGCCCCGGGACGGGTGCCATTTAACGCCTGGGACACAGATCGAAGGCCACGGCGCGCCTGACGCCGTCCGATCGGATGGGGATCGTGAAATGAAACAGCGACGACGGGAACAGCACCAGATCTCCTTCGCCTGGTGAAAAGCGAACCTCCGGAATCTCCGGGTCCAACACGCGGTAGCCGGGGCCCCGCAAGGTGAAGGCGATCCCGCCTTCGTCGCCATCGAGGTGCTCGGGCATCGTCACGTAAAAGACGCCGCTCAACCAGGCTCCGGGATGATTGTGAGTCTTCTGATACCCGCCCTTCGCCACCTGGACCTGCCAGCCCGTTAACGTGCAGTGCTTGGGCCAATTCGTAATGAAGGTCTCCGTTCGCTCCCGGTAGCGCGACCTATAGTCGTCGATTTTCCCGGCAATCACCCGAAGCAGCGTGCCGATTTCAGGCGCCCTAATCGCGAACAGATTGCCCATCGTGTGGTGTCCCTTCACGGTCGTATAGCCGGGCGGCTCCCAGACCGTCTGGGCGGTATCAATCGCCTTCACCAAACGCGCCGAAAAATCCTCGAAGGGCGACAGTTGCGATTTGACGTTGGAGATGTCGATGCAATCCAAGGGATTCCGACAAAACGGATAGGGATTGTCCATGCCCAATTGCTGGGCGGCGAAGGCGCTTATCGACGCTACCCGAACAATCGTGGGATCACTGCGAGAGACGTCTTCAAGGCGCGCGCGAAATTCCTCGACCCGCCCCAATTCGTAACAGCATTCCAGCGCCCAAGCCTTGGACGCGCCGTACCCGGCGGAATCGAAATGGGCGATCGCTTCTGGAAGTCGTCCGAGCTTCCTCAGCACCCCACCGATAGCGTTATGGGCCTCGGGCAGATCGAGTCCCAACTCGATCGCTTTTTCATAGGCCTCACAGGCTTCCTCCTTCTGCCCCTCCAGTTGCAGCGCCGCGCCGAGATTGTAATAGGCTTCAGCCGAGCGCGGATCGTGTTCCAACGCCGTTCGACAGGCGGCAATGGATTCTTCCAACCGATTCAACGGTCGGCAGACCGTGGCGAGGTTGTTGTACGCAGGAATAAAGCCGGGCTTGAGTTCGATGGCGCGCCGGTAGCTGACCGCCGCCTCGTCCAATCGATCGATCGCCTTCAGGGCCATGCCCAACATGTTGTGGGCCTCGGCGAAATCGGACTTGAGTTCGATCGCCTTGCGGAAGCTTTCAATTGCTTCCTCGATTTGCCCGCTTTCCGCGAGCGCGTTTCCGAGATCGCAGTGGGCCTCGGCGAAACCGGGTCGGAGTTCAATAATCCTGCGAAAAGCGGCGATCGCATCTACGACCTTGCGTTGGCCGATGAGTGTGCCGGCAAGGATGTCGTTGAGCTGAAAATCCTCGGGAAAGGCCTGAAGGAGCTCCCGCGCCTGCGTCTCCGCCTCAGCAAATCGGCCGCTCCGGTAGAGGCCCGCCAGGGCGTTGATGGTTTGCTGTTCGGGTTTTTCCACCATTTCGCCCCATCGTAGGCAACGCTTGTGAAACCTTCGCGCCAGCGGTTTTCGTGGCGTCGGCCGAAGGCCCGCCTAGAATGGGCCCGGAACCCCCCTTAGTCAAATTGGGTGTGGTAGGCTTCGCTGGCAGCCATCGTGCCGAGCGTGGGGATCGGCGTCAGGCTTGGCAGGCCTTTCGCCACATTTGCCTGAGGGCGTCTTCGAAGTGGCGGGCGAAGCGGGCGCCGTCGTAGAGGGAGGACGCCAGGACCCGGTCGCGGAGGCCGGCGCGCAAGGATGCGAGGGCATCCAGATCGGCGGCGAAGGCGCGGGCCTTGGCCACGTAGTCCTCGGCATCGGCGGCGATCCAGTCCTCGAGGCCGGCGGCGCGGGCGATGCTTTCGCCGAGATGCGCGCCGACGCGGTCGCCCTTGAGCGTCACCATCGGCACCCCCATCCACAAC
>JAWWBR010000259.1:0-2623 GCA_033720855.1 Alphaproteobacteria bacterium
CCATGCCGGCACGGCGAAGATATCGCCGGTGTCCCACGCCAGGCGCTCCCCTTCGATGACGATGGTGCCGGCGCCTTCGAAGGCAAAATACCAGGTGGTGGAGTTGTGGCGGTGGGAGAGCGTTTTTTCGCCCGGCCGCAGGAGCTGAGCGTGCCAGGCGATGGTGGGCAGGGTCGGCCCGTTGTCGACGGGGCTCGCCAGCATCAGATGGACGCCCTCGAAAGGATCAACCTCGCCCGCCTCGGCCATGGTGGAGAGCGCGTCCCGGGTTTCGGCCCAAGGGTAACGCACCGGGGGCAGCGGATAAGGCGCCTTGCCGGTCACCCGCCGGGCATGGCCCAAGGTCTTGCGGCCGTATCCCTCGGGCTTGGTGACCTCCTGGTAGGGGGACTCGACGGGGAGGCGCTCATTGAGGTTCTCCCCGCCGCAGTATCCGTTGTCGTAGCCGTCAACCCAAATCGCCGGCTCGTCGCCCTGGTTCCAGTGATCGTGGAACGTCCAGGAGGGGCTGATCACCACGTCGCCGCGTTCCATGGGGAAGGCCTCGTGCTCGCAGACGAAAAAGGCGTCCTTCGCCGGCGCCTGACAGACCAGCCGTGTCTCGCTGCGGGTGTTGCGGTGGCCCTGGGTGCGTTCGCCGGGCATCAGGATCTGGGCGTTCATCCAGATCGGGAACCTGCGGGCCTCGATGCCGGTGACCGAACGCATGCCGGTCATGCCATTGGGCCCGACGGTGACGATCTCGCCGGACCGCATCAGGCCCCGATAGATCCCCTCCCAGTCCCAATAGGCACCCGTATTGCCCTCGCGCGGGGGGGCCATGCCTTCGCGCCTGAGGCCCGAGCCGACGAGGTGGTGCTCGGCGAGAAACCGCTCGAGATCCTCATGGGTGGTGCCGACGTCGCTCATGCTCCCCTTTTCCATCCGGCTCCCTTGGGCCGCTCCGATCAATGAAGGTGAAAGAACTCGATGACGTTGCCCGCCAACATGGCGTTCCTCTCGTCCTCGGGAACGCCTTCGAAATCCTCTTCGATGACCGCGGGCGAGTTGGGCCAGTTGCTGGCCGCATGGGCGAAATCCGAGCTCCAGATCAGCTTGTCCGCGCCGATGCAGTCGCGCCGCTTGACGGCGATGGGGTCGTGCAGGAAGCCCCAGTAGCACCGCTCCCGCAGATATTCGCTGGGCCTGCGTTCCAGCATGGGAATGTCCCAAAGATCGTGGATCATGTGCATGTAGCGCTCGTAATGATCGTCGATCTGCCACAGGCCGAACTCGAGCCAGCCGGCCTGGGTCTCGGCCCAGAAAATCCTGAGCTCGGGGAAGCGGTCCCAGACCCCGGCGAAGGCAAGCTGGGTGCCCGCCTTCATGGCATCGTTGGTGAAGCGGAAGAAGAAGCGGAAGGGATCGGGCTGATGCATATCGGGCCCGGGATCCTTCTTGAGGTCCCATGACGGCCCGGTGCGGCTCAGCTTGCCGTCCCCGTGATTGGCCACCGGCATGTTGAGATCCACCACCGCGGCCCAAAACTTGTCGTCCTCGGGCAACGGGAAGCTGCCGCCGTTGGGAAAGGCGTCGAGCTGGATGCCCTTGTGCCCGAGCTTGGCGCAATGCTCGAGTTCCTTGATGGCATCGTCGACCCCGGTTCTGGGAATCATGCCCATGGCCATCAGCCGGTCGGGATTGGCCGCCATGTACTCCTCGGCCATGTACTCGTTGTAGGCCCGGAACAGATCGAGATAGAGCTCGTCATCCTGGGCGTCGCGGAAATAGACCGTATGGGGCATGGAAAACAGAATTTCCGCATCGACGCCGTCGCGGTCCTGCTCGGCCATGCGCTGTTCCGGCGATCCCGTGCCGGCGGTGTTCTCGAAGGTCGGCACCTGCTTGGCGAGGTCCTCGTGATTGACCGCGACGCTGCGGGTGATGCCGATCGTCCGTGGCTTGCCGCCGTCGGTCACCACGGCATCGGAGCCGTGGGGCAGGCGCACGCACTTAGGTGCCCGGTCGCGAAATTTCTTGGCCACCCGGTCGCGCCACAGATCCGGGTTGAGGTCGATATGACCATCGCCATTGATGACTTTGTAGTCCATCGTCATGACAGGTTCCTTTCCCTACGCACCATCGCCCCGCGCCGCCTTGCCCCACGCCCCAAGGCGCGGAGATGGTAGGCGAGGGCTTCCGCGCGATCGTCTTGCGCCGAAGCCGGGGCACCCTCCAAGGGTGCCCCGTTTGGGGGCATCCGCCCCGTGCCCTACTCGGCCGCCACCGCCTTCGGCGTCAGCTCGGCAAGGTCGTCAAGCACCTCGGTGATGCATGTTTCGTAATACTTAAGATGTTCCGAAGACATCTCCCTGGTCGTCCAACGCGGATATTCCTTCACCTCCAGGCCGCGGATGCGCAGCCCCTCCACCGTGGTCCGTCGGCCATACTGGCGCAGCACGGCGGTCCTATCGCCATACTCGATGAGCAGCACCTGGATCTTGAGCGCGCGCTCGTAGTCACCGGCCCAGATCGCCTCGACCAGCGCGACGCCCGCCTCGGGAATGGTCACCGGCGCGCCCGACGCGATCGAGCCGTTGATCCCCACCAGCATGCCCGGGATCATCTGGGTGATCGGCACGAA
>JAWWBR010000260.1:0-2606 GCA_033720855.1 Alphaproteobacteria bacterium
GCGCGACGCGCTGCACCAATACATCATGCTGGCGGTGCGCGACCAAGCCCTCGATCCCGCCCAGGAAACCGCTTTCGCTCGGCGCTTCGGCGAGATCCAATATCACATCAATTCCGAATACAAGATGCCGGACCAGCCCGAGGTGCTGATCCTCTCGACCGAAATCAAGGACGGCAAGAACGTTGGCATTCCCGACGCCGGCAGCGACTGGCATTCGGACCATTCCTATGTCGACCGGCCGACCGCCTACACCATCCTGCAATCGGTGATCGTTCCGGAACACGGCGGCGATACCGAGTGGACCAACATGGTCAAGGCCTACGAGACGCTCAGTGACGACATGAAGGCTCGGATCGGCGGCCTGATCGCCATCCATACCTTCAACCGGGCGCGCAACCCGCGCTCGACCAAGCCGTCGCGCCATAAGGACGAGGCAGAGTATTACGATCGCGTTTCGCCTCCCGACGCCTTCCACCCCATCGTCCGCACCCATCCGGCGACCGGCCGGAAGGCACTCTTCGTCAGCCCGCGTTTTACCGTCGGCATCAAGGATATGGACGACGCCGAGGCCCAGCCCCTGCTGGATGCGCTATTCGCCCATATCGATAACCGCGACTTCGTCTATCGCCACAAATGGCGCCCGGGCGACCTGGTGATGTGGGACAACCGCCAGACCCTGCACCTTGCCCTCGGCGGGGTGAAGCCGCCCGAGGTCAGGCGCATGCACCGCACCACGGTATTGGGCGAGGTGCCTTTCTAACGGCACCCGCGATCCGGGGCCGGCGGCGCCATGACCCACAGCGAGCGCATTCCCGTCTCCGTCCTGACCGGTTTCCTCGGCAGCGGCAAAACCACGGTTCTCAATCACCTGCTCGGGAACCCGGCGATGGCCGGATCCATGGTCATTCTCAACGAGTTCGGCGAGATCGGGCTCGATCACGAGCTGGCCGAGAGCGCCACCGACGATATGGTGCTGCTGCAAAGCGGCTGCCTGTGCTGCACGGTGCGCAGCGACATGATCGAAACCCTGCAGGACCTGCTGGGGCGGCGCCGTGCCGGGGAACTCGCCTTCGATCGGATCGTCATCGAGACCACGGGCCTCGCCGAGCCCGGTCCTATCCTCCAGGCGCTGACGACCGAGCCGGAGGTGGCCGAGGCGCTGGCCCTCGATGGCGTGATAACCACCGTCGACGCGGTGCTGGGTACGGCGACGCTCGAGAGCCATGTGGAGGCGGTCAAGCAGGCCGCCGTCGCCGATACCCTGCTTTTGACCAAGACCGACATCGCAGATGCGGTTCAATGCACGGAACTGCGCCGGCGGCTCCGGGCGCTCAATCCGGGGGCTCCGGTCATCGAGACCGTGGCCGGACGCATCGATCCGGGCCGCGTGTTGGGCGGCGGCGCCCCGGAGTCGTCCGGCGCGCGGTTTGACCCCGGCCGCTGGCTCGGCGTGGCCGAAAGCGACGAAGCCGGTCACGACCACGACGCGCGCCATGCCCAGGGTCACGACATAAACCGCCACGACGCGCACATTTCCGCTGCCTGCCTCACCATCGAAGAAGAGGTCCCGGGAGAGGCCCTCGACCGCTGGCTCAGTTCGCTGTTCCTGCTGCGCGGTCCGGACCTGCTGCGCTACAAGGCGATCGTCAACGTCGCGGGGCTTGCGGGACCGGTGGTGCTCCACGGCGTCCAGCACGTCATCCACCCACCGGTACAACTGGCGGACTGGCCGGGACCGGACCGACGCACCCGCATGGTTTTCATCACCCGCGACATCGACGCCGAGACGCTGCGTGCCTCGCTCGCAGAGATCACCGGCAAGCCGGTGGCGCTGACGCCATGAGCAGCGGTCAAGGGAGCCAAGCCGGGGCGCAACGGTCACGCCCGGGAAGACGACTGGAACCGGGCGTTTCCATGGAGACGTGCGAAAAGCCGACACAGAATAATACGGGGAGGGAAAACCATGTCCGATGAGACCCTGGTCATACGTGGTGGCAGGCTGATCGACGGCACCGGGACACCGCCGGTGGACAACGCCGTCATCGTCATCGAGGCAGGGCGCTTCAAGTCGGTCGGGGCAGACGGCCGGGTCGCGGTGCCCGATCACGCCGAGATCGTTGACGCATCGGGCAAGACCGTGCTGCCGGGCTTCATCGACGGCCATGGCCACCTCGAAGATTTTCACGGCGAGCTCTATCTGCACCTCGGCATCACCACCTGCGCCCAGATCGAGACCGGGCAGGACGGGGCCTGGTCGCGGGCCCAGAAAGAGGGCACGGCGCTCGGCAAGATCCGCGGCCCGCGCATCTGGATGGCGGGCCGGGCCTTGGGCGGGGTGCCGGCCGAGCACGCGGCCATGGGCTCGCGCGTCTCCCGCGGCAAGCTGATCATCACCACCCCCGAAGAGGCCCGCGCTCAGGTCCGGCGCAAGAAGGACATGGGCTGCGATATCATCAAGCTCAACGAGTTCCTGGGGTTCGACCTTGTCGAGGTCGTCACCGAGGAAGCCCACGAGCTTGGCATGGCGGTCACCACCCACAGCCTGGATGCCATCGAATCGGCGCGCGCCGGGGTCGATGCGATCGAGCACATCTGGTCGGTGGGCA
>JAWWBR010000261.1:0-2580 GCA_033720855.1 Alphaproteobacteria bacterium
AAAACCTGGACACACTTAGGGATTAGCCAGAAACCCAAAAACAGACCCAAAAACAACAGAAGAACGCTTGGATGGGCCGGGGCGGGAATGGTTGCAAGCGACTCCAATTTCAGCCACTCGTCGAAGTCAAATCCGAACAGGGAACCCAGTATCCCCGCCAAAATAATCCCGGTGATAACCTTGCGCCATTCAGGCATCGTTCGTCTCCCCCAATAAGGGGGAGATTCTTACACCATCCGCTTACGTATGTAAAGTTTACAAACATGAGTCCGCATTGGGTCACAAGCGGTCATCAAGTTAACTTTGCCACGTAACGCCACGGGGCCCATGTTCACGTCTGGCCTGTCGATGGCTTAGGGGACACACTCAGTTGCGTGTCGCGGGAAACCTCAAAAACCTTGCTGAGCCGCAGCCATGAGGCAAGGGAGCGTTCCAGGGAGCGCTCCCCGAGGACTTCGATGCCGCCGTCGCGCAGTGCGGCTCGCAGCGGGATCCGGCCCAGCCAGACCTCCGTCATGGTACGAAGATCGGTGCTGAGATAGAGATCGACGTCATAGCCGGGATCGCTCTGGCAGAGATCGGTGTCCCCACCCTCGACCACCAGCCACCAGAGACGCGAGGTCCTGGGGGCGTCGGAGAACTCGAACCGGAGGACCGTCCGGGCGGCGGGCAGGGCGGCCATGTCGATCCTGCCCCGGATCTCCCACATCAGGACCCCGGCATCCAAGTCCTCCTTGCGGAGACGATCTTCCACCCATTTCAGGCCCCAGACCGCGAGGGCGGCGATAATCGGCCGCAGCTCTTCTCCTGCAGCGGTGAGCCGATATTCATGAGCCCGCGTGCCTTCCACGGGAACCCGATCGATAACCCCACACCGCTCCAGGTCCTTAAGACGCTTGGTCAACAGCGCCGGCGACATCAAAGGCACGCCCCGCCTGATTTCGTTGAATCGTCTTCCACCGGCCAACAATTCGCGCAGGACAAGGGGCGTCCAGCGTTCGCCGATGATGTCGATGGCCTTGGCCAATGGGCAATACTGTCCGTATCCCTTCGTCATGGTGCCGACTGTAATGAGATCGGAAAATTCAATCTAGTTCATTTTCTGAACTATCAGCGGGAATAAATATCGTGGATTTTTCTCTGCAGGGTTCCAGTTGGCGCATCCCGCGTCGGCATGAGCCTTAGAACTGAACCATAGAAAGGAGAAGAGTCATGTTACCCGAGAAAATCCGTTACGCCTTGTTCGACCAAATGTCGGTGAAGACCATGCGCTACGTCAGCGCCGTGCCGACACGCCGGGCCAAGGGCCTGACCAAACAGGTCTACGACATGATCCGCGAGGATTTTTTCAAGAACGGCTCGCTGACGAGCCGCTCCAAAGTGCCCGAACTCATGGCCGCGATCTGGACGGCGGGGCGCGAGGCCATGCTGGTCGAAGACAAGGTCGACCGCACCACCAAGGACGCCATCTCAGCGGTCCTCTCGCAGGCCAACGATTGCCCCTATTGCGAAGACATGCTGGTCAGCCTGGTGCACGCCGGGGGCGAACACGAGGCGGCGGAGGACATTTTCGCGCGCAACGACCTGGATGCCGCTGACGCGAAACTCCGGAAGCGTCTGGAATGGGTGCGGGCGATAGCCACGCCTGGTATCGATCAAATCCCTCCGACGCCGTTCACAACCGAGCAGCTTCCGGAGGTTCTGGGCACGCTGATGGGCATGAGCGACATCAACCGCTTCAGCCATGTCGTCATGGAGGATTCGCCAGTCGGCACCCCATGGGGCGTGCGGGCCATCAAGGCGGCGGCGCTCAGGGTGTTCGGCTCCGAACTGGGGGTTACGCGGCGGGTACAGTTGGAACCCGGCCGGGCGCTAGCCCTTCTGCCGTCCGCTTCACTGCCGAATGACATGCGGTGGGCCGTTCCCCATCCCCGAGTTGCCGACGCCCTGGCCCGCTATGCCGCGGCCGTCGAGCGGGAAACGGCCGGGGTGATCTCACTTGAGGTCAAACGCGTGGTCGATGCATCGCTCGAGAACTGGCATGGCGAACAAATGCCGATCAGCCGGGCCTGGGTCAACGGCGAGGTCATTGGCCTGAACGAGGGCGACGAAGCGATCGCGAGACTGGCTATCGTACTCGCCAAGGCCCCCTATCAAGTGGACGAGACCATGGTTGAATCGGTGATCGGGGACGATTCCGACGAACAAAGAATCATCCGCATCCTGGCCTGGTCATCCTTCGTTGGCGCGCGTCGTTTCGCCGAATATACGGCGCAAGCTATCGGCTTGATCCCAAATGACGAGAGAGCCGCCGCATGATTGTAAGGCGAAACGCAACTTGGCCGCCAGCCTAAAGAAAATTAGGTCGGCGGTCAGACATCCAGCGAATTTCTTATGACCGTTTTGGGTCAGAACCGGACATCAGATTAACGACTGCTTTTAGCCAGAATCGTACGTTCAAGAATTGGGCTTATTCGTGCCGCAGAATTTTAGCGGGATTGTGAGCTACTGGACGTTAGCGCCTAAGCCAGTCTGTGAGCGCCGATTTCGATCGGATCATGCCATCCTGGTTGTAATGGT
>JAWWBR010000262.1:0-2571 GCA_033720855.1 Alphaproteobacteria bacterium
AGGCGCGTGCGGCGTGCATCAGGATCATAGACCAATTCGACGATCCGTTCGTCACTGAGGACGGCTGACGCGACCCTTAATTTGCGCGGTTTGTCGCGTTTGGGAGTGTGGTCCTGGTGTTGGTGTTGAGTCATGGAGATGAAGTTGATTCTGGTCACAAACGTACTGCGATGGCGATCAAGGAATTCGATTATCGCCGAGCCAGATGAGTTTTCTAGAAGTGCGAGTTTTGCGCGGCCGGCATGGAACCGCCGGTCCGCCAGGGACAATGTGTTGATGTCGCGTAGAGCAAATTCTCCAAGACCCAAGCCTTGGGGACGGGTTGAGGTTTCTCCAGCTTTCCAAATCGCAATTTCTGAACTATCGTCCCCGACCTCCCCATGTCATGATCAGGCCGTGTTAATGGACATTTAATTCATTAAAAATTCGATCTCTATTGTAAAAAATAATGTCGTGATATTGACAAAATCATATAGTATTGTATAATGTAATGAGGTATTTTTTAAATACCTATTCAAATCTTGCCGTTCTGACATTTTTTGCTTTCTACTTCGAAGGCGCGGAGCGCGTAAGATTCCGTTCGGGTTCCGACCGCAGGTTTTGCGTCGGGACCTTCATTCATTATCCATGTCACATAATCACTTGCGGAGATACCGGAAGCGCGGCGCCCTGACCCAGGGAGAAATCGCCTTCCTCCTGGGAGCGGCCTGCGGGACCAAGGTCTCGCGGCACGAACGTGCCAACCGGCCCCCAAACCTATCGACGGCCCTGGCCTACCAGGCCATCTTTGGCGTGCCCGTGCACGAGCTGTTCCCTGAGGACTACCGCGATGCGCTTGCGGCCGTCAAAAAACGCGCCGCGGACCTCTCGCGGACACTCTCGGATCGGCCCGAGGGTAAGAAGACGCCATTCAAGCGAAAGCTGCTTGCGTCCGTTGCCTCCGAGCAACCCGTGTCTCCGCCACAGAACCATGAAGGACAAACAAACTGATGACACTCTCATCCTTGCGATCTATCCCGCGGTACGTGGGTTCGGATTTGCCTTGTTCCACGGCGCCTGGACGCCGATCGACTGGGGCTTCCGCCACGTGGACGGCGACAAGAACTCGGCTTGTCTCGACAAGGTGCGGGCGCTCTTCGATGAGTACACGCCCGACACGCTGCTGCTTGAGGACCATCGCGGTGAGGGCTCACGACGCTCACCCCGGGTTGGGGCGCTGATCGAAGAGATCACCCGGCTCGCTATGGAGAAAGACATTTCGGTCGCGTGCTATTCGCGCGATCAGATCCGCGAATGCTTCGCCGAGTTTGATGCAAAGAGTAAGTACGACATCGCCCGAGCTATATCCCGGGTCCTGCCCGAGTTTCCACCCCAGCTCCCGCCCCAACGCAAGATTTGGCTTCCCGAGGACACCCGGATGAGCATCTTCGATGCAGTCTCCTTGATCTTTACGCATTTCTACTTCGAGGCCATCCGGCCGGGCACGACGGAGGAGGGCTCCGCGCCGGGCCCTCAACCCGACGCACGCCCCGAGATCTGAGCGCGGCCGGCTCGGCCAGCTTGGTCCCGAGCCGGAGAGCGCGTTGCCCCGATATTTAGCTGATGGGGCTGCCCGTCTCCCCTGCAGCCGGGAGCATCGAAATCCTTCGGTGCTTCCACCCTGCAGAGGAGGACTCCATGCAAGTCACTCAGACCAGTTCCACCAAAACAGATGTCTATCAGCGGATCACCGATCAGATCGTGTCCGCGATCGAGGCCGGGAGCGGGCCCTTTGAGATGCCCTGGCATCGAACGGGCGTGGCAACGACCCGTCCCGCCAATGCGTTCACGTCCCAGCCTTACCGGGGCGTCAACATCCCCTCGCTCTGGGCCGCCTCTTCACTTAGCATGCTCACCTCAGGATACTGGGCGACCTACAAGCAGTGGCAGCTTCTTGGCGCTCATGTTCGAAAGGGCGAAAAGGGAAGCCCGGTCGTCTTCTACAAACGGTATCACGCTGCACAGGCTGACCGGCGGGATGGCATCACAAAAAAGCGCGGCCATTCTGAAGATCATGAAACGCCCACCCGCTGGTTCGCCCGGACCTCTTGGGTCTTCAACGCGGATCAGGTGGAAGGCTGGTCGCCACCGAGGCCGGTGGTCAAGCCTTCAGCGGAAATCCTTTCGGACGCCGAAGCGTTTGTTGCGAAAACCCGCGCCGTGATCCGTCACGGTGGGGAGGAGGCCTGCTACCGTCCCGAGGCCGACGTGATCATCATGCCGGCCCGTGAGACCTTTACCGGGACAGCACACAGTGACGCGACCGAAAGCTACTACGCCGTCCTGTTCCACGAGTTGACCCACTGGTCGGGGCATCGCGACCGCCTCGACCGTGCCTTGACGGAGCGGTTCGGGGATGAGGCCTATGCCATGGAGGAGCTCGTCGCCGAGCTGGGTGCGAGTTTCATCTGTGCGGAATGCAGCATCACCAATACGCCACGCCCCGACCATGCCTGTTACATCGCCAACTGGCTGGCGGTGCTCAAGAACGACAAGCGGGCGATCTTCACGGCGACCCGTAAAGCGACCGAG
>JAWWBR010000263.1:0-2571 GCA_033720855.1 Alphaproteobacteria bacterium
GCTCCGGCTTTCTGAGCAGCCTGATGGCGGCGAGGGCGGACCTGGGCTGCCGCCACACCCTGCGCGACAATCGCTATACCCTGCGGTCTCAGGCCTCCGCCGACGAGACCCGCCTGATCGAAAGCGTCGCAGAGATGCGCGAGGTCTTGGAAGGGACGTTTCGCATCGCGCTTCCGGACGGCGAGGAACTGGATCGGGCCCTGGACAGCGCCGTGCGGCGGCGATAGGGCCGGCCGGCCAATGCGACGGGGCTGGCCGCTTCTCAGCCTTCGGCCAATTTCTCCAGCCGGCGAAGAAGCCGCCCTTTCTTGAGCATCAGCTTCCTGCGGTTGTGCCGCCTCGAGATCAGCCTTCTCGGGATGATCGCCGGGTCGCCGAACCCATCGACGATGACGAGTTCGATCTTGTCGCCGTCTTGTCGCACGAGGATGTTTCTCGCATTGAAGTCATTGACGAGGATGTGCCCCTGGGCGAGCTTGTCGAACAACTCGTCGATCGCCGGCGCGATCGCGGCGAGGCCCTCACGGGATACGAATTGCTGTAACGATTCGCAGATGCTGCCGTCGGGATTTCTCACACACCCGGCGACAAGCGCGGTGCCGCGGTCGGTCTCCACGTAGCCGAACACCGGCGCCACCGAAGTCTGGAATTGCGGGACCGTCCGCGCGATCCTCCGAAATTCCTTCAGGTCGATGGCATTGGGATCGTATCTGCTGCCCGGCATTAGCCGCCGGTACCACCGTTCGGCGCGAATCTTTTCAGGCGCCCCATCCTCACGATAGACCTTGACGACCTTCGATTCGTCATCGGGGTGCACGTAGACGTCACGAAACTTCCCCGATGCGATCAGTTTCGAGGGATCCAGCCTAAGGACCCGATGAGGCCCCTTCGGCGTACGGGATGATCTTGATTCGCTCATCGAAGACCAACGCACGGTTTCGAGAGCCATGATTCTCTCGGCTGTGTCTCAGTATTCATGGCCTTCAAATGGGTCTTTTCGGTGTCTCCGGCTAAGACGGCAAAGCATAGTATGTATTTTTCCGCGTTCAGCAAGCGAGCGCCGAAATCTCATTCTTTGCGCTTCGGCCGCCGAAGGTCGCGCAGGATCTCGCGCGCCGCATTGTGCCCCGGCAGGCCGGTAACGCCCCCGCCGGGATGGGTCCCGGCGCTGCACATATAGAGGCCCGGTAAGGGCGCGCGGTAATCGGCGTGCCCGAGCAGCGGGCGCAGGGAGAAAAGCTGCCCCGGGTCCATGACGCCGTGAAAAATGTCCCCCCCGGTGAGGCCAAATGTGCGCTCCAAATCAAGCGGCGATAGCACCTGCCGTGCCAGGACCGAGCGCCGGAAATTGGGCGCATAGGCATCGACCGTGTCCACCATCAGGTCCGCCACCTCTTCCTTGTGGTCGTCCCAGGAAGACCCGTCGGGAAGAGATGGCCGGACGTGCTGGCAGAACAGGCTGGCCACGTGCGCGCCCCGAGGGGCGAGGCCGTCGTCGAGGGTCGATGGGATCACCAGTTCGATGATCGGCTGGCGCGCCCATCCGTTCATGCGCGCGTCCATCCAGGCGCGGTCCATGTAGGCGAGGCTGGGCGCGATGATGATGCCGGCGGTGTGATGCTCGGCGGCCTCACGGCCCGGGGCGGCGGTGAAGTCGGGCAGTTCCGCTAACGCGACGTTCATGCGAAACGTGCCGGACCCGACCCGGTAGGCGGACATGCGCGCCAGGAAGTCTTCGGGCAGGGCGCCGGGATCGACCATCCGGGTGAACAGCAGCTTGGGGTTGATGGCGGAGACCACGGCCCCGCCCCGGACGGCCGCCCCCGATTCGGTGACGACCCCCGCGGCGCGGCCCCTTTCGACAATGACTTCGCGCACCGGGCAAGCGGTGCGGATCTCCACCCCCCGAGCGGTTGCCGCCGCGGCCATGGCCTGGGTGATGGCCCCCATGCCGCCGATGGCGTGGCCCCACTGGCCGGGTCGGCCGTTCACCTCGCCGAAGGCATGGTGCAACAGGCCGTAGGCCGAGCCGGGGGCGTAGGGGCTCGCGAAATGGCCCACCATCGCATCGAAGCCGTAGACCGCCTTGATGGGGTCGCTCTCGAACCACCGGTCGAGAAAATCTCCCGCCGAAAGGGTGAACATTTCCACCAGGTCGCGTTCGCCGGCGAGGCCCAGCCGACCGATGCGCCGGGCGATGCGGACGGCCTTGAAGGCCTCCCGGAGGCCCGCCAGCCCACCGCCCTGGGTCAGGTTGGGGGGCGTCATCAAGGCCAACTCGCGGAGCGTGCCGGCGACGGCGGAAAGCCTGGCCGTATAGGCGTCCAACCGTTCGGCATCGCGCGGGGAGAACTTGGCGACCTCCGCCCGCGTCCGGTCGGCGCCGACCGACAATGCGCGGCCGTCTGGCAGCGGAAGGAAATTCTGCAGACGCCGCTCGACGACCCTGAACCCATGGCGCGGGAGCTCCAGGTCGCGAACGATTTTCGGGTGCAGCAGGGAAACCGTGTAGGCCGCTACGGAATTGCGGAAACCGGGGTGGAACTCCTCGGTGACGGCGGCGCCGCCAAC
>JAWWBR010000264.1:0-2570 GCA_033720855.1 Alphaproteobacteria bacterium
GAGGTGGGCATCTTCAAGCCCGATCCCCGTGTTTATCAAATGAGCGTGGACCGCCTCGGCATCCAGCCCGGCGCCATCTGCTTTTTGTCCGCCAACGGCTGGGACGCCCACGGCGCCGCCCATTTCGGCTTCCAGGTGGTGTGGGTCAACCGCTTCGCCCAGCCCCGGGAATACCTCTCCGGGCAAATCGCGGCGGAACTATCGACCCTCGAAGCCCTGCCCGAGCTGCTCGGGGTTTGAGCGCAACGCTACTGCTTAGAGCGCGCCCATCAGGCGGCCCAGCTCCGGCGCCGGCTCGAAGGCGCCGAGCTTGTCCTTGACCCGGCGGATGCCGGCCCAGAGCGCCGCCTGGACGCTGGTCACCACCGGCTTGCCGAGCGCCTCTTCGACCGGCCCGATGGCCTCGACCATGGTGGTGTTGGAGCCGCTCATGAGAACGCCCTGGACCTCGGCGCTGTCGTTAGCAAGCGCCGCCTCGACCCAGGTCTCCGGCGGCACCGCCGCGGTCTCCGGCCCGCCGCCGAGGCCGAGCGCCACATCGGCGACGAATTCGAACCCCTCGGCCTCGATATAGGCGCGTTCGCGCGCGTTGGCCTCAGCATCGAAGGGGGTGATGACGAGCACGCGGATGACCGAGAGCGCCGCCAGCCCCTCGACCAGGCTCTCGGTGGCGGTGTAGGTCTGGATGCCGGTCGCCTCCTCGATGGTCTTGATCACCTTGGCCTCGGCTTCGGCACCGAGCGCCATGGCCATCCCCGTCATCTGCAGATCGATGGCATCGACCCGGGCCTCGGCCACCAGGGACGCCGCCTCGACCGCCTGGGCGGCGGCGAGGTCGAGGTTTTCGCGCGCCCGCCCCGCCATATGCATGCGGGTGACGTGGATGCCGAGGGCCGCGGGGGCGAAGGCGCGGAAATAGGTCTCGACCCAGCGGTTGCTGGCCGACAGCACGACGCCGAGGCGCGCCCGGGGCGTCTCCAGCCCGCCGCTCATGGGCGCGCACCCTCGCAGGATTGGGCGGCGTGGTCCCAACGCCCGCCGGCATCGAGGCAGCGGTCGATATCGAGCGCCGTCATCAGGTGGGGCAGGGCGAAGGAGACGATCAGCAGGAACACCAGGACAGCGGCCGCCGCGGCGCCGGCCTTGGCGAGCCCACCGGGGCGGCGGGCACGGCCCGGGGCATCACCGTCTTGCGCCGCCATCGCCGCGCCTAGGCCTCGTCGCCGCCCGACACCAGGCGGGGCTTGGCGGGAGCCTGAGGCTTGGCGAGCTCGGCGGCGGGCTCGGCATCCTCCATCTCGATCTGTTCGATCTTCTCGGCCCGCGAGGTGATCTTCCGCGCCGAGGTCTCGATCTCGCCGAGATCCTTCTCCGCCTGGGTGAAATGGCGACGGAGGTTGCCGACGCGGGAATCCAAGCGGCCGACGTCTTCGGCCAGGACCGCGACCTCCTTCTGGATGACATGGGCTTGTTCGCGCATGCGCACGTCGCGCAGGACCGCGCGCACGGTATTGAGCATCGCCATGCAGGTCGACGGCGAGACGATCCACACGCGCTTGCGGTAGCTCTGCTCGACGGCGTCGCGGAAATTGGCGTGCAGCTCGGCGAAGACGGCTTCGCTGGGCAGGAACATCAGCGCCTGTTCCGCCGTCTCGCCGGGGATGATGTAGCGCGCGGCGATGTCGCTCACGTGCTTCAGGACGTCGGCGGCGAAGGTGCGCGCGGCCGCCTTTTTCTCCGCCTCGTCCTTGGCGGCTTGCAGCGCATTGAAGCTTTCCAGCGGAAACTTGGCGTCGATGACGATGGCGCCCGGCGGATTGGGCAGCTTGAGCAGGCAATCGGCGCGCCGGCCGTTGCTGAGCGTCGACTGGAAGCTGTAGGCGCCCGGCGGCAGCACCGAGGACACCAGGTCGGAGAGCTGGATCTCGCCGAAGGCGCCGCGCGCCTGCTTGTTGGCGAGGATGTCCTGCAGGCCGACCATCTGGGTCGAGAGTTCGGAGATGTTCCTCTGCGCCTCGTCGATGACGGCGAGGCGCTTCTGGATCTGCGTCATGGATTGGTTGGTGCGGTCGGTGGAGCGGATGATGCCCTCGGAAACGCGTTTGGAAACCTCGGTCAGGCGCTCTTCCAGCAGTTTGGTGAGCGCCCGCTCCTGGGCCGCCAATCTCTCGTTGAGGCGCTCGCCGGTGGCCTGGTCGCTTTCCGCCAGGTGCCTGAGGCGTCCCATCACCTGCTCGCCCCGCAACAGCACCGCCACCACCAGCACCGCAAGCACGGCGAGGCCGAGGGCCATGATGAGAATGGTGGGTTCCATCGACGAATCCTAGCATATGGGATTCCCGGCGTAACCGCGTAATGTCCGATGGCCAGGCGTCGCCGGCATTGCCGCCCCAGCCATGACTTGACGGCGGCGCGGTCGGGGCCTACCTAAAGGGCCGTTACAGGGTCTGGAGACGCCCGATGGCCAAGCTGGATATCATCACCGCCCCCGATCCGCGCCTGAAGATCACGGCGCGAGCGGTCGAGCGCGTCGATGACGAGGTGCGCGCGCTGATGGACGACATGCTGGA
>JAWWBR010000265.1:0-2555 GCA_033720855.1 Alphaproteobacteria bacterium
AACCCCTCAGGGAGCCGCACAAACCCTCGATTGTCCGCCGGCGCCATGATCTGCTCAAAGTTGAGGCGACAAGCTTCGCCGAGCGCCTTATACTAGAAGTCTGACAGTGATCGCAGCGCGGCCTTGCCGCCCGCCTTAGCCGGCGTACCTGCGTCACATTCGGCGCCAAGGTCGCATGAATCGGCGATTCAGGAGGGACGACCATGGCCAATGAAAAGTCCATTTCCGGTGCGGGCGTCTATCGCTCCGCTCAACCGACGATTCACGATATCGGCGCGACCGACCTTTTGGATGCCTTGGCGAAGGGCATTCATGACTTCAAGGCCATGCCGACCCACCTCGTGCATTTCTGTTGGATCTATCCCGTCGTCATCTTGATCGGCGCCCGCTCCTACGCCGGCGGCGGCGTCCTGCCGCTGGCCTTCCCGCTGCTCGCCGGCTACACCCTGATCGGCCCGCTGGTGGCGACCGGCATGTACGAGCTCAGCCGGCGCCGGGAGCTGGGGATGGACATCTCCCGATGGCACGCCTTCGAGGTCGTGCGATCCCCGTCCATCGGCTCGATCGCGGTGCTCGGCATTCTGCTGATGGCCATCTACTTCGCATGGCTGTTGGCGGCCGGCGCGATCTATCACATGTATTTCGGCGAGCAGGAGCCGGCCTCCGTCCTCGGCTTCATCGACGAGGTCTTAACCACCTCGGCGGGCTGGGGCATGATCATCGTGGGCTGCGGCGTGGGGTTCATCTTCGCCGCCGTGGTGTTCGCCTTGAGCGTGATGTCCTTTCCCATGCTGCTGGACCGGGACGTGGGAGCGATGACGGCGATCACGACCTCGGTGCGCGCCGTGATGAAAAATCCCCTCACCATGTCCATGTGGGCCTTCCTCGTCGCGATCTCCCTGTTGCTCGGCTCGATTCCGCTGTTCGTCGGACTCGCGATCGTCATGCCGGTCCTCGGACACGCGACCTGGCACCTCTATCGCAAGACCGTCGAGCCTTGATTCGCGACGGCCCGTCCTCTCGCCGCTAGGGTCCGGACTCAATTGATCCACCATGTGACGGTGGCAGCGATGAGAGCGGAGCTGAGGAAGTTCCTGGCGAGCTTGTCGTAGCGGGTCGCGATACGGCGCCAGTCCTTGAGGCGACACCACATGCGTTCGACCAGGTTGCGGGCGCGATAGGCGACGGTGTCGTAAGGGATCAGCGCCTTGCGCGAGGTGGTCGACGGGATCACTGCCTCGGCGCCGCGGTCAGCCAGCAGCGCCCGCAAGTGATTGGCGTCGTAACCGCGGTCGGCGATCAAGCGCCGGAACGGGCCGCCGGCCGCGACCAGGCCAGCGGCCATCTGGATGTCGTTGATGTTGCCGGCCGAGACCAGCAGCACGCGCGGCCGACCGATCTCGTCGGTCAGTCCGTGGAGCTTGCAGGTTCGTCCGCCGCGCGAGCGCCCGATGGCCTGCCGGAAGGCCCCCCTTTTCCGCCGCTGGCCGAGCGGTGCGCTTTGATGTGGGTGCTGTCGATCGCCACCGTGCCATAGACCCCGCTGTGGCCGGTCAGCGCCTCGAACATCTCCAGCCAGATGCCCTGCCGGCTCCAGCGATTGAAGCGGTTGTAGATCGTCGTGTACGGCCCATAGGCGGGCGGACAATCACGCCAGCGAGCGCCCGAGCGCAGCATGTGGACGATGCCGCTGATCACCCGCCGGTCATCGACCCGGTGCGCACCACGTCGTCCACGCGGTAGCAACGGCTCGATCCGCGCCCACTCCGCATCGCTCAACCAGTAAAGACCTGCCATTTAAGCCTCCGTGCCTTGGAAGCTTGAATCACAGATCAATGCCCGTGGGAACCCATAATTGAGTACAGACCCTAGGCGGGGCTAGAGGTTCGTCAGGGCCTCGTCCGCCTCTTCGGCGGCGCTTTCGCCCTTGGCGTCCTCGGCCTTCGCCGCCTGCTGCTCCTCGACCCGGCGGGCGGTTTCGTTCAACTGCTTGAGCATCTGCTGCAGCCCGGCCAGCGGCAGAAAGACGGTCCCCACCGGCTGCGGGACGAGCTTGGACTCGCCGACCGTGTTGCGGCGCAACTGGACCAGCTCCAAGCGCGCAACCCCGTTGCTGATGGCAATGGAACTGACGCCGTCGGCGAAGATCTCGGTCATCGGCTTCTCCTGGACTGGCGGCCGCCCGGCGCCGGGGCGTCGAACGACTCGCGGGCCCGGCGAGTCTAAGGCCGCCGGCGTCGTCGGCAAAGCCTCTGCCGCGCGCCGCTCACGGCGTGGCGGTCAAGAGCCGGCTCATCAGGGCGAGCGAGGGGGCTCCGGTCGGCGCCAATCCCTGGTCCGCCTCGAACGCCAGGATGGCCGTGCGGCGATCCTTCGCGCCGCCCCCGCCCAAATAGCCGAGCCGCGCCAGCAGGCGGTCGATGGTGCCGTTCGGCAGGCGCGCCGCCGGGCTGCCGTCGCCGGGCGGCCGGCCGCCCGGCCCGACCCGCGCGGCGGCCGCCCCGGCGGGGCGGGGCCCGGCCGCCACGGCGCCCCGGGACGGCGCCCAGGGGGCG
>JAWWBR010000266.1:0-2511 GCA_033720855.1 Alphaproteobacteria bacterium
GCCAGCGGACCCCGGTCATTGGCGTCTTCCAGAACCGGTGCCAGCGCCGGATCCCCCAGGTATTCGGCGGCCAGGGACGCAAAGGTATCGCTGGGCCCCGAGCGCACGACCAAGAAATCGGGGGTATCGGCCACCACCCGCGCCATCTGTCCGCCGCGCTGCGCCTCCTGCTGCACGGCGCAGGCGCCAAGGGCGAAAAGCAGGACCACGCCTGCCCGCGCCATCGCCCAACGGGTCGCTCGGCCTTTTCTCATCAGCGCTCGTCCCGCTTCCTCGGAATGGAGATGACGGTCGCGTCGGGCGGGGGCGCATCGCCGTCCTCAACCTCGGGAATCTCCCTGGTCCGGGCGACGATGGTGGCGTCGTCGACGGGCCCGTCCCCGATATCGGCCGGCAAAGCGGCGGCCTCGCCCTCGTCCCCCGGCGATTCGGCGGCGCCCCCGCGCTGCAGGGCTTCGGCCATGCGATTGAAGGCGGTGAACACTTCTCCGATTTCGTCATTGCGCGTGTCCGAGATCCTGACGTCGAGATCCCCCGCGCCCAAACCGACCATGGCCTCCCTGAGCCGCCGGAACGGCCGCGCCAGCAGCCCGCCGAACACATAGAGCATGCCGATCACCGAGATCACGGTGATGGCACCTAGCCCCAGCAGAAGCACCCTAGTCTTTTGCATGACCCTGTCCAGGCCCTCGCGCGAGACCGCGAGATGAACGTCGCCGATTTTTTTCGGTTGCCCCTGGTAGAGGAAGAGGATCGGCGTATCGAAGGCGAAAACGGGCGGCCGGTTTGCCTCGGTCACGATGGACGCCGTGAAATCCTTTTCCCGACGGATCACCTCGGCATTGGCCGGCGGTTTGAAGGTCTTGCCGACGAGGTTGGTGTCCGTGGCGGCACGGACGATACCCTTGTGGTCGGCGATGGTGAGATAAACGAAGGTGTCGCGCGCGCTCGCGTTCTTGACGTCGATCTCGAGCACGCTCCAATCGGCGCTGAGGACCGGCACGGCCGCATCGGTGGCGATGAATTTGGCGAGGGACGCGCCGGAATCGAGGGCCTGGCGTTCGATCGCCTCCCCCTGCTTGTAGAACACGAACATCACGCAGAACAGCATGACCATGCCGACGGCGGCCCCGGCGCCGAACGCCCACTTGATCTTAAGCGGAACGAACCGATTGCGGCTTGCTTCCTGCTCCTGGTCGATAACCGCGTCAAACTCGCGCTGCAGCGCCAGGGCGAGCTCGGCGCCGGTCTGATAGCGCCTTTCCGGCCGCTTGTTGAGGAGCTTGGAAATGATGCGCTGCAGCCCGATGGGCAGGTCGGGTGCCACCTTCCGCAGGGGCACCGGATCCTGTTTCGTGATCTGCATCAGCAAGGTCGTCAGGGTCCCCGCGTCGAAGGCCTTATGGCCCGTCGCCAGCTCGTAGAGGATGACGCCGGCGGAAAACAGATCGGAGCGGCCGTCGACCTCCCCGCCGGTCGCCTGTTCGGGCGACATGTAGTGGGGCGTTCCCAGCACCGTGCCGTCGCCGCTCTTCTCGCCCTCCTCCCCTTTGCCCATGTGGGCGATGCCGAAATCCGCGACCTTGATGGTCTCGCTGTCGCGCAGGAACAGGATGTTCTGGGGTTTGACGTCACGGTGGACGACCCCCTGGCGATGGGCATAGTCGAGCGCTTTGGCGAGCTGGATACCGATACTGAGCAATCGCTTGACCGGCAACCTCTCGCCACGTTCGAGAATGTCGCCGAGCGTCTGCTCGTCGAGAAATTCCATCGTGATATAGGGCTTGTCGTCGACCCGGCCGACATCGAAGATGGTGACGATGTTGGGATGGGTGATGGTCCCCGCCGCCCGCGCCTCACGGAGGAAGCGGGCGACGTAGTCCTCGTCGACGCAGAGCTCGTCCTTGAGGACCTTGATCGCGACCTTGCGGTCGATCTCGGGATCATGGGCGGCATAGACGTCGGCCATGGCGCCCTCGCCGACCTTCTCGGTCACGAGGTAGCGGCCGAACGACTGAATCTCCCCTGATTCGCTCATGGCCAGCCCCCTGGTGATATATCCCCGATGTTTTATGAGCGAAGCCTGCGCCCTGGGATTGGCGCGTGTCAACCGTGCTCTCGCATCGCTCGCCGATCTCGCCTCCCGACGGGGCCTGGTCACATTCGGGGGGCGAGGGGCGCGCACGGCGAAGCCGGTTGCGGGCGTCCCACGCGCGCGTCGACGAGGGCGCTCTAAACCATGATATGGATCGCTTTTTCCTCGGTGTAGCTGAGCATCTCGTCGATTCCCTCCTCGCGGCCGGTGCCGGAGTTTCGGAACCCGCCGAAGGACATCGCCGGATAATGGGGGCCCACCCCGTTGACCCAGACGTATCCGGAAGCGATGCGCCTCGCGGTGGAAATGGCGGTCGAGATGTCTCGGGTCCAGACCGCGCCGGTGAGCCCGTATTCCACCGAATTGGCGACCTCCAGCACGCGATCGAGGTCGTCCCATTTGAAGACCGAAAGCAC
>JAWWBR010000267.1:0-2498 GCA_033720855.1 Alphaproteobacteria bacterium
ACGCACACGCCGGACGGTCCGGTCGCCGGCCCGCGATGCCGCGACCCTCTCACGCGGATGGGCGCCGCCCTGAGCGCAGCTGTCCAAGTAAGTAAAGGTACACGGTAATATAAAACTCAAATATTATTAAAATATTATCCATAAAACAGAATATAATCCGGTTCTCAGTGTAATTTATTTATATTTTAATTTTCTGATCATTGCACTTTTAATATCTTCATATAATAATTTACTCATTGCGGCCAAGGGGATTCATCCAATGCTTGCTCGACTCATCAGGACATTTTTGCGATCGCAAAGTGGCAACACAGCCATCGAGTATGGTCTGTTCACGGCATTGATCGGGGTTACCATCATCGTCCAGGTGGGCCTCATGGGCGAGGCCCTGGAGGCCATATTCGAGGGCCCGGTTGCGGCGATGGATATGGCCAACATCTCCATTGAGGTCGACGGCGGCGACGGCGGTGTCGTGGACGGCGGCGACGGCGGCGTCGTGGACGGCGGCGACGGCGGTGTCGTGGACGGCGGCGACGGCGGTGTCGTGGACGGCAGTTGATGATGGCCGGAATGTTCGGCCGGGGCCTTCCCCGGCCCTGTGCGAAGGGGGGCGCCTGTAGGGCGCGCCGATTGACACATGTTGCGGTGGCCCTCTGCGGCTTGGTCGTGGGAACGGCCCTGGATGCGCGCGTGACCCTGACCTCCGGGGCCCTGCCCGAGGCCGCACCTCGGTACGTCACGATCGAGATCGGCCTCGCAATCGACAAAGCCCATGCCGGCCAAATCACGAGAAAAGATCGGGCGCGGCGCGCAGCAAACCGCGAGGCGCAGGAGGCGGGGCGACGGGCGAGAGCGAGCAAACGGCTGACGCCTGTGCGCAAAAGCGAAATGCCCGCCAATTGCCCTTACGACTCGTATGCCTCCGCCGCCGGCCCGGGCGATGTATACTCCTGCGAGGGCTTGCAGTTTCACGGGGTCCAGGATGGCAAGAGCACGACCTTCGAGGGTTACGCCGCCGATGTCCAACCCGATGAAATTCAGCGCGCCAGAGACATCCGAGAGAAAGCGATAGAGCAGGTCGAGGAAGCGACCGCGCGCGAATTCAAAAAGGAACTCTCTGACGATTGCATGTTCGATGCCTTTGCTTCGGCGACCAACCAAGCGGACATCTATACCTGCGGGCGGCGCAGCTATAAAAAGTCGGAGAAAGAGGGGGACCCCCCGTTCCGGGTTGTCAAACCTTAATGCCGGTCATCGGGTTTCCGGCGCGTTCAAACACCGGCCGCGTAATGTCGACCAGTCCGACCCGCTGGAGCCAATCGCGGTATTCGGACTCCGTATAGGCTTCCCCGCCGTCGAAAGAATTGAGGAACATCAGGTTGTAAGTGACGTTGGCAACCGGGGAGAGCCGCGTGTCGTATCGGATGCGCCCGATGACGAAAAGTCGCGCCCTTCACCAAAGCTCGAGCGCAGACGCCACGGCAACGGCCGCGGATAGCCAAAACCGCAAATTGGTCCTAGAGTGCCGCCATCGGCAGCATCTGCGGCCAACCCGGTAGCAGTACCATCCAAAAGTGGCGGGGCCCGAGGCCCCGGCCTCATTCAATTGATCCAAGGGAGGGCGACATGGCGGTTGAGTTCATCGATGTCGGCAACACACCACAGCTCGAGAAAGGGCACGGCAAGAAAATTCTGACGAATTCGAGGAGTTTCCACACCTGGATCCACGGCGATTACGCCGGCGACAAAGGAACCATGCACAAACACACCGCGGACCAGACGTTCTACTGCATCGAGGGCGAATGTACCTTCCACTTCCCCGACGGTTCGAGCCGCAAGCTCACGCCCGGGATGCTCGTCCACATCGGCGCGGGAGAATTGTACCAGCTCGAGAACACGGGTGAGGGCTACATGAAGTTGCTGGGCACCCGCGCCGAGGATGGCAAGAACCCGCGTTACCTCGAGTCCGGTGACAAGATCGCCATCAACCGCTCGGCGGAGCAGGTCGCGGAAATGGAAAAAGCCAAGGCCTAGGCAAAAGCCTGAGGCACGGCAGCATCAGGCAAGGAAGACCCGGCGCCGGACTCAGACGTCGCGGGCGGCGCGGTGAATCTCGGGGTGACGGGTCATCCAGGCGGCGACCAGGATCATGCCCAGGCTGGCGATTACGCCCATGACGTAAAAGCTCATTTCGATACCGATCATTTCGGCGATCGCCCCCATCAGGAACGGCGCGCCGATGGCGGTGATGCGGTTGGCGGTGGACCGCAAGCCGATGGCCTTTCCGTGTCCCTCGGCGCCCGCGGTCATGAGCATCAGGGAGATGACCAGCGGCTGATGGATGCCGCTGATCACCGAGCGCAGGGCGAGGACCACGGCAAAGACCACGAAGGTGCCGAACAACGGCGTGATGCAGATCAGCACGATCGCCACCCACACCACGACCCACAGGAGCCAATAGGCCCTGAACACCTTTGCGAGCGGCGCGGCGAACAACGACC
>JAWWBR010000268.1:0-2398 GCA_033720855.1 Alphaproteobacteria bacterium
GCGCCGGTTCAGGCCCATTTTCCTGCTCGACGCGGCGGTCCCCTCCGATGTCGAGGCGAGCGTGGGCGATCTTGACGAAGCCTATCTCTTCACCGTCCATGATCTCGAACGCATCGCCTTAAGCGGTCAGGAGAAGCGCTCTCATGCCGCCATCGACGCGCGGCTGATCATCGAGGACGAGGTCGCCGCCTTCACCTTGGCCGAAGGCTACCGGGCGGCGGCGCCGCTGGTGACCGCCCTGCGTGAAAGCTTCGAGCGGGTCCGGGCACAGGTGCTTAAGGAAAACCCGGGCATATCGGCCGAGGAAGCGACGCGGCTCTTGATCAACCGCTTGCTCCACCGGCCGTCCCAGGCGCTGCGCCGGCTCGCCGCCGGCGCCGGCGGCACGCCCCCGGCCCTTGACGGCGAATTGATCGCGCGGCTATTCGATCTTCCGGAGCCCGGCGCGGGTCGGCCCCCGGAGAATGACGAGAGAGGATAAACCTGATCTTGGAACCGAATGACACAGCGCCCCCCGCGGCGGGGTTCGAGGGAAAGTTGGAGCAGGTGCTGGAGCGCCATCGCTCGCTTGCCGCCCAACTCGCCGACAGCGCCGCGCTGGGACCCGAAGACCTGGCCAGGTTGTCGAAGGAGTACGCGGAGCTTTCCGGCGTCGTCGCCCATATCGAGGAGTGGAAGGGCGTCCGCGACGAAGTTTCCGATCTGACGGCGATGATCGATGAAGCCGGCGACGACGCCGAAATGCGCAAGATGGCGGAGGACGAATTGGCGGCGGTGAAGGCCCGGCTTCCCGAATTGGAACAGGCGATCAAGCTTGCCCTGGTGCCCAAGGACGAGGCCGATGAGCGTAACGCCATCCTGGAGGTGCGCGCGGGCACCGGCGGCGAGGAAGCGGCCCTGTTTGCCGCCGACCTGTTCCGCATGTACCAGCGCTATGCGGACCTGCATAACTGGAAGTTCGAGGTGATGGAAACCTCGGAAACCGACAAGGGCGGGTTCAAGGAGGCCGTCGCCAACATCACCGGCCCCGGCGTCTTCGCCCATCTCAAGTTCGAATCCGGCGTCCACCGGGTGCAACGGGTGCCGCAGACCGAGACCCAGGGCCGCATCCATACCTCGGCGGCGACCGTCGCCGTTCTTCCCGAGGCCGAAGACGTCGACGTGGAGATCAACGACAAGGACCTCAGGATCGACGTCTTCCGCGCCTCCGGGCCCGGCGGGCAGTCGGTCAACACCACCGATTCCGCGGTCCGTATCACCCATCTGCCCACCGGCATCGTGGTCTCCCAGCAGGACGAGAAATCGCAGCACAAGAACAAGGCCAAGGCGATGAAGATCCTGCGCGCCCGCCTCTATGACCATAAGCGCCAGGAGATGGATGCCGAACGTGCCGCCGACCGCCGCTCCCAGGTTGGCTCGGGCGATCGCTCGGAGCGTATTCGCACCTATAACTACCCTCAGGGCCGGGTCACCGATCACCGCATCGGCCTGACCCTGCACAAGCTGGACCGGATCATCGCCGGCGATGGGCTCGATGAGGTGGTCGAAGCCTTGACCGCGGACGATCAGGCAAGCCGACTGGCGGCGGTGGAATGAACCCGCCGCTCACCCTCGACACCGCGCTCGGCGATGCCGTCGGCGTGCTCAAGCGTGCCGGCATCCCGGCGCCCGCGTTCGAGGCCCGGGCCCTGGCCTGTGGCATCCTTGGGCTGAGCCGCGAAGCCATGCTGTCCAACCCCGGCCAGCCGCTCGACCGGGCGGCAGCCCGGCGTTTCGCCGTCGCAATACGCCGCCGCGCAGCGCGCGAGCCCCTGGCCCGCATCACCGGGCGTCGCGAGTTCTGGAGCTTGGACATCGCACTTGGCCCCGACACGCTTATCCCCCGGCCCGAGAGCGAAACCGTGGTCGAGGCGGCGCTCGAGGGTGTTGCCGACCGTGAGGCGGAACTCCGGATCCTCGATCTCGGTACCGGCTCAGGGTGTTTGCTTCTGGCGTTGCTGACGGAGCTCCCCGCTGCCCGGGGCCTCGGGGTCGATCGCTCACCCGGGGCGGCCGCAGTCGCCCGGGCCAATGCCAACCGCCTGGGGCTTTCGAGCCGGGCGGTGTTCTGTGTAGGCGACTGGGGTGCCGCCCTCGACGGCGTCTTCGACGTGATCGTCGCCAATCCGCCTTACGTGGTCAGCGCCGAGCGCCGGGCTCTCGCCCCTGAGGTCAGGGATTTCGAGCCGGTGGCGGCCCTGGACGGCGGGACCGACGGTCTCGATGCCTATCGGGCGCTTATGCCGGAGCTTGCCAGGCTTTTGGCGGCCGGCGGCATCGCCGTCGTCGAGCTTGGCGCCGGGCAGCAGGGCGCGGTAGCCCGAATCGCCCAGAACGCAGGCCTCACGGTTGCTTCCGC
>JAWWBR010000269.1:0-2393 GCA_033720855.1 Alphaproteobacteria bacterium
CCACACCCTCGGGTCACCCGGGCGGACGATCCCGCGCTGAAGGATTTTCGCGCCAAGCTCGAGGCGGTGATGGTCGATCTCGCCCAGCAGATCGTGGCCGACGGCGAGGGGGCCAGCAAATTCGTCACCATCACGGTGTCGGGTGCGGCCAGCGACCACGCCGCCAAGGTCATCGCTATGGCGGTGGCCAATTCACCCTTGGTCAAGACGGCGATCGCCGGCGAAGACGCCAACTGGGGCCGGATCGTCGCCGCCGTGGGCAAGGCCGGCGAAAAGATCGACCCCGACCGTCTCGTCATCCGCGTCGGAGGGGTGCGGATCACCGAGCGCGGCGCTGCCCGTCCCGGTTATCGCGAGGCGCCCGTCGCCCGGCACATGAAGGGCCGCCGCATCGATATCGATATCGGCGCCGGGCTCCGCGGAGGCCGGGGTCGGGCGACGGTCTGGACCTGCGACCTGACCCATGGCTACATATCCATCAATGCCGACTACAGAAGCTGACGGCCAGCCGACCCTCGCTACCGAGCGTCTCATGCTCAGGCCCGTGCGCGCAACAGACCGGCCGGCCATCGTCGCCCTTGCCGGCGATGCCGCGGTCGCCGAATGGACGGTGTCCATCCGCCATCCCTTGACCGAGACCGAGGTCGAGGACTGGCTTGCCGGATGTGCGGCGCGGCGTGAAATGGCCTACGCGGTGATCCAAAAGGGTGCGGACCGATTGATCGGCGTCGTCGGCTTGACCTTGCGCGAAGACGGGGACAGCGCCGAGATTGGCTATTGGATCGGCCGCGCCTATTGGGGCGAGGGGTTCGCCACCGAGGCGGTCCGCCGCGTCCTGTTGCACGGGTTCGGAGTCCAGGGCGTCAACCGGGTCGAGGCCACCGTGTTTCCGGGCAATGAGCCGTCGATCGCGGTTTTGACCAAGATCGGCTTCACCGAGACCGGGTCCGATTCGCGGGCGGCGCCGGCCCGCGGCGGGCCCCGGGACGTCCTCATATATTCGCTGACCCGCTCGGACTTCGCCCGCATCACCCTGTCCCAGGCGGTGGGCCGCAAATGAGCGGGCCGCCGATCATGCTGGTCGCGGCCGCCGCACTGATCGATGTGGACGGTCGGGTGCTGGTCGCCAAGCGGCCCCAAGGCAAGGCCATGGCGGGGTTGTGGGAATTCCCGGGGGGCAAGGTCGCCGACGGCGAAAGCCCGGAGGCGGCGCTGGTCCGCGAGCTGGCCGAGGAACTCGCCATAGAGGTGTGCGAAACCTGCCTCTATCCGCTTAGCTTCGCCTCCCACGCCTATGAGGATTTCCACCTGTTGATGCCGCTCTATGGCTGCCGGCGCTGGGACGGTATCGCCAGTCCCCAAGAGGGTCAGGAGATTCGCTGGGTTCACCCCAACCGCCTTGCCACGCTCGCCATGCCGCCCGCCGATGCGCCCTTGGTGCAGGCGTTGCGCGACCTGCTCTAGCCCCGCCCGAAGGGTGCGGCTATTTGCGCCGAATGCCCTTGGGACTGACCTTGAGCGCGCGGATGTAGGCGACGAGGTCGTCCACGGTGCGCCGGGTCAGGTTGAAATTGGGCATCGGCGGGTGGGGATGGGAGATCCAGGTGCGGAGGAACTGCTCCGTCTTTGCCGGGTCCTGGGCCAGAACCGCAAAGGCCGGTGCCGCATCGCCGCTGCGCCCGCTGCCGTCAACCACGTGGCAGCCCGCGCACCAACGCTCGGCGACCCGCTTTCCGTCCTCCGCGTCGCCCGCCGCGCGCGCCGCCTGAGTGACCATCAGCAAACCCGCGACCAGCAAGATCGCGACACACAACTGTCTTGCCATGATCGATCCTTTCTTAATCTCGACTGTCCAACGGTCTCCCCGCGGCAAGGGTACCCCGGGCACGAACGCGGGTAAATGACCGTCAGCCCCTGTCGTTGCCGGGGGATTCGTCCGTCGGCCGGTCGCTGCTATCGAGTGCATCGGCGAGCCGCGCCGTGGCGCTGCCGGGCCGCAGGGGCTTGGGCTGGCCCGGTCCGGGCGACCAGCCGGCGAGCCAAATGACGTCGAAGCTCGCCTCGATGCGTCCCTCCGGCACCGCGGCTTCGCTGGCTCGCTGCGCATAGAGCCGGGCCGTTTCCAACAAGGTCTCGCGCCGGGTCAGGGTCTTGCGGCGTTCGGCCACGGCGTTGGCTTCGCCCATCGATCTGAGATCCCGCATCAGCGCGAGCGGGTCCGCGAAGCGCACGCGGATGCTGTCGAGATCGGCCACGGGCAAGGCGAATCCCGCCCGGGCCAGAAGGTCGCCGCCGTCGCGCACGTCGGCGAAGGGCGAGACCCGGGGCGAGGCGCCGCCCTCGACGGCGAGTTCGGCCTCCATCAGGGCGTCGCGCAGTTCCGCCAGGGTGCC
>JAWWBR010000270.1:0-2384 GCA_033720855.1 Alphaproteobacteria bacterium
GATGGCGGGCCGGGCCTTGGGCGGGGTGCCGGCCGAGCACGCGGCCATGGGCTCGCGCGTCTCCCGCGGCAAGCTGATCATCACCACCCCCGAAGAGGCCCGCGTTCAGGTCCGGCGCAAGAAGGACATGGGCTGCGATATCATCAAGCTCAACGAGTTCCTGGGGTTCGACCTGGTCGAGGTCGTCACCGAGGAAGCCCACGAGCTTGGCATGGCGGTCACCACCCACAGCCTGGATGCCATCGAATCGGCGCGCGCCGGGGTCGATGCGATCGAGCACATCTGGTCGGTGGGCAACAGTTCGATCCTCTACATGCCGTCCCGCCGCCAGCTGCACGAAGACAGGCTCGGCGGTGTCATCGAACAGGAGATCGCAGGCTCCTACTACGAGCCCGAGAACTACGACCGTATCATCGGCGAGATGGTCGAGCACGGCGTGGCGTGGACGCCGACCATCGCCAAGTGGCTGCGGCCGCTTTCCGCCCATGCGGAGCGTTTCCGGGCGCGAGAGAACGAGATCCTGGACAATCCCGACGCCGCCTTGCCCGCCGCCGTCCGGGCGGTGACCGACAATGCCTACGACAAGCTGTGGGGGCGCTACGGGCCGGAGCAAATGGAGCGCGCCAAGATGGGGCTTGAAAAGGCTTACGAGTTCATCCGCCGCTTCGTCGAGGCCGGGGGAACGCTCAAGGAGGGGTCGGACCCGCCGCGCGGGATGGCGGCAATGCTGGTCCACGAGGCGTTAGCGATGGATGTCGAGGCAGGGGTTCCTCCGATGACGGCGATCTCCGCGGCAACCCTCAATGTGGCCAAGGCCTACCGCAAGGACAAGGATTTCGGGAGCGTCGAGCCCGGTAAGGTCGCCGATCTTTCGATTGTCGAGGGCGATCCGCTCACCGACATCTGGGCAACCCAGAACGTCAAGATGGTGGTCAAGGACGGAAAGACCATCGACGTCGCCTTTTCCGGCTACAGGAACCCGATCCCGTCGTTCTACTCCTACCAGAGCCTTCCCTCGGCGTTGGAGATCGAGCCGCGCTTCGTCCTCGAGGGCGAAGGGCCGACGACATTGACGGTCCGGGGCGACGGCATGTGGCCGTTTCACCGGGTGATGCTGAAGCGCGAATTCGGATCGATCTTCAACTTCAACGCCATGGAGCTGCCCACGGAGTTCGTCTCCAAGACCGAGCTCCGGGCGACGGTCGATCCCGAGCTGATCACCGAGCCCGGCACCTACACGGTGACGGTCAAGAGCGAGGGCGAGATGCTGCCCGAATCCCAGCGCGCCCACCTGATCGTCGGCTTCCGCGAATAGGCGACCGAGTCCCCCGCTCAGCGCCCGCCGAAGACCTTCTGCAGGATCGCCGTGGTGCGCTTGGCGGGGTTGTCGCGAATCGCGGCCTCTTCCTTGGCGAGGTAGAAGAACACCCCGTCGATCCCCTTCTCCACCACGTATTCGGTGAGGTTGGCCCGCGCATCGGGGACGAACGGGATCGACCGGTACTGCCCCATCATGCGGTCATAGCTTTGGATGGCGCCGACGCGGCCGAGCTCGTCATGAACGATCGGGGACATCTCCTTGGCCAGCGGCTTCGACATCTGGCCCCGGAAATACTGGGTCGCGGCGTCCTTAGGGCCGTTGTAGATCTTGCGCACGTCGTCCATGGTCATATTGGTAATGGCATCCCAGAACAATTTCTTGGCCCGCGGCACCGCCGCTTCGGCGGCGCGGTTGAGGCGCAACTCTAAGTCCTCGGCCATGCCCGCCATACCCAGCGGCTGCAACGCGCGTTTGACGCGATCCAGCGTCTTGGGCAAGGGAATGTGAACATCCTTGTCGTTGTTGAAGCCATCGGTCCGGCCGAGCGTCGCCACCACCCGCTCGGTGCCGACCTTGAGCGCCTCGACCAGACCCTTGGCGATATCGGCGGTGGATAGGACACCTGAACGGTCTTGCGAGCCGTCGAGCCCCAATCCCTTGAGGTAATCCTGCCCGCGCTCGAAAAATCCGCCCTGGGCGATGGCCCCGGTGGAGCCGAGAAGCAAGGCAACGGCTATGGCGAAAATGCGACGCTTGATCATGATCCACTCCCATCGAAAATGGCACGGCCCCGAACCTGCCAGCTTTGAGATTTTATACCACCTTAACGCGCGACCGTCCTCCTTGGTCCGCCCGTACTGCGGAGAGGAGAACGCCTGAAGAAAGCGAGTTGTGTTGCGCCGGCTCGCGCCGCGCTTTTCCGCCCCCTTACCGGCCAAACAAACGCAACACCCCCTGGACGGTGGCCCCGGGCGAGGCTAATCTCCTCTCCGCGAAGCTGACGTGCCTCGGTCGCCTCGGGCGAGAAGGGGCGGAAGAGCAAGGGGAAGGATCGGCCATGGCC
>JAWWBR010000271.1:0-2376 GCA_033720855.1 Alphaproteobacteria bacterium
ATGGTCCAGGGCAGGCTTTCGCGGCCGGGGTCGTAGGCGCGCAGGTTGATCGCCGGATTGCGGTTGACCAGGGGCCGGGCATACATGGGATGGCCCATGGAGCGCACCTCGTGGTCGAGCACGTAGACCACGTCGCCGCTTTCCGGATCGACAATGTCCTTGAAGCGGTATTGGTGCTGGTTCGATTCCTGATAGATCAGGCCGCGCTCTTTCAGCTTGTCGTAGGGGCCCGAGAAATCGTTGATGTAGAACTGGATGTGGTTGTCGTCGTAGGGCACGCGGGGCTCTTCGGTTTCGCGGAAATAGAGGTATTGCCGCTCGCCCGACTGGACCTCGGCGCAGGGCGCGCCCTTGCGTTCGGTCAACTCGGTGGCGGCGCCGAAGATGTCGCGATAGAAGCGCTCGATGCCCGCCGCCGCGCCCACCGGCACGTCGAATTCCACATAGGCCATGCCCAGCGCCATGCGCCCGAAGCGCGCCGGGTCCGGGGCGTGGCAATCGATGCGGTTACCCCAGGGGCAGGTGGTCTCGACCGCGTCGTTGGTCTCGGTGAAATCGAACCGGGTGTCCTTGAGCTCTTCCTTGACGCCCTCGAGCCGTTCCAACAGCGCCTCGCGATCGGGGATCACCAGACCGGTGATGCCTTGGACGATCTGGGCTTCGGGCCGGGTCGGCAGGTGGAACTGGCTGCGCCCGACATTGGCCCACATGTTGTTGGTCCCGGTCATCAGGTAAGGGTCGCGGGTGAGGCCGAGGCCGGTGATGTAATAGGCCGTCGCCACCCGCTGGTCCTTGACGGTGACGTTGACGTGGCCGAGGTCGACGATATTGCCGAGGTCCTCGGTCGTGCGGTCGAAGGTCTGTTCAGACATGGCACCCCCCGATTCTTGAAGATGTGAAAGCGTTTCCCGTCGGCCGATTATGAACGGGAAGGCGGGGCATGGCCACTATTGAAAAAGGCGGCGGCGCGTGCCGCGTCGGGCGACCGCGCGGCGTTTCGTCTCTGGGGGCTTGCGATGGCCTTGGGCTTAGGTGCCGGAGGCGGCGGTGGTCTCGATGCCCTTTTCGGCGAACACCTCGGTGAGTTCGCCCGATTCGTACATCTCCCGGACAATGTCGCAGCCGCCCAGGAACTCGCCCTTGACGTAGAGCTGGGGGATGGTCGGCCAGTTGGAATAGGCCTTGATGCCCTCGCGGATCTCGTCGTCGGCAAGCACGTCGATGCCCTTGAACTTGACGCCCATGATGGAGAGCACCTGGACCACCGTGGCGGAAAAGCCGCACTGGGGGAACACCGGCGTGCCCTTCATGAACAGCACCACGTCGTTGCTGCTGACTTCGTCGTTGATGCGCTGGTTTACGGGTATTTCGGTCATGATGTCATCCTCGGTCGAAGCGGTCAGTCGCTGGGGTCGGCGGGGGCGCTGGTCCGCAGCGCAAGCGCGTGCAAGGCGCCGCCCATGCGCCCCTGCAGGGCGCCGTAGACCATCTGGTGCTGGGCGACCCGGCTCTTGCCGGCAAAGGCGCTCGAGACCACGTTGGCCGCGTAGTGGTCGCCGTCGCCGGCGAGGTCCTCGATGGTCACCTCGGCGTCGGGCAGCGCTTCCTTGATCAGGCGCTCGATCTCGCCCGGGTCCATGGGCATGAATGAGTGCTCCTTTTGGTCTCCGCCGTCAGGCGTCTCCCATATAGGCCGGCAGCCAGCCCTCGTGGGAGTCGCGCAACTCGGCCAAAGATATGGTGCCGTAGCCTTCAACTGTCAATGAATCTCCGCCGACGGTGCCGATCTGGGCGGCCGGGACCCCGGCTTTTTGCGCGCGTTCGAGCAGCCCTTCCGCATCGTCGGTGGCGATCAGGTAGCGGCCCTGGTCCTCGCCGAACAGCCAGGCGTGGGCCGGCGGCGCGGCATCGGGGACGGTGACTGTCACGCCCCGGTCGCTTGCCAGCGCGAGCTCCGCCGCCGCCACCAGCAGCCCGCCATCGGCGAGATCGTGGCAGGTGCGGACGCGGCCGGCGGCGATCTCGGTACGGACGAAATCGCCGTGGCGCCGTTCTTGGGCGAGGTCGACCGGCGGCGGCGCGCCATCGGTGCGGCCCTCCACCTCCCGAAAATAAGCGGAACAGCCGAGATGGCCCGCCGTCGTCCCGATCAGGACGAGGCCCTCACCGGCCGCCGCGCCCGCGACCGAGGCCGTTTTCGAGAGGTCGTCGATCAGGCCGACGGCGCCGATGGCGGGGGTCGGCAGGATGCCCTTGCCGTTGGTCTCGTTGTAGAAGCTGACATTGCCGGAAACCACCGGGAAGTCGAGGGCGAGGCAGGCCTCGCGCATGCCGTCGACGGCATCGGCGAACTGGCCCATGATCTCGGGCCGCTCG
>JAWWBR010000272.1:0-2315 GCA_033720855.1 Alphaproteobacteria bacterium
CCCCATCAAAGCGCTTCCGCAAGCGGCCACACGCCGGTAGACTGGCGGCGGAGGACGCGTTCGTTGCCAGATCAATCCGCCGCATCATCGGCCCAAACGGCCGAAGCCATCCCCTTGCGCCAACAACTGCCGGTCTATGCCGCCGGCATCTTTTCCAACGGCGCGGTTCAGCTCGCCGCCGTGATCGTGCCGCTGTGGATGCTCAAGATCGACCCCTCGCCGCTGATGATCGGCATCGCCTTGGGCGCGCGCCAGGTGCTGCCGGTGCTGCTCTCGATCCACGGCGGTGCGCTGATGGACCGCATGGGCATCCGCCGGGTGATGATCTGGTTCTCGATCCTCGGCTTCGCGACGCCGATGCTGTTCCCGCTGTTCCCCTATTTCGGGGCGGTTTTGGTGCTGCAGATGCTGGGCGGCATATCGGCGGCCATGGGCTGGATCGGCACCCAGGCGCAGATCGGCGCCATCATGCGGGGCTCGCCCACCTATGCCGGGCGGGTCACCTTCTTCAACCGCTTCGGGACGCTCGCCGGGCCGCCGGCGACCGGCGCGGCCTGGGACCTGGGCGGCCCCTGGGGCGGCTTCGCCTTCCTCACCTTCTGGGGCTTTGCCCTGTTCGTCGCCTGCGTGCTGATGCCCAAAGCGAAGACCGGGGATGCCGGGGGCGGCACCACCCATGCGGCCGACACCACCTGGCGCGACGCGCTGCCCCGGGTGGGCGATTACGTCTCCGCCTTCCGGCTCCTGGCGATCCCGGCCATCGCCTTCGTCGTCGCGGTGACGCTGCTGCGCCATTCGTCCAACGGCATACTCACCTCGTTCTACGTGGTCTGGCTCGAATCGATCGGCTTCGAGGGCACCCTGATCGGCACCCTGATCGCGGTCTCCTCGATCCTGGGCTCGGTGGGCTCGCTCTGCGCCGGCTGGCTGGCGAGGCTGTTCACCTCCTATCGGGTGCTGGTGGTCACCGTCTGTTGCGCCATTTTCTGCGTCGCCATCACGCCGCTCTTGGGCACGTTCTTCCTGTTGCTGTTGGCCTCCGCCCTGCGCGGCGGCTTCATGGGCGTGAGCCAGCCGCTCCTGATCTCGCTGCTGGCGCAATCGGCGGGCGACGCCCAGGGCAAAGCGGTGGGCCTGCGCACCACGGTCAACCGCCTCTCCATCCTCGCCACCCCGGTGGTGATGGGCGCCATCGCCGAGGTGCTCGGCATCGCGGCCAGCTTCTACGTGGTCGGCGCCCTCCTGATCGCGCTGATGCTGCTGGTCGCCTACCGCTCGCGCGCGGCCTTTGCCGGCGCCGCCTGAGGACGCCCGGAGGTCGCCGCCATGAGACGCCCCGGCCCGATCCCGCTCCTCGCTTTTAGCGTCGCGATCCTCGCGACCGCAGTCGGCACCGGCCCCGCCACGGCCGGGCACGGGCCCCGCGCCGGGGCGGCGGCGCTGGACGGCGAGATCCTCGCCCAGACCTTGGGCCGGGCCGCGCGGCTCGAACGGCTTCACGCGCTGATCGTCGCCCGCGACGGCAGGACCGTGGTGGCGCGCAGATTCCGCGGCCCCGGGCTCGACGTTCCGGTCAACGTCAAATCGGTCTCGAAAACCGTGATCGCGGCGCTCATCGGCGCCGCCATCGCCCGCGGCGTCATAAGCGGCCCCGACCAACCCGTTGCCCGGTTCCTCGCCGAGTACATGCCGGCAAACGGCGATCCCCGGCTGCAGCGCCTCACGGTCGGGCATCTTCTCTCCATGCGGGCGGGCCTCGCGCGCACATCGGGGCGCAATTACGGGCGCTGGGTGGCGAGCCGGGACTGGGTCCGATATGCGCTGTCGCGGCCGTTCGTCGAAGAGCCCGGCGGCGCCATGCTGTATTCGACCGGCAGCAGCCACCTGCTCTCCGCCCTTCTCACCCGGGCCGCCGGGCGCACCACCCTGGACCTCGCCCGCGATTGGCTGGGAAAGCCGCTCGGCATTACCGTGCCCGCCTGGCAGCGCGATCCCAAGGGGTTCTATTTCGGCGGCAACAACATGCTGTTATCTCCGCGCGCCCTGCTGCGCCTGGGCGAGATGTACCGCACCGGCGGGCGTTTCGGCGGGCGGCGGGTGCTTCCCGAAGGCTGGGTCCGCGCGTCCTGGACCAAGCGCACCACCTCGCCCTGGTCCGGCGACGGCTACGGTTACGGCTGGTTCATTACCGAAGCCTGCGGCTTCGACGTGTTTTACGCGCGCGGCTTCGGCGGCCAGTTCATCTATGTCGTGCCGGGGCTCAAGATGACCGTCGTCATCACCTCGGCCACCACCCAGCGCACCCGCGTGGGCGG
>JAWWBR010000273.1:0-2268 GCA_033720855.1 Alphaproteobacteria bacterium
ACCTCTCGCGTGTTGCCGCCCGACGACAACATTCTGAGGCGCCGGTTGACCGCCTTGTCGCCGCTCCGCGACGCGAACAGGAGGTAGTAAAGGCCCTCGATCAGGAACAGAACGCCGAGGAAGATCCCCGCGTAGATCAGGTACTGAACGTTGATTCCTGCCATGGCCTTACCCCAGAATGCGGTCGGGGGCGAACATATCCTCGTCCACCTCGATGCCCCGCGTCTTGAATTCCTCGCTAAATTTCGGCCGGATCCCGGTGCAGCGGAATTCGCCGTGGATCTTGCCATCCTCGTCGGTGCTGATGCGGTGGAAGGCAAAGATTTCCTGCATACTCACCACATCGCCTTCCATGCCGGTGATCTCGTGCAGACTGACGAATCGACGCCCACCGTCGGACAGGCGTTCGAGTTGAAGCACGACGTCGACGGCAGAGGCGATCTGGGCGCGGATGCTGGTTATGGGAAGGTCGAATCCCGCCATTGCCACCATCTGCTCGACCCTGGTGATGGCATCGCGGCAGGAGTTGGCATGGATGGTCGTCATCGACCCGTCATGGCCGGTGTTCATGGCCTGAAGCATGTCGAAGGCCTCACCGGCACGCACCTCGCCGACGATGATGCGGTCGGGGCGCATACGCAGCGAGTTCTTCACCAGGTCACGCTGGGTGACCTCGCCACGGCCTTCGATATTCGGCGGCCGGGTCTCCAGGCGCACGACATGGGGTTGCTGCAGCTGCAGTTCCGCCGCGTCCTCGATCGTGACCACGCGCTCGGCGTCGCTGATGAAGCTCGACATCGCGTTCAGCATGGTCGTCTTACCGCTACCGGTGCCGCCCGAAATAAGGACATTGAGCCGCGACGCGACGATGGCCCTAAGAAGGTCGGCGATTTCGGGGGTCAGGGAATTGGCGCTGACCAGGTTTTCCATGGTCGGGCGCATGGTTCCGAATTTTCGGATCGAGACCAGCGGCCCGTCGACCGCAAGGGGCGGGATGATGGCATTGACGCGGGAGCCGTCTTTGAGGCGCGCGTCCACCATCGGCTGGGATTCGTCGATCCGCCGGCCAACCGTGGAAACGATTTTTTCGATGATCCGGATCAGGTGCTTTTCGTCCTTGAAGCGCACCGGGGTCAGTTCCAGCATGCCCTTGCGTTCGACGAACACTTGGGCCTCGGTGTTGATGAGGATGTCCGATACGGTCGGGTCCTTGATCAGAGGCTCGATGGGGCCGAGTCCGAGGGTCTCGTCGATGATGTCGGAAACCAGCTGGTTCCGCTCCTTCATGTTGAGCGGCACCTGCTCCTCGGCCAAAAGCTCGTGCACCATCTCGCCGATCTGCAGCTTGAGCTCGCTGGGCTCAAGCTTGTCGATGGCGGCAAAGTTGATGTTTTCGAGCAGCTTCTGGTGCAGCTGAACCTTGAGCGCGATATAGGTATCGTTGCGGATCAGGTCTTGTTGCAGTCCCTGGCTCTCAGCGACGATATCGGTGAGGTCCTTCTGGTTCGCGGCCGGCGGCGCAACCGTCGGTCGTGAAACGGTCGTGGTCTGGCTTTCCGCCGAGTTTCTCTGTGGCCTAAACAGCATTCCATCAATCCCCGATCAAAATCGTTTCGCGGGTGCAGGGCAGTATTGCCGTCGCGTTTCCCGCGATCATGCTTCTAGCATCGATCTACTACGTTTTTCCGACAATAGCGTTAAAATTCCCTTAGCCATGTCGGCAACGTTTTTCGCGATCGTGGATCGTTTCTTAACTTCCGTCAACGGTACGCCCTGGTCAATGCAGGCGCTGGCGATCTTAAAGTCGTTGGCGACGAGGTAATCGATCGGACGACCCAGCACCTTTTCGGCCTCCTTGGGCCGGATGCTGGTCTTCCAGCCTCCGAGGAACCGGTTGAGGACAACCAGCGTCGACACGTCGCCGACGCCGTCCGAGGCCAGGATACCGGCGAGCCGACGCAGCTGCCGAATGCCGGGCACGGTCAACTGGCCAACCATGACGGCGACGTCGGAGCGTCCCAAAATGGATTGCGACCATGGGGTCAGCGCCAGCGGCATATCGACCACCACGTAATCGTAAAGCTCGGCCGCCACTTCTATGATACGCACCGCCAATTCCGGCTCGATGGCGTCCAGCGCCACCAACACATCCGGCGCCACCAGGACGTCGATCCCGCTCTTATGATGGGTCATGATGCTCTCTAGGAACATCGTGTCCAAGCGATCCGGATCCTCCAACACGTCGAGCACGCCGTGGCCGCTCTTGAG
>JAWWBR010000274.1:0-2236 GCA_033720855.1 Alphaproteobacteria bacterium
CGGTCGAGGATTTCCACCCCTTCGTCCTCGATGCCGCGCTTGAGCTTCCAGGAGAATTCCAGGCCGCCGCCGATCGGGTACATCACCCGCGTCTCCTTGAGACCACGGGTCGGCCGCCGGTAATAACTGCCGTCGTCGTTCCTGGGCCAGTCGAGGCCGATCCCTTCGAGGTCCTTCAGCCGATCCCAGGAGGTCTCCAACACCTTGTGGATCAGCGGCTGGTCGGCGATGAAGTCGTTGCCGGCGATGATCTCCTTGGTCACCGCTTCGAGGTCGTCGTCGGGGGCCACGACCACAGTCCAGGCGTTGGAAAAGGCGGTGTGGCCGGAGCGCCCCACCTTCCACGAATCGACGATGGTGACGCGCGTGCCGGGGGGGGCCGCGCGCTTCGCCGACAACGCCGCCATCAGGCCGCCGCCGCCGGCGCCGATCACCAGGATATCGGTTTCGATGTGGGTGCCGTGAAGCCCGTTCAGCGCCATGATTCGCGCCCCCCTACCACGGCCGCGGACGGTTCTTGACCGAGGGATGGACGTCGACGATTCCTTCCGGGCAGAACAGCTCGCAATTGTAACAGGTGACGCAGTGCTGCTGGTATTTGATGACCGGCAGCCACTTCTCGCGCCGCAGCCCCTCGACCACATCGGCGACCGCCACCGCTTCCATGTAGATCACGTCGGCCGGGCAGACCTCGTCGCAGATGCCGCAGCCGGTGCATTTTTCCAGGTCGATGGCTTCGATCATGACGCCAGCGCCTCATCCCCGGCCCGCAGTTCCTCGAGGATTTCGGCGATGCGGGGCCAGGCCTCGCCGCCCTTGGCGGCCATCAGGTCGAGGGTTTCGGCGGGCGCCCACTCATCGATGGCGAGCTTCACCGCCTTGCGCGTCTTGAGTCCGTCATACCAGGCGCCGAGCGCGGGCCGCCCCTCGAACAGGCCGGCCAGGTTGAGGTGATGGAGGCGTGCCGCGTAGGGCAGGTAGGAGATGTCGGCCAGGGAATAGACCCCGCCGGCGAGCCAGCCGTCCGCGGCGATGGCCGTCTCCATATCGGCCAGCAGCCGGTCGTAGCCGAGCAGAGCCTTGCGGAACAGCGGCGCCTCGACGCCCTTCTCGAAGCTTTCCATCTTGCGTGCCCGTTTCGCCGGATTGATCATGGACTTGATCTGCGCCTCGTGGCCCTCTTCGAAGCGGAAGGCGATGGACGACGACAGCACCCCGGTCATGGCGTGGACATGCTCGTCGAGCCGCTTCATCCACAACCGCATGCGCGCCCTGCCGAGCGCGTCGGCGGGCCGGAGCGGCGGCTCGGGTACAAGTTCGTCGAGATACTGGATGATGACCGAGGATTCGATGACCGGTTCGCCGTCGACGATCAGGGTCGGGACCACGCCGTTGGGGTTGAGGGCGAGGTATTCGGGACGGTGCTGTTCGGCCTTGCGCAGGTCCAGATGGTGGCTGGTCCAGGCCAGGCCCTTCTCCGCCAAGGTGATACGGACCTTCTGCGAGCAGGTCGAGATTTCCCCGTGGTAGAGTTCGAAGATCGGCATTGCCCCCCTGTTCTCCTTCTCGTTCTCAGCCGCTATGCTTGCTCCGACATTAGGCGGGAAGCGGCGGGCCCGCAACCAAAAGACCGCGGACGGACGCATCGTATTGGCGCCGGGTGGGGTGCCTGGAGCAGACCCGCCGCGGCTGGCATTCAAGGGAGACACAGATGATCGATGCCTACCTCTGGTACACCGGAAACCCCAGGAAGATCCTCGTCATGTTCGAGGAAACCGGGCTCGAATACGAGGTGCACGTCGTCAATATCCGCACCGGAGAGCAGTTCGAGTCGAAATTTTTGAAGATCAGCCCCAACAACAAGGTGCCGGTGATCGTTGACCGTGACGGGCCCGGCGGGGCGCCGCTTTCGGTCTTCGAATCGGGCGCCATCCTGGAATACCTCGGCGACAAGACGGGCCAGCTGCTGCCCCGGGACGGGGCGGCGCGCTACAAGGTGATCGAATGGCTGCATCTGGTTGCCGCCAACCTCGGCCCGGCGCTGGGCCAGGCCCATTACTTCGTCACCGAATTCCCCGACGGCAACGAACACGCCGCCGAGCGCTTCCGCAACGAAACCGCGCGCGTCTTCCGGGTGCTGGATCAACAGCTCGCCGACAAGGATTGGATCGCCACGCCCGAATATTCCATCGCCGACATCTCCGCCTATGGCCGGGTCCGGGGCTGGAAGAACGCC
>JAWWBR010000275.1:0-2191 GCA_033720855.1 Alphaproteobacteria bacterium
CGGCGTTACCATCGAGTGGCGCGGCAGCGGAGAGGAGGAAAAGGGCTATGACAGCGCCGACGGGATGCTGCGGGTGGAAGTGGACCCCGGCTATTTCCGCCCGACTGAGGTCGACCTGTCGATCGGCGATGCCACCAAAGCCCGGGACAAGCTTGGATGGGAGCCCAAGCGCGGATTTTCCGACATGGTGGCGGAGATGGTGGCATCGGATCTCGAAGCCGTGCGTGAGGAACGGCAGCGAAGGGATCGCCACGGATGAGCGAGGTTATTTTTCCGCTCGAGGGAAAACGCATCTGGGTCGCCGGGCACCGCGGCATGGTCGGCAGTGCGGTGGTGCGACGGCTCGGGGCCGAGGCGTGCGAAATCGTCACGGTCGACCGCGGCGCCTTGGATCTGACCGAGCAGGCGGCGGTCTCCGACTGGCTCGGCCGCAGCAAGCCCGATGCCGTGGTCCTGGCCGCGGCCTTGGTTGGCGGCATCCACGCCAACAACACGCGGCCGGCCGAGTTCATTCGCGACAACCTGGTAATCGAGACCAATGTCATCCATGGCGCTTATGAGGCCGGCACCGAAAAGCTCCTGTTTCTCGGCTCCTCGTGCATCTACCCGCGGCTGGCGCCGCAGCCGATCCCGGAAGACGCGCTGCTGGGCGGGCCGCTCGAGCCCACCAACCAGTGGTACGCCATCGCCAAGATCGCCGGCATCATGATGTGCCAGGCCTACCGCCGCCAATACGGCTCAGACTTCATCTCGGCGCAGCCGACCAACCTGTATGGACCCGGGGACAATTTCGATCTCGAATCGAGCCACGTTTTGCCCGCCTTGCTGCGCAAGTTCCACGACGCCAAGGCCGCGGGGTCGACGACGGTGACGCTCTGGGGCTCGGGAACGCCGTTGCGCGAATTCCTCCATGTCGACGATCTCGCCGATGCCTTGGTCTTCCTGCTCAAGACCTACTCCGGGGAGACCCCGGTGAATATCGGCTCCGGCGAAGAGGTGTCGATCCGCCAGCTGGCGGAAATCATCGCCGATGTCGTCGGCCACCACCCCGAACTCGTCTTCGACAGTTCGAAACCCGACGGCACGCCGCGCAAGATGGTCGATTGCACCTTGCTGGCTAAACTCGGCTGGCGCAAGGCGCGGACCCTCAGGGACGGCATCGAAGACACCAACAGGTGGTACCTGGACCACGTTGCCGCCGCCTGAGCCGTGCCATCGCGCGGCCGGTGTCGGCCCCTAGCCGGAGAGGGCGGCGATGCGCCGGTAAACCGCCGCCGGCACCAGCCTGAGCGCGATCGCGGCCGGCCACCACCACCACGGATACCAGCGGCTGAAGGAGCCGCGGCCTAAATCGCGCCGAACCCGGGCGGCGAGGCGCGCGACGTCGCCCTTGGGCAGAGGCGTAGGTTCCGCCGCCATCTTGGCCGTCGCCAGGAAGCCGAGGGTATAAAATTGAACGGCAATGCCGGCATCTCGACCGAGGGTATCCAGGCTCTCGAAATATCCGGCGAGCGCCCGCTTGGCGGCGCCGTAGGCGAGGTTGCGGCGGCGCCCGCGGACGCCGGTGATCGAGCCGAAGCCGACCACCACCGGGCCTGGGGCGCGCGCAAGCTCGTCCCACAATCCGCTCACCGCCTCGATCACGGCGGTGAGGTTGACGGCAATGAGCGTTGCGACCTGATCGGCCGGCGTTGCCAGGGTGTCGCGCTGGGACAAGCCGATCGGCAGCAGCAGCCCCTCGACCCCGCCGGCCGCCACAGCGGCCGCTTTCACGTCGGCGAGGTAGCCTGGGCCTTGGGTGACGTCGGCGGCGACCGTTGCCGGCCGCAGCCCGGCGGTTTCGGCGATACCCCCGGCCAAGGCGTCGAGCCCCTCGCCGTCGCGCGCAACGAGGACCAGGTCGTGGCCATTTGCGGCGATCTCCCGCGTCAGGGCGCGGCCGAGATCCCCCGTCGCACCGATGATGATATAGGCCATGGCGGCTCCCTCCTAGCGGGTGCCTATCATATCACGGGGTTGGAGCGGCCCGGCGCCGTGCGGGCCCCATCGCGCCGCCTTGGCCAAAGCAGGGGGTCGGTCAATACCACTCCATCAGGCGCCCGAAGCGCCAGAAAAAGCTCAAGCCGCCGATTATGATCAGTCCCTCCATCAGCAGGGTGTGGATGCGCACTTCGGTGCGCCGGACGATCCA
>JAWWBR010000276.1:0-2187 GCA_033720855.1 Alphaproteobacteria bacterium
GCCGGGTCAAGGACAAGCTCGGCGCCTTCGAGCCGGCGCCGGAGCTGGGCCGCCTGATGGGCGCGCTCTAAGGGCCGCCCCGGTTCAAACCCCGAGCAGCTCGGGCAGGGCTTCGAGGGTCGATACTTCCGCAGCGATTTCCCCGGAGAGGTATTCATGGGGCTGGGCGAAGCGGTTGACCCACACCACCTCGAAGCCGAAATGGGCGGCGCCGTGGGCGTCCCAGCCGTTGGCGGACAGGAAGCAGACGGCGCCGGGCTCGACGCCGAGGCGGTCCACGCTCATTTGATAAACACGGGGATCGGGCTTGAAGATGCCGACCTCGGCCACCGAGGCGACGTCATCGAGAAGCTCATCCAAGCCGGCGGAAGCGACCGCGGCTTCGAGCATGTCGGGCGAGCCGTTGGACAGGATCGCGGTCTTGAGCCCGGCTGTCCGGAGCCGGCGGAGGACCGCGGGCACTTCGGCGTAGGCATCAAGCTCCCAATAGAGCGCCAGCAGCTTGTCGCGCATCTCGGCCGAGTTCAGGCCAACCGCGGCCATGGCGTAATCGAGGGCGTCCTGGGTCACCTCCCAGAACGGCTTGTAGTCCCCCATCAGGCTGCGCAGCCAGGTGTATTCGAGCTGTTTGGCGCGCCACGTCTGCGACAACGGATCGGCCGCCTCGCCCAATTCGTCGCGGCAGCGGGCGGCGGCGGCGTGGACGTCGAACAACGTCCCATAGGCGTCGAAGACGCAGGCCTCGATGCCGGAAAGCCGCGCCATCCTAGGCCAACCCCGGGGCGCTGGCGGGCGAGCGGGTCACCGCCTTCGCCGGGCCCCGGCTTATTGGCCAGCCGCGTAGATGGTGGCGCGGTGCATGATGCGGCGCTGGCCGTGATAGTCGTTGAGCGCGTAGTGCAGGGCCGAGCGGTTGTCCCAGAAGGCGATGGAGCCTTCCTCCCAATGGAAGCGGCAGGTGTTTTCCGGGCTGGTCGCGTGGGCGAACAGGTAGTCCAGCAGCGGCCGGCTCTCGCGGTAGCTCCAGCCGACGAAATGGGAGGTGTAGGTGGGATTGATGAAGAGGATCTCGCGGCCGGTCTCGGGATGGCGCGTGACCACCGGGTGGACGCATTGGCGGTCCCTGAACTCCTCGTCATGGCGCGCCATTTCCGCCGCGCTGACCGCCCGGTCGGGCCGGGTGTCGGCGTGCCAGGACTGGGCCTTGGCGTGCACCGCTTCGAGGCCGCGGAGCGTCTGTTTCAGGCCCTCGGTCAGGGAATCGAAGGCCGCGCCCATGTTGGCGAACAGGGTATCGCCGCCGCGCTCGGGCAGCTCGCGGGCGTAGAGCACGGCGCCCAGGGGCGCATGGGTGTCGAAGGAATGATCGGAATGCCAGTTGCCGCCGACATTGCGCGTCTCGTCGGGCTCCTTGCCGACGATGCCGATTTCCGGGAATCCGTCCGGCGTCTTCAGGAACTCGGCCGGCGGCACATCGCCGAAGCGCTTGGCGAAGGCGAGATGCTGGGCGCAGCTCAAATCCTGGCCGCGGAAGCAGATGACGCCGGTGTCGCAGAGCGCATGGCGCATCTCGAGATAGGCGGCCTCGGACAGGGGCTCGCGCAAGTCGGCGCCCAGCACCTCCATGCCGGTATTGGCCGACATCGGACGCAGGGTGACGGCGGTGTTCTTCATGGCTTTCCTCCTGGGCGCGCCGGTCCTGGCCGGAGCCCCGCAACTGCCTTTTGGCCTCAGTCTACCCCGTGCGCGCGCCCGATCAAGGGCGGCGGGCGCACCCTAGCTCACGGCGTTGCGCGCCTCGATCAGGTTTTCCAGGGTCAGGTCCGGGTCGAACTGCATCGCCGCCAGGCGGGCATAGAGTTCGCAGCGGTCCATCAGCTCGGCATGGGTGCCGGTGGCGAGGATATGGCCGCCCTCGAGCACGGCGATGCGGTCTGCGTTGACCACGGTGGCCAGCCGGTGGGCGATGATCAGGGTGGTGCGGCCCTGCATCAGGCGCTCCAGCGCCGCCTGGACCAGGCGCTCGTTCTCGGCATCCAGCGCACTGGTGGCCTCGTCCAGCAGCAGCACCGCCGGGTTGCGCAGGATCGCCCGGGCGATGGCGATGCGCTGACGCTGGCCGCCGGACAGGCGCACGCCGCGCTCGCCGAGGAAGGTATCGAAGCCGTCGGGCATGCGGTCGATGAA
>JAWWBR010000277.1:0-2185 GCA_033720855.1 Alphaproteobacteria bacterium
GCTCGAACACCTCGGCGCGCGGAAATACCCCCGGCGTATAGCCGATCAGGGTCCAGATGATGTCCACCGTACCGTCGCGGACCTGGCGGTAGAGCTCCGGCGGCTTGCCGCCCAGCGACATCGACGGGAAGATTTTGACGGCGATGCGGCCCTTGGATTGGGCCTCCACCCGCTTGGCCCAGGGGACCATCAAATGGGTCTGTGTCGAAGCCTTGGGGCTTACGAAATGGTGCGCGGTCAGGGTCACTTCGGCCGCTTCTGCGCCCGTGGAAAGCGCGACCGCCGCCGCAAGCGCCGCGCATGTTTTCGGTAAACTGCTCATGTGTCCCCCCGTCACCGTTGGTTTGGGCCGAACCACCGTCCTGCGGTCTCGATAGAAACGCAGTCAGCTTCGGCGATCAAGTAAAACGACGTTTCCCGGTGGATCGCGGCTGCCGGGAGCGGGCCACGCCGGCAGGCGACAAGCGCCGGCGCCGTTTTTTTGCACGGCCGCCGGTGGCGCTGAATTAAGATGGGGCGGATGAAGGTGCTGCTTCACTACAACGCCGGCCCGGACTGGCGGCGAACCATGGAGACCCTCGCCGACCAGGGGCTCGAGGTGGTGTGCTGCGACGAGGCCGATGACGCGCGCTTCTACGCGCTGCTGCCCGACACCGAGGTGATCTGGCACGCGCTGCGCCCGATCGCGGCGGACGATATCGCCAGGGCGCCCAAACTCCGCTTGATCCAGAAGATCGGCGTCGGCGTCAACACCATCGACCTCGAGGCGGCGCAGGCCAAGGGCGTTGCCGTCTGCAACATGCCGGGCACCAACGCCCAGGCGGTGGCCGAGATGACGCTGTTGTTGATGCTCGCCTGCCTGCGGCGGCTGCCGGTGATCCATGAGGCGGTGCGGGCGGGAAAGGGATGGACCCTCGACCCCGCTTTGCAGGACGGCTACGGCGAGATCGCCGGAAAAACCGTCGGCCTGGTGGGCATGGGTTCGATCCCCAAGGCCCTGCTGCCGGCCCTCACCGGCCTCGGCGCCCGGGTGGTCTACACGGCAAGATCGGAAAAACCGGAGCTCGAGGCGGAATTCCGGACCCTCGACGACCTGCTGGCCGAGGCGGAGATCGTTTCCCTTCACCTGCCGCTGACCGGGGAGACCGAAAATATCCTCGACCGCGGCCGGCTTCGGGCGATGCGGCCGGGCGCCATCCTGATCAATACCGCGCGGGGCGGATTGGTCGACCAGCAGGCTCTCGCCGCGAGCTTGCGGGAGGGGCCGCTCGCCGGGGCCGGGCTCGACGCCTTCGTCCGCGAGCCCATCGCCGGCGACGACCCCCTGCTCGGCCTCGACAACGTCGTGCTCTCGCCCCACATCGCCTGGCTGACCGGCGAAACGCTCGCGCGCAGCCTGGCCGTGGCGGTGGAGAACTGCCTGCGCCTCGGCGACGGCCGGGACCTGCTGCACCGGGTCGCGTGAGCGGGTGAGGGGATGATCGGCGCAGGTCTACGCCGGGTCGAGGACCGGCGGTTGCTCACCGGCCGCGGCCGTTTTGCCGACGACATCGCCGTCGACGGTGCCGCTCATGGCGTTTTCCTGCGCGCCCCCCACGCCCATGCCGAGATCATATCCATCGACGGTGCGGCGGCCCGTGCCCAGCCCGGCGTCCTCGCCATCTATACCGGCGACGATCTTGCCGCCGCCGGGGTCAACCGCGTCGATACCGGGATCTCCGGGCGGGGCCGCCTCTATCCCAACCGCGACGGCAGTGCCATGGCCGATCCGCCCTACCGGCCGCTGGCCCAGGGCCGGGTGCGCCATGTCGGCGAGCCGGTGGCCCTGATCGTCGCCGAGTCCGAGGCCGCGGCCCTTGCCGCCGCCGAGGCGGTGGAGGTCGGTTACCATCCCGTGCCGGCGGCGGTTGCGACCGCCGCCGCCCATGGCGATGGGCCCGAGATCTGGGCCGAGGCGCCCGGCAACACCTGTTACGACTGGGGTGCGGGGGACGGGGCCGCGACCGAGACCGCGCTTGCCGCGGCCGATCACGTTGTCCGGCTCGAGGTGGAGATTCCCCGTGTCATCCCTGCCTTCCTCGAGCCGCGCGCGGCCCTCGCCCGGTTCGACGCCCAAACCGGGCGTTTCACCCTCACCATCGGCTGCCAGTCGGTCCACGGCATCCGCGACAAGCTGGCCCAGACC
>JAWWBR010000278.1:0-2148 GCA_033720855.1 Alphaproteobacteria bacterium
CCGGCGATGGCGGCGGCGAAGTCGAAGAAGAAGTCGGAGCCCTTGGCGTAGTACATCAGGGTGCCGAACATCACGAACAGGAAGGCGTAGGTCGCCGCCACCCGCACCGGCAGGCCCATGATGCCGTCGGTGGTGAAGACCATGATGTCGAGGAAGTGGTTGGGGCCGATATAGCCGTGCTTCAGGACCCCGCCCAGGTGATGGCCGAAGAAGTTGTAGGCGACGAACACCAGCACCACCAGCGTCAGCCCCAGTCCAGTGGTGCGCCGGGTGAGCTCGATGGTCAGCAGGCAGATGACGGTGCCGAAAACGATGCGCCAGTCGTCGAGAGGGAACAGCAGGTTGATGCGCGCCACCTCGTCCTCGGCGATGATCGTGAAATAGACGCCGGCGGCGAGGCTGAGGGCCGCCAGCGCCACGTCGTAGGCGGGCACCCGCTCCTCGTCCGAGTGCGGGGTGGCGCCGACGGTGAGGAATCCGAGCGCCATCATGCCCGAGAGGAACACCGCCGACAGCACCCAGGGATCGAGAATCACCCAGGTCGCCGCCGCCACCACGTAGACGGCCACGGCGAAGGCGAAGGGCGTGATCAGGAAGCCGATCCAGCCCTTGGGCCGGCGCCGGCAGCCGACCGAGAACCAGGTTCCGGGATCGAGAAGGACGGATCGGGCCATGGCGGAGTCCGGAGGCCGTGACGGGACGGGGGCCGAAAAGAACGGCGGGGAAGCGGTTGCCGCTCCCCCGCCGCGGATTGACCTTGCCGCGTGTGCCTACATCAGGCCCGCTTCCTTGAACGCCTTGATGGCGCCGGGATGGTGGGGGGCCACCGAGGGCTCGGCCAAGGATTTCGGCGTCGTCACCTTCTTCAGGAGCCGGTGCGCCGTCTTGAAGTCCTCGATGTTCTTCAGCACGCCCTTGACGATGTTGTAGGCGGTCTTGTCGTCCATGTCCTTATGCGCCCCGATGATGGCGCCGAGGCAGACCGAGGTGGAGTCGGCGTCGAGGAACTTGTACTCCTTCGCCTTGACCATGCAGACCTTGCCGCCGAACTGCGCGGCGAGCTTCTCAGAGGCGGCCTGGCCGATGTTCAGCATGGTCAGCGGAATGCCGTTGGCGACCTCGCGCACCCTGGGGTGCCGGTAGGCGATGCCGTAGACCTGGAGATCGATGCGCCGATCGAGCATCAGCGAAACCTGCTCCCGCGAGGCGGCGCGGACCACCTGCTTGAAGCTCTTGGGCGCGATGCCGTGGGCCTCGACCGTGGCGATGCCGATATCGCCGTCCATGTTGCCCGGCCGGTTGAACGCGACGCGGATATTGCCGGCCTGTTTCTTGAGGTCGGCCATGGTCTTGATGCCGTGGCGCTTGGCGATGTCGCCGTTCAGCAGAACGTGCACCATCTGGAACCGGGCGTCGGGCGAATAGACGCGGAACAACACCCTGAGGTCCTTCTGGGGCCGGCCTTTGAACGGCCCGGTGCCGTTGACGGCGGCCGACAGCTCGGGATCGCCGATGATGCCGAAGGGCACCTTCTTGTCCTGCACCAGCTTGGCGTTGGCAAGACCGCCGGAGCCCGTCTGGTAGGTCACGGTGGAGCCGGGATAGGCCTTGGCGATGGCCTTGTCGATGCCGGCGCCGATGGTCGACCACAGGCCGCCCGGGCTGGCCCCGGCAAGGGTCAGGTTGTAGGTCTCGGCCATCGCCGGGGCGGCGGCCAGGACGGCGGCGCCGAAGGCACCGATCAAGAGCTTACGCATGTGAGAACCTCCCTGAATGGTTCGATGTTGAAAATTAGCGCTTCCTGTCTCTCCCGCTCGTGGAAAAGCTCTTCTGGCAAAAGGCCCAACGTGACTATGGTCTTTTCCCCTGTCCCGTTTTGTTTATCACGATGGACCGCCGTTTGTATACGTTGGGGCGGCCTCAGATCTTCGACCGCTCCAGGGTCGAGGGCACGAAAATCTCCTCGGGCTCCAGTTTCTTCGCGGCCAGCCCCTGGTCATAGTGGTAGCGCAGGAAGGCCTCGATGCCGGTGCGGTTGGCGTCAAGGCCATAGGGCCAGATGTCCTCGCCCATCACCGCGCGGGCATCGGCGGTATGGGCCTCCATCCACGGGTTGGTGACCCGCGGGATGTTGTTGTAGGCGACCTC
>JAWWBR010000279.1:0-2108 GCA_033720855.1 Alphaproteobacteria bacterium
CTGCGTCGTCGTCCAGAACCCCTGCGCCTTCGGCCATCTGCGCGATCTTTCGGCGCTTGCCGCCGCCTGCCACGACGCCGGCGCCCTGCTGGTCGCCTGCGTCGCCGAGCCGGTGTCGCTGGGCGCGGTGACCTCGCCCGGCGCCATGGGTGCCGACATCGTCGCCGGCGAGGGACAGCCGATCGGCGGCGGGCTCAATTTCGGCGGCCCCTATCTCGGCCTGCTGGCGACCCGGGAGCGCTTCGTCCGGCAAATGCCGGGCCGCGTCTCCGGCGAGACCGTGGACGCCGAGGGACGCCGCGGCTACGTGCTGACGCTGTCGGCAAGGGAGCAGCACATCCGCCGCGAAAAGGCGACGTCCAACATCTGCACCAATTCGGGCCTCTGCGCGCTGGCCTTCACGGTGCACCTGGCGCTGCTGGGCGAGAAGGGCGTCAAGCGGCTCGCCGCCATCAACCATGCCAGGGCCTCGGCCCTGGCCGACCGCCTGGCCCAGGTGAAGGGGGTGGAGGTCTTGAACACCGCCTTCTTCAACGAATTCACCCTGCGCTTGCCTTGTCCCGCCGCGCCCCTGGTCGAGGCGCTGGCCGGCGAGGGCATCTTCGCCGGGGTGCCCGCCGCCCGGCTGTGGCCAGGGGAGGACGGCGTCGACGATCTCTTGATCGTGGCCATGACCGAGGCCAACGGCGCGGGCGACGCCGAGGCGCTGGCCCGGGCGCTCGAAGGGGCGCTGTCATGAGCCGGGGCCCAAGACGCGCGAGCGGAAGCGCCGCCGGCACCGCCGGCCGGGCCGATGACGCGGCCATGACCGGCACGGTGTCGGGCAACCGCGGGCTCGAGATCGAGGAAGCGCTGATCTTCGAGCAGGGCGATCCCTCGATCTCGGGCGTCGACCTGCCGGAGCCCGATGCACACCAGGTCCGCTTGGGCGGGCTCGAGCGCGCCGGCGACATCGGCCTGCCGGGCCTCGCGGAGCCCCAGGTGGTGCGCCACTTCACGCGGCTGTCGGCGAAGAACTACGCCATCGACACCGGCTTCTTCCCCTTGGGCTCGTGCACCATGAAGCACAATCCGCGGCTCAATGAGCGCCTTGCCCGGCTGCCGGGCTTCGCCGAGCTTCATCCCCTGCAGCCGCTGGCGACGGTGCAGGGGACGCTCGAGCTGATGGACGCGTTCGCCCATTGGCTCAAGGTGCTGACGGGGATGCCGGCGGTGGCCCTGACGCCGGCCGCCGGCGCCCAGGGCGAGCTCTGCGGGATGATGGTGATCCGCGCCGCCCATGACGCCGCCGGCGAGGCCAGGCGCCGCGTGCTGGTGCCGGAATCGGCCCACGGCACCAATCCGGCGACGGCGGCGACCTGCGGCTACGCGGTCGACACCATCCCCGGCGACGACCGCGGCCGGGTCGATCTCGAGGCGCTGAAGGGAAAGCTCGGCCCCGACGTCGCCGCCATCATGATCACCAACCCCAACACCTGCGGCCTGTTCGAGAACGACATCCTCGAGATGGCCGCGGCCTGCCACGAGGCGGGCGCCTATTTCTACTGCGACGGCGCCAACTTCAACGCCATCATGGGCAAGACGCGGCCCGCCGATCTCGGCATCGACGTCATGCACTTCAACCCGCACAAGACCTTCTCCACCCCCCATGGCGGCGGCGGCCCGGGCTCCGGCCCGGTGGCCCTGGCCGAGTCCCTGGCGCCCCATGCGCCGCTGCCCTGGCTGGTGCACGGGGCCGACGGGCTGGCCCTGCACGAAACCGCCGACGGCGCGGCGGCCGCCACCATCGGCCGCCTCAAGGCCTTCCACGGGCAGATCGGCCTGTTCGTGCGCGCCTATGCCTACATGCTGTCGATGGGCGGCGACGGGCTCAAACGGGCGGCCGAGGACGCGGTGCTGGCGGCCAATTACGTGCTGGCGGCGCTGGAACACACCATCAGCCCGGCCTATCCCGGGCCCTGCATGCACGAATGCCTGTTCGACGACGAGGCCTTCCGCGAATTCGACGTCACCACCCTCGATTTCGCCAAGGCCCTGATCGACGAGGGCTTCCACCCGACCACCATCTACTTCCCCCTGGTGGTGCACGGCGCCATGCTGCTGGAGCC
>JAWWBR010000280.1:0-2036 GCA_033720855.1 Alphaproteobacteria bacterium
ACCGCCGCATCGGAGGTCTCGGCGCTCAGCGCGGCCGCGCGCTGCTTCAGCAGTTTCTCGCTCATCCGGAGGAATTCGTCGATCCGGGAAAGCTCGTTCAGCAACTGCTGACGATAGGTCAAGGCCTTCTCCACGATATTGGTCATCTCAAGCTCTGAACCGCACCGGGTTTGCCGGAGGCTCCGAACCTTGAGAAGGTGGAGCCATGACGAAGACCTCAGCACGATATTCCCCGGAAGTGCGCGCGCGTGCCGTGCGCATGGTTCTGGATCACCAGGCGGATCACCCGTCGCAATGGGCGGCGATCTGTTCGATTGCCGCGAAGATCGGGTGCTCGGGCGAGACGCTGCGCAAGTGGGTGCGGCGCGAGGAGCGTGACATCGGGCTGCGTTCCGGTCCGACGAGCGCCCAGCTTGATCGCCTCAAGGCTCTGGAGCGGGAGAACCGTGAGCTGCGCCAGGCGAACGAGATCCTGCGCAAGGCTTCGGCGTTTTTTGCCCAGGCGGAGCTCGACCGCCCACTGAGGAAATGAAGATGTTCATCGATGAGCATTGCGCCGAGTATGGGGTCGAGCCGATCTGCCGTGTGCTGCCGATCGCCCCGTCGACCTATCATGCCCATGCCGCGCGGCTGGCCGACCCGTCGAAGCGCTCCCACCGGGCCAGGCGGGATGCCGAGCTGCGGCCTGAGATCCGGCGGGTCTGGGACGAGAACTTCCAAGTCTACGGCGTGCGGAAGGTCTGGCGGCAACTGAACCGGGAGGGCGTCGAGGTCGCCAGATGCACCGTCGCGCGCCTGATGGGTGACATGGGCCTGGCCGGCGCGGTCAGAGGAAAGGTAATGAAGACGACGCGATCAGATCCCACAGTGCCCTGTCCCGAGGACCGGGTGAACCGCGCGTTCAGCGCGCCCCGCCCGAACGCGCTCTGGCTCTCGGACTTCACCTATGTCGCCACCTGGGTGGGCTTCGTCTATGTAGCGTTCGTGATCGATGCCTTTGCCCGACGGATCATCGGCTGGCGGGTGTCGCGGTCGATGCAGGCGCAGCTCGTCCTCGATGCCCTGGAGCAGGCGCTGCACGAGCGACGGCCGCTCCGGGGCGCCGGCCTCGTCCACCACAGCGACCGTGGCGCGCAATACGTCTCGATCAGATACACCGAGCGCTTGGCCGAGGCCGGGATCGAGCCCTCGGTCGGCAGCGTCGGCGACAGCTACGACAACGCACTGGCCGAGACGGTGATCGGGTTGTTCAAGACCGAGGTCGTCTCCAGACGCGGACCATGGCGCGCCCTCGAAGCCGTCGAGTTCGCGACACTGGAATGGGTCGACTGGTTCAACAACCGCCGCCTGCTGGAACCCATCGGAAACATCCCGCCCGCCGAAGCGGAGGCCCGCTTCTATGCACAATCCCGAGAGCTCGCTATGGTGGCGTGACTCAAACAAACCAGCCTCCGGCAAACCCGGGGCGGTTCACTCGCCGCAACACCGTCCCGCGCCCTTGACTTGCCGGCGCCCGGGGCCGACCTCTAGGCGGAACAGGGAGGGCGCCGTGCCGAAGATCGATATCGATGCTGTCAAACGCGAGACCGGCTCGTCCTATCCCGAGCCCTATGCCAGCCAGATGGGCGGTCGCGCCTTCCAGGGCCTCGGCGACGCCGCCGGGCTGACCCAGTTCGGAGTAAATCTGGTCACCATGCCGCCCGGCGCGATCTCGTCGCTCAGGCACTGGCACTCGGCCGAGGACGAATTCGTCTGGGTGGTCTCGGGCGAGTTGGTGCTGGTGCAGGACGGCGGCGAGACGGTGCTGCGCGCCGGCGACGCGGCCGGGTTCAGGGCGGGCGACCCGGACGGCCACCACCTCCTGAACCGCTCGCGGGCCGAGGCGAGCTTTCTCGCCATCGGCACACGCGGCGGGCCCGACACCTGCACCTATTCCGATGTCGACCTGATCTATCACAGCGACGGCGCGCGCGGCTGGTTCACGACCCGCGAAGGCACCTTCGTGAAAGACGCCTCCTGAACACAGAGGACCGCAT
>JAWWBR010000281.1:0-1989 GCA_033720855.1 Alphaproteobacteria bacterium
ATAAAACGCTTGCGTGACTTGCCGCCCACCAGGGCATACAAGTAAGTGCTGCGCAGAAAGCGATAGCGCGAAAGAACGTGAAAGATTTCAAGGTCACGCCGGGTGAGCCCTAATCGCTTCCCCGTTGGTTTCCGTGTCCTCCGGGGGCGTCTCTCACCTGCCTTACGTGGCTCATTAACCGAGTCATCTTTTAAAGCCATCTCCCTATCTATACCGACTCCGAACTCTAGAAAACGTGCGATATTTTTCGTCTTAATAAGATAAGAGGACGAGAGTCCTTCTATGTTTTGATAAAAAATTTTCAAAAAAGATGAGGCTGAAAAATTTTGTGAACAGAGCCTCAAGGGAAAGCGAGCGAAGGGAGCTTTGCTGCTCAATCCGTCCCAGTTGTATGTGGCAACACATACAAGTCGCGGTGATTACGGCTTCTCGTTAGTTACTGGTATGTGCCTCTATGAGCAGCTGTGTCCGTGATCCACTTGGAGATCATACTGGGGGATACAGTATCCCCCTTCGATCCCCAGGGTTCCGGCCTGGGAATTCCGGGTCACCATCAAAAAAGTCCCCGACCTCACATGGAAGCCGGGGATCAAGAACTCAAACTTGGAGCAAGGCAAAAAGCTCCGCCTCGTCCATGGTGTCGGGTTCTGCGCCGTCCGGAACCGCCGGCGCCCGCACGAAGCTGTGACGCGCAAGCCGCGGAACGATTTTTCGCGTAGCGTCACGCCCCGCATCATCGCCATCAAGCAAGAGGGTCAGTCGATCCGCCATTGTCCGACGGAGAAGGTTCTCCTGTTCCGGAGACAAGGTGCAGCCCATCAGGGCCACCGCCGGAATGCCCAGAGCATCGAGCCGGAAAACCGACCAGAACCCCTCGACAATGACCAGATGTTTGGCCTCCCGGACGCGATGGACATTGAACAGCAACTGGCCTTTCCTAAAGCCCCGCGGCAACAGGTAGCGGGGTTGATCTTCAGGTAGGGAATTCCCTGGCCACCGGCCGGCATAGGCAACCAGCCGGCCGTGTTCATCATGTATGGGGATACAGATTCGGCCCTTCATGATGCCGGTTGTACAGTACCCGAGACCGTATCGGATCACCGTGGCCTCTGAGAGGTTGCGATTCCCGAGATAGGGATGGCCGGGGTCGAGCGGTAGAGTGAAGTCGAGGGGTTGGTTCCCGAGGGAGCTCCGAGGTTTGGCCTTCTGGGCTGCGCTCGGCTTCATTCCTGGATCGGTGCCAGCCTCCCATTCATCAATCAGCCGGGCGGCACCGCCTAGGGAACAGGATTCCATCCGGGCGACAAAGTCGAGGATGCTCCCTGCTGCACCGCAGGCGAAGCAGTGAAAGACCTTCTTATCAAGATTGACCGAACAGGACGGTGATTTATCCGCGTGGAACGGACAGCGGATCATGCGTTCCGCGCCCCTGCCCCTCGCCTCGAGACCGTACCGGCCAAGGATCTCCTCGAACCGGGCAAGGTCCCGCACCTTGGCAAAGTCGGGTTCTTTCTCGCTCATGAGTCTTCTCCCCCGATCTGGGCCAGAGCCTGTCTGGCATCCAGGGTCTGGAGCGCCATCAAGTAGGCGGTGGCCTCGGTCGCTTTACGGGTCGCCGTGAAGATCGCCCGCTTGTCGTTCTTGAGCACCGCGAGCCAGTTGGCGATGTAACAGGCATGGTCGGGGCGTGGCTTGTTGGTGATGCTGCATTCCGCACAGAGGAAACTCGCACCCAGCTCGGCGACAAGCTCCTCCATGGCATAGGCCTCATCCCCGAACCGCTCCGTCAAGGCACGGTCGAGCCGGTCGCGGTGCCCCGACCAGTGGGTCAGCTCGTGGAACAGGACGGCGTAGTAGCTTTGCGTCGCGTCACTGTGTGCGGTCCCGGTGAAGGCCTCACGGGCCGGCATGATGATCACGTCGGCCTCGGGACGGTAGCAGGCCTCCTCCCCACCGTGACGGATCACGGCGCGGGTTTTCGCAACAAAC
>JAWWBR010000282.1:0-1973 GCA_033720855.1 Alphaproteobacteria bacterium
CAAAACCGGGTCATGGTGCCCCATCCCTATTTCCGGGTCTTCTCGACGACCAACACCATCGGCCTCGGCGACACCACGGGGCTCTACCACGGCACCCAGCAGCTCAACCAGGGCCAGCTCGACCGCTGGCACATCATCGCCACGTTGAACTACCTGCCCCATGACGACGAAGTGAAGATCATCCTGGCCAAGGCGCCTTGGCTCGACAACAAAAAAGGCCGGACGCTGGTCTCCAACATGATTTCCCTCGCCGACCTCACCCGAGCCGGGTTCATGGCCGGCGATATCTCGACCGTGATGTCGCCGCGCACCGTCATCACCTGGGCGGAAAACGCGAAGATCTTCGATGACGTCGCCCATGCCTTCCGGGTCAGCTTCCTCAATAAGTGCGACGAGATGGAGCGGGCGACCGTGGCCGAATATTACCAGCGCTGCTTCGGTGAAGAGTTGCAGGAAACCACCAGGTCGGCATCAGAGGCGGGGGCATAGGCCAGGGCCGAGCGGCCGAGCCGGCGTTAGAGATCATGGCCAAGGATAATCCCGTCGAGGAATTCAGGCGCGTCACCGCTGCCACCATGCGGGCGGTCTCCCACGAGCGCGAGCTGGAGGTCGAGTTCACCCCCGACCCGCCGCGCATGCGCGGCCACACCGCCCGCCTGCAGACGCCGCCCCGCAGCCTCCCCGACCACGAGGTTTCCAAGATCCGCGGCCATGCCGATTCCATGGCCCTCAAACTTCGCTACCACGACGACAAGCTGCATGCGGCGAAGAAGCCCACCGGCGAAACCGCGCGCAAGATCTTCGACGAGGTCGAACAGGCCCGCTTCGAGGCCATCGGCGCACTCCGCATGAAAGGGGTGTCGGAGAACCTCGAGGCATCCCTCGCCGATCGCTGCAAGGCCCTCAGCTTCGATCGGGTCAACGAATACGAAGACGTGCCCATCCCCGAGATCATCGGCCTGGTGGTCCGCGAGCAGCTCACGGGCAAGAAGGCGCCCGACAACATCAAGCCGATCGTCGACATGTGGCGCAACTGGGTGATGGAACGCGCCGGCAAGGATTTCGACGCGTTGAAGCAGAACATCGGCGACCAGGAGGAATTCGCCCTGGCCCTGAACAAGTTCATCGCCGATCTCTCGCTCAGCGATGTCGACGCGGAAGAGGATCTCGAGGCCAATGCCGATGGCGAGGGCGAGGAGGACGAGAACGCCGACGCCGACGCCGAGGGCCTGGAGAGCGATGACGATTCCATGGAAACCGACGGCGAGCAGTCCCTCGACGACAGCGAGGACGGCGAACGGGGAATGAGCGACGAGGCGCTGGAAGACACCACGGAAGGCATGGGCGACGGCGATTCGCTGCCGCCCGACATCCGCTGGGCGCCCCAGGGGCCGCTCGGCAACCAACGGCCCAACTACACCGCCTTCACCACCACGTTCGACGAGGTTGTCGACGCCTCGGATCTCTGCGACGAGCAGGAGCTCAACCGGCTCAGGACGCACCTGGACAACCAGCTGAGCCACCTCCAAGGGGTCATCAGCCGGCTCGCCAACCGCCTGCAGCGGCGGCTGATGGCGAAGCAGGCGCGGACATGGGAGTTCGACCTCGACGAGGGGCTGCTGGATTCGGCGCGGCTGCACCGCGTCGTCACCAACCCCCTCTATCCGCTCAGCTACAAGCAGGAAAAGGAGATGCAGTTTCGCGACACCGTCGTGACCCTGCTGATCGACAATTCCGGATCCATGCGGGGGCGCCCCATCACCCTCGCCGCCATGAGCGCCGATATCCTGGCCCGCACTCTGGAGCGCTGCGCCGTCAAGGTCGAGATCCTGGGCTTCACCACGCGCGCCTGGAAGGGCGGGCAGTCACGGGAGAAATGGCTGTCGGCGGGCAAACCGTCGCGCCCCGGGCGCCTCAACGACCTGCGCCATATCATCTACAAGGCGGCCGATTCGCCATGGCGGCGGACGCGC
>JAWWBR010000283.1:0-1973 GCA_033720855.1 Alphaproteobacteria bacterium
GGTCTTGAATTCCTCGCGCGTGCCCTGGGTGATGTTGAGGAACAGCGGAATGACGCCGATCCCTTCGGGCAACAGGCGGATGACCTCCTCGGTCATGCCCGGGCGCATGGTCGGGTTGATCATGCCGACCAGGCCGCGCCAGCTTGAAAATGCCATCGGGTGCCTCCCTGAATACGGTCTCTTGAGCCCCAATTTAGCGCCCTTGCGTGACCCAGGGAAGGGGGCTGGCCAGGCAGCCGGCCGCGACGAGCTGCTCATGCCCGCCAGCCTGAGCCGTGAACGGCCGAGTTGAAGTCCGTCCCCAATCCCTTTAAGTGTGAGCCCGCAAATCGGTCTCCCATGGGAGGAGCAACGCCAACCGCCAAACGACATGCGCAAGTGTTTGGCCCAGATGTCGAAAAAAAGAGAAGAGGAGACAGGCCATGGCCTCGACAACCATTTCAGGAGAACCCCGGACCACGGACGGATTGGGGCGTCTCTATGACAGCGTCCTGGATACCGTGGGCAACACGCCCTGCATCCGCGTCAATAATTTGGCGCCCGACGGCATCGATCTCTACGTCAAGGCGGAATTCTTCAACCCCGCCGCCTCGGTGAAGGACCGGCTGGCGGTCAGCATCATCGAGGAGGCCGAGCGCAGCGGCGCCCTCGAGCCGGGGCAGACGGTGGTCGAGGCGACCAGCGGCAATACCGGCATCGGCTTGGCCATGGTCTGCGCGGCCAAGGGCTATCCGCTGGTGGTGACCATGGCCGACAGCTTCTCCATCGAGCGGCGCAAGCTGATGCGCTTCCTCGGCGCCAAGGTGGTCTTGACGCCGCGCGCGGAGAAGGGCTTCGGCATGTACAAGAAGGCGGTCGAGCTGGCCGAGGCCAACGGCTGGTTCCTGGCCCACCAGTTCGAAACCGAGGCCAACGCATTGATCCATCAAAACACCACGGGGCGCGAAATCCTCGCCGATTTCGCCGGACAGCGCCTCGATTACTGGGTCACCGGCTACGGCACCGGCGGCACCATCGCCGGGGTCGCCCGTATGCTGCGCAAGGAGCGGCCGGAGACCAAGATCATTCTCTCCGAGCCGGCCAATGCGCAGATCGTCGGCAGCGGCGAGGCCCAGACGCGCGAGGACGACGGGTCGCCCGCGGTCAGTCACGCCGCCTTCGAGCCCCATCCCATCCAGGGCTGGACGCCGGATTTCATCCCCCTGGTGCTCCAGGAAGCCATCGACCAGGGCTACTACGACGAGCTCATCCCGGTGCCCGGGCCCGTCGGCATCGAGTGGTCCAAGAAGCTCGCCCAGAAGGAAGGCATTTTCTGCGGCATCTCGGCCGGGGCGACCTTCGCGGTGGCGATGCAGATCGCCGAAAAGGCGGAGCCCGGGTCCGTGATCCTCTGCATGCTGCCCGATACCGGCGAGCGCTATCTGTCATCGCCCCTGTTCGAAGGCATCGAAGAGGACATGACCGAGGAGGAAAAGGCGCTCTCGCTCTCGACCCCCGGGTTCCACATGCCCGAAGCCGGAGCGTGAAAGGCCGGGCGCTCGGACCCGGAAAGCAAATCAGGGCGCGAACAGCAGCAGGCAGATGACGACGGCGGCGGCGATGCCGGCGGCATCCGCCGTCAGCCCGGCGGCGAGCCCGTGGCGGATGCGCCGGATCTGCACCGCGCCGAAATAGACCGCGAGCACGTAGAAGGTCGTTTCGGTCGAGCCCTGCAAGGTGGAGACCAGGAAACCGGCGTACGTATCGGGGCCGATCGCCGGATCGTTGATGATCGAGGCGAGGACCCCATAGGCGCCCGAGCCCGAAAGCGGGCGCAGGAGCGCCATCGGCAGGGCCTCTGCCGGCAGGCCGGCCTTGCCGGTGACCGGCCCGACCGCCGAGACGAACAGCTCCAGCGCACCGGATGACCGCAGCATGGCGACGGCGACCAGGATCGCCACCAGGTAGGGGATGATGCGGACGGCGACGTTGAA
>JAWWBR010000284.1:0-1972 GCA_033720855.1 Alphaproteobacteria bacterium
CAGCCATGGGCGGATACCGTCGTTATCTGCCGGCAGTACACCGCCCGGGGCGGCGTCGGCTGCCGGCGTTTCATGATTCTGGTGATGCTGAGTGCGTGGCGAGCAGGGTCAATTCTAGTCGCGTGGCGGCCATATACGCCATTCTTTTCCGCCCTGAAGGGATTTGGAATCGAGCGTCAAAGTGACTGTATAGGAACCATTTTTCAATCGGTTAGAATCTTGAACCCAGATCGAGCCCGGACCCCTATCCAAACAGGTGCCGCATCGTGGCAGACCAAAGAGACAAGATGCCGGCGAGGTCTTCACAGGACCAGGTGGATGCCTTTCTCAGCAAAGTTGCCTCCATTCCGCCGCCGGCGAAGATCGCGGGGACGCGGGGACGCCTGCTTTTCGCCATGGACGCGACGGCAAGTCGCGAGCCGACCTGGGACGCGGCGTCGAATATTCAGGCCCGGATGTTTGAGGAGACAGCCGCCTTGGGCGGGCTGGACGTTCAACTTTGCTACTACCGGGGATTCAATGAGTTCCAGGCCACACAATGGGTTGGCGACGCCAAGGCGCTGCTGTCGACGATGACGTCGGTAAGGTGCGCCGCCGGAACCACGCAGATCGCGAAGGTGCTCCGGCACGCGATATCGGAAACCGGCCGGCGCAAGGTCAATGCTCTGGTCTTCGTCGGCGACTGCATGGAGGAAGACATAGACAAACTCTGCGCACTCGGCGGCGAACTGGGATTGCTCGGTGTACCGGCGTTCATATTTCACGAGGGATTCGACGTCGCGGCGGAGAAAACATTCAAGGAACTGGCCAAGCTGACACGCGGCGCTTACTGCCGATTTGACGCAGCCAGCGCTGCGCAGCTACGCGATCTTCTGAGCGCGGTCGCCGTCTACGCCGCGGGGGGCAGAAACGCGCTGGAGGATTTCGGCAAGCGTAAGGGCGGAATGGCGCTGCAGCTGACTCACCAGATCACAAAGTCATAACGGCCTTGCATCCGATACTACTCTTCGCGGTTCTGATCGCGGTCCTGTTGTTCATTAGCTGGTACAAGCGGGCCCCCAAATCAACGCAGAAAACCGTCGCCAAGAAGGTTCTGATCGTCGGCGGCGTAGGTCTGCTGCTCGTGCTTCTCCTCACCGGACGGCTGAACCCCGTTTTCGCCCTGATCGCGGCCGCGGTCCCCCTGGCATATCGGGCGCTCAGTCTGCTGCAGGTGATCGCGGGTCTCAAGAACATCAAAAATGCGTTCAAGGCCGCGGGCGGACCGGCGCCAGGGCAGCAATCGGACGTTGAAACCCGATTCTTCAAAATGACCCTCAACCACGATTCCGGTGAAATGAACGGCGAAGTGCTGGAGGGAGAGTTCAAGGGCAGGAGACTGTCTGATCTCGAACTCACCGACCTGATCAAGCTGCTGTCTGAATGCCGACGCGCAGACGCCCAGTCGGCGGCGGTGCTGGAAGCGTTCCTGGATCGAAGTTTCGGTGACGAGTGGCGCGAAAAGGCCGGCGAGGATGTCGGGGCCTCGGGTGAACGGCCACCGCCCGACAAAATGACACCGGAAGAGGCGCGCCGAATCCTCGGAGTGGATGAAAAGGCCACCCATGAACAGATTATCGAGGCCCACCGCCGCCTGATGCAGAAACTGCATCCGGACCGGGGCGGCTCCACCTATCTGGCGGCGCAGATCAATGCGGCCAAGAAGATCCTGCTCGACTCGTAGGCGCTCGTCGGAAACCTGCGCCCGCGGAACGGCATCCACCGGCCGGAATCGGCCAGGGCGCTGACCCGGGCGAAGAGGAGCGACCAGCGCTCAGATGTCGAGAATCGCGACGTTGACCCGACGGTTGTGTTTTCCCTTTTTCTCGATCTTGGTGACCTGGACCCGGCCAATCTCCGCCGTGGAGGCGACGTGGGTGCCTCCGCAGGGCTGCAGATCGACGCCCTCGATCTCGAGCAGGCGCACCTGGCC
>JAWWBR010000285.1:0-1927 GCA_033720855.1 Alphaproteobacteria bacterium
AAGCGGCGACGTGGTCTACGTGCTCGACCACGAGGTGCGCTCCATGGGCCATCCCATGTATGCCCGGCCCCTGGTCAACCGCAATCCGGCGATCAACCTGCGCGCCTACGACCCCGGCCGCGAAAGCCTGCCCTGGACCATCTAGAAGCGTCACGAATTCGCTTCGTTCGGCCGCAAAGGAAAAGGCCGGCCCCCCGCCGGGGCCGGCCTTCTGGGCTGTAGCTAGAAACGCCCGAAAATCAGCGCGAATAATACTCGATCACGAGGTTGGGTTCCATCTGCACCGGATAGGGCACCTCGGCCAACACCGGCACCCTGAGGAAGGTGCCTTTCATGCGGTCGTAATCGACGTTGAAGTAATCGGGCACGTCGCGTTCCGGCGATTCGATCGCTTCCAGGACGATGGGAAGATCGCGGGACTTTTCCTTGATCTCGATCTCGTCGCCCTCCTTCAACCGGTAGGACGGGATGGTCACCCGCTTGCCGTTGACGCGCACGTGGCCGTGGTTGACGATCTGGCGCGCGGAGAACACCGTGGGCACGAATTTGAGGCGGTAGACGGCGGCATCGAGCCGGCTTTCCAGGAGGCCGATCAGGTTCTCGCCGGTGTCGCCGCGCCGCCGGACGGCGTCCTGATAGTAGCGGCGGAACTGGCGCTCGCCGATATTGCCGTACTAGCCCTTGAGCTTCTGCTTGGCGCGCAGCTGCAGGCCGTAATCGGAAATCTTGAAGCGGCGCTGGCCGTGTTCGCCGGGACCGTATTCGCGCCTGTTGAAGGGGCTTTTGGGCCGCCCCCAGAGGTTCACCCCGAGGCGGCGGTCGATCTTGTATTTTGACGCAACACGTTTGCTCATTCTCTCTCACCCAGGTTGAATTTGGCGTTATTTTTGTCCCAGTTAACCCGCTGTGTCGCGGATGGGGCCGAGGGCCCGCTTTCCTGGAAGGCGCGCCACTATACAGGGGGCGCGGGCAATGTCAATTGCCCCGCCCCTTGGCGAGCGCGGCGATGACGCCGCGCAGGGTGCGGACCTCCTGCTCGGTCAGATCGGCGCGGGCGAAGAGGTTGCGGATGTTGCGCACCATGCGCGGGCGCTTTTCCGGCGGATAGAGGAATCCGGCGCGGTCGAGCTCCGCCTCCAGGTGGCCGAACAGGCCGTCGAGGTCCGCCTTGCTCGCCGGCAGGGCCGCCGGCCGGCCGCGGCGCGGCCCGGCCTTGTGCTCGAGGCCCGCGAGCCGCCATTCGTAGGCGCAGATCAGCACCGCCTGGGCGAGGTTGAGGGAGGAGAAATCGGGATTGGCCGGGATTTCGATGATGGCATCGGCAAGCGCCACGTCATCGTTATCGAGCCCCGCCCGTTCGGCGCCGAAGAGGATTCCCGTCCTGACCCCCGATGCCGCGGCCTCCCGCATGTCGGCCGCCGCCTGGCGCGGGCTCACGACCGGCTTCACCATGTCGCGCGGCCGCGCCGTGGTGGCGTAGAGCCGGTTGAGATCGGCGACGGCCTCACCGGTGGATTCGAATAGGCACGCGCCCTCGAGCACCGCACTCGCCCCCGACGCCGCGGCATCCGCCTTTTCGTTGGGCCAGGCCTCCCGGGGTTTCACCAGCCGGAGGCCGGTCAGGCCGCAGTTGAGCATGGCCCGGGCCGCGGTGCCGATGTTCTCGCCGATCTGGGGGCGGACGAGGATGACGGTGGGGCCCAGGGCCGGATCGGGGGCCCCGGCCGCTTCGGCGGCGCTGCCCGGATCGGTCGGCGCCCCCACGGGATCAGGCCCCGGCGCCCTCGGTGAACAGCTTGTAAGTGATGGCGTCGTTGAGCGCGTTGAACGAGGCGTCGATGACGTTGGTGGATACGCCCACCGTGGACCAGCGATTGCCGGCGCCGTCCGTGCTTTCGATCACGACCCGGGTTACCGCCTCGGTGCC
>JAWWBR010000286.1:0-1926 GCA_033720855.1 Alphaproteobacteria bacterium
GGCGCGATAGCGGCTGCAGGGCTGTTTTTCCGATCACACGTGGCTCGGTTCTTTGGGCTGTTCAGGCGCCCCGCCAAGAGCGATCCCGTGTCTACCCCCCTGGACGGTGGCGAAAAGTTGAAACGCAAACCCACAGATGTCGATTGACCCGGCATCTTTCCGGGACCCCGCTGGACAGGTCCATCAAGCCAATGGACGGATTTACCGAACAGTTCGGCCCCTCGCCCAAGACGATTACCGTTTCGTCCGAGACAGCGAGGCGCTCCTACCGCTGGTCGAGCGCGGCCTAGTCATCGCAAGCGAAGAGGTGGACGGCGCCGCGCTGGGCGAAGACGCGGCAGAGGGCGATATCGTCCTCGAACACCCCAAGATTTCCTTCTGGTCCTACCCCTATGAATGGCCGTTTGGGGCACTAAAAGCGGCGGCCCTCGCACACTTAAACATTCAAATCGAACTTTTGGACCAGGGCATCGCGCTGTCGGACGCCTCGGCCTACAACATCCAATTCATTGGCCCGCGACCCGTTTTTATCGACACCCTGTCCTTTCGCCGCTATCGCGAAAACGAACATTGGATCGGCCACCGTCAATTCTGCGAGCAATTCCTTAACCCACTGTTGTTGCGGGCGCGTTTGGGCGTGCCGTTTCAGGACTGGTATCGCGGCCGGCCAGAGGGGATCCCGGTCGAAAATCTGGCGACCCTGACCACGTGGCGCCACTGGCTTAGCTGGCGGATGCTGTCTCATGTCATTATGCCGTCGCGCCTGCAAGGCGCGGGTGGCGAGCGCGTCATGGAAAGTGCCAAGAAGGCGAAGGCCCGGGGGCTGCCCAAATGGAGCTACCGCGCAACACTGATCCAGTTGCGGTCGTGGATCGCAAGGCTCTCGATTGGGGGCCATGGCCAAAGCGTTTGGGGCACATATGCGGCCGACAATACCTATGATGCGGGCGAGGCTGCAAAGAAAGGCGATATGGTCGCCGAATTCGTCAAGGAAACCCAACCCCGCCAGTTATTGGACCTCGGCTGCAATACCGGCGACTATTCTGCCCTTGCGTTGCGATCCGGTGCCAAATCCGTGGTGGGCCTGGACGCCGATCACGGCGCCCTGGAGCAGGCTTTCGACCGCGCTGCCGCGGAAGGGCTCGATTTCCTGCCGCTCTATCAGGATTCCGCCAATCCCAGCCCCGCCCAGGGGTGGAATGCAAACGAACGCAAGAGTTTCTCTGAGCGCTGCGGCGACGCGGACGCCGTGATCGCCCTCGCTCTGGAGCACCACCTCGCCATCGGGCGAAACATCCCTCTGCCGGAAGTGGTGAGATGGATCACGAGCCTCGCCCCCCGGGGGCTGATCGAGTTCGTTAACAAGGACGATCCGACGATCCAAAAGATGTTGGCGCTGCGCGAGGACATCTTCAGTGATTACGGTCTGGAAAATTTCGCCGCGGCCCTGGAACGTCACGCCCGCATCAAAACCCGCCAAAGGGTTTCGAAGTCGGGTCGTGAGATATTCTGGTTCGAAAGGACCGCCCGGCCGTGAGGAAAGGCTCGGCGGAAGCCCTATGGTGGGCCGGGGCGTCATTGTTCGTGATGCTCGGAGTGGTTTTCGGCCTCATGCACGGAAACCTCGACAGCGTACACCCTTACGATGTTGCGCGGCCCTTGCTCGTCCTGTCGCTGATCTCCATCGTTGCGACCCTGCTGCTATTTGCCCTGCACCGCCCGCTCGGCCGCATCTTCCCGGCGGCCCTCTATCTTTATTTCTCGTCCTACGAGATCAACGTTTTTTCGGAAAAATACGGCGTCCCGGACGCCCTCTCCGTCACCGCCGTGCTGCTTCTCCTTGTGGCACTGTATTTCTTGTTTCGTTATGTCGATGGTCTCAGGGCGTCTCAATACGCGTTCGTCGCCACCCTCGCCATGGCGACC
>JAWWBR010000287.1:0-1824 GCA_033720855.1 Alphaproteobacteria bacterium
ATCGCGTTCTTCGGAGGCTCGATCATGGGTCTCGCGGTGGCCGCCATGGGTCTGCTCGGTCTCGGCATCCTGTACCTGTTCTTCGGAGGTGATCCCCACACCGCGCACACTATCCACGGTTTCGGCATGGGCGCCTCCAGCGTGGCGCTGTTCGCCCGCGTCGGCGGCGGGATCTACACCAAGAGCGCCGACGTGGGCGCGGATCTGGTCGGCAAGGTGGAAGCAGGCATCCCGGAAGATGATCCGCGCAACCCGGGCGTCATCGCCGACAACGTGGGCGACAACGTAGGCGACGTGGCCGGCATGGGATCGGACATCTTCGAGTCGTATTGCGGCGCGATGATCGCCACCATCGCCATGGCTTCGACCATCTCCGCGGAGGTCATTGACCCGCTGGGCGCCCGTCAGTCGCTCATGTTCCTGCCGCTGGCGCTGGCGTCCCTGGGCATCCTTTGCTCCATTGGCGGCATCTGGATCGTCAAGACCTATTCCGACCAGGAGCCTGAGAAGGCGCTTCGCTTCGGCACTATCGGCGCCACCATCGCCTTCATCCTGCTCTCCTACTATGTCATCACCGGACTTGCCGGCGTGCACGCCGCGGTCTGGGGCGCGGTGGTTTCCGGCGCCGTCGGCGGCATCATCATCGGCCTGGTCACCGAGTACTTCACCGGCGGCAAGCCGGTGATGGAGATCGCCAAGGCCGGACAGACGGGCTCCGCCACCGTAATCATTTCCGGGCTCGCCACCGGAATGATGTCGGTGGCCATTCCGATTCTCACCATTTGCGCCATCATCGCGTTCTCGACGCAACTGGTGGGCCTTTACGGCGTCGGCATCGCCGCGGTCGGCATGCTCGCCACAGTCGGCATCACCATGGCCATCGACGCCTACGGGCCGGTGGCGGACAACGCCGGCGGCATCGCGGAAATGGGCGGCATGGGCAAGGAAACGCGCGCCATCACCGACTCACTCGACGAGCTCGGCAACACCACCGCGGCTATCGGGAAGGGTTTCGCCATCGGCGCGGCGGCGCTCGCGGCGCTGGCCATCATCACCGCCTTCGTGGAAACCGTGTCGCTGCACGTGCCCGGCTTCAAGCTGGAGCTGAGCGAGCCCCACGTGCTCATCGGCCTGTTCATGGGCGGCCTCATTCCGTTTTTCATCGCCGCGCTCACCATGACCGCGGTGGGCGACGCCGCGTTTGAGATGATCAACGAGATAAGGCGCCAGTTCCGGGATATTCCCGGTCTGCTGGAAGGCAAGGCCGACCCGGACACGGCGCGCTGCGTGGATATCGCCACTACTGCGGCGATCAAGAAAATGGTGCTGCCGGGCGTCATCGCGGTGGCGGCGCCCTGGATCGTCGGCTTCGGCATCAGCCCGGAGGCCCTGGGCGGCATGCTGGGCGGCGCGCTTTTGAGCTGCGTACTGCTGGCGCTCACCATGGCCAATGCCGGCGGCGCCTGGGACAACGCGAAGAAGGCGATCGAGAAGGGCGAGATCCCGGGCGAGAAGAAGGGGACGGAGGCGCACGCGGCCGCCGTGGTCGGCGACACGGTGGGGGATCCCTTCAAGGACACGTCGGGCCCCTCCATGAACATCCTGATCAAGCTGATGTCCGTCGTCAGCCTCGTGATCGCCCCGATCCTCGTCAAGTTCCTCTGAGTGGAGGGGGACGAGGCCGATCCATGTCACGACTCGCCGCCATCGCCGCGGTCGGCATGCTCGCCACAGTCGGCATCACCATGGCCATCGACGCCTACGGGCCGGTGGCGGACAACGCCGGCGGCATCGCGGAAATGGGCGGCATGGGCAAGGAAACGC
>JAWWBR010000288.1:0-1822 GCA_033720855.1 Alphaproteobacteria bacterium
GATAGGTGCCGTTCGCCGCGCGGAACGACTTCTTGTCATCGGGTTGCTGTGCGCCGAGCGCGACGATCTGGTGCGGCAAAAGACTTGAGGCGGGGCGTAGTGTTTGGTGGGTCATGTAGGTCTCTCTTCAATTGTGATGAGAGAGCTTGCGCTGCACCTCGGGAAGCCAGCGGGATCGTCGACGGCGTCGGACCGGGAATCGTGCGAGAAAGCTTCTTTCGCGCCCTTTGTTTACCGTATGCTCCTCACAGGGAGTAAGGCAGATGGCGACAGTCGAGATCAGGCTGCTTGGCGGTTACGCAGTCAATGTCGATGGCCTGCCGGTCGACCTGCCTGGTCAGAAGGAGCGGGCCCTGCTTGCGTTTCTTGCTGTCGAGTCGAACACTCTTCACCGACGTGAACTGAACCGCGCCGGGTTTGCCGGAGGCTGTTTCATCTGAGTGCTATGCGGCGATCTCGGTCACCTCAATGTCGGCATAGAAGCGCGCCTCGGCTTCGGCGGGCGGGATGTTTCCGATCGGCTCGAGGAGGCGGCGGTTGTTGAACCAGTCGACCCATTCCAGCGTGGCGAACTCGACGGCGTCGAGGCTGCGCCAGGGTCCGCTCCGGTGGATCACCTCGGTCTTGAAGAGGCCGATGACGGTCTCGGCCAGCGCGTTGTCGTAGCTGTCGCCGACGCTGCCGACCGACGGTTCGATGCCGGCCTCCGCCAGCCGTTCGGTGTAGCGGATGGACAGGTATTGCCCGCCTCTGTCGCTGTGGTGCACGAGCCCGCCTTGGCACAGTGGGCGGCGCTCGTGGAGGGCCTGCTCGAGTGCATCGAGGACGAAGTCCGCCCGGGCTGATCGGGAGACCCTCCAGCCGACGATCCGCCGGGCGAAGGTGTCGATGACGAAGGCGACATAGACGAAGCCGCCCCAAGTCGAGACGTAGGTAAAGTCCGAGACCCACAGCATGTTCGGGGCCGGCGTCCGGAACTGGCGGTTCACACGGTCCCTCGGGCACGGCGCTGCCTTGTCGGGGATGGTGGTCCGCAGCTTCTTGCCCCGAACCGCGCCTTCGATCCCCATCTGCCTCATCAGGCGGGCTACGGTGCAACGCGCGACGACGAAGCCCTCGCGGACGAGCTGCCGCCAGACCTTGCGGACGCCATAGACGCGGAAGTTGTCTTTCCAGACCCGGCGGATCTCCGGGCGCAGAAGGGCATCGCGCTTCTCCCGCACAGACGCCTTGTCGGGATCGGCGCGGCGGGCGGCGTGGGCGCGATAGGTCGACGGGGCGATCGGCAGGACGCGGCAGATCGGCTCGACCCCGTAGACATCGCGGTGCTCGTCGATGAACGCCTTCATGGTTTGAAGCGGCGGTCGAGCTCCGCCTGGGCAAAATATGCCGACGCCTTCCGCAGGATCTCGTTCGCCTGGCGCAACTCCCGCACCTCGCGCTCCAACGCCTTGATCCGGTCGCGTTCCTCGCTGGTCTCACCGGCCCGTGTTCCGCGGTCGCGCTCCGCCTGGCGCACCCAACTTCGCAGCGTCTCCGCCGTGCAGCCGAACTTCGCCGCGATCGATCCGATCGCCGCCCATTGCGAGGCATGCTCGTGCTGACGTTCGAACACCATCCGCACGGCGCGCTCGCGCACTTCAGGTGAGTATCTCGTCGAGGTCTTCTTGGTCATGGCTCCGTCCTCTCAAGGTTCGGAGCCTCCGGCAAACCCGGCGCGGTTCAAAGCGCTGGAGAACGATGGCCATAAGGCTTGCCGCTGCGCAGGACGCTGAGGAGGCGGTTGGCGACGGCACAGAGCGCCTGCTTGTGATGGTGGCCC
>JAWWBR010000289.1:0-1818 GCA_033720855.1 Alphaproteobacteria bacterium
CCCGCTGTCCCCGCCGTCGCCGGGAACCGTCGCCAGGGCGAACATGAAGATCGCCTCTCGGGTGCCGGCAACCGGCAGAACGTTATCGTCGGCGGCGATGAAATCCGGGGGCAGGCTGTAACGGCCGGCGAGCCAGTCCGCCACCGCCTGGCGGAACTCTTCGGTGCCGCGCAACGGCGGATAGCGGCCCCAGTCCGCGGCCCCGTTTTCCAGGATCTCCGCGACGAAGTCGGGGGGCGCATGCCGGGGCTCGCCGAGAGACAGCGAAATCGGGGTAACGCCCTCGGGCGGCGCGATGCCGTCGAGCAACGCCGTGAGCCGCTCGAACGGATAGGGCAGGAGATGCTCGAGCCGGGGATTCAACATCATGGCGCACATTACACCAGATCTTGTGGATCGAGCCACTTTTACCACAATAAAGCGCGGCTCCCGGTGGGACGGCCTGGTTGCAGACGTGGCGATGGTGCCGCGTTGACCCTCGGTCGCGCCAAGGTCTACCATTGGCCCCCGCGATCGGTTTCGCCTATCACGATTCAGGGAAGGGCCATGAAATCCATCGACTGCGACACGCATTACTGGCCGGTGCCGTTTCTCGACGAGGTCAACCACGCCGCCAAGGGCCATATCGAGACCGTCGACGACGACACCGTCGCGTTCTATCGCGATGGCGCCCTGATCCACCGTTTCAAGACCACGCGCTGGGACCTCGCAAAGCGCAAGGCGGAGATGGATGAGGAGGGTTTCGACATCCAGGTCCTGATCCCTGACAATCGGCCTTTCCTCTACGAGCTCGACGACGACCTCGGCAACGCCATGGCGCGCGCATTCAATGATTTCGCCGCCTCCGCGGTCAAGGGAGAGGAGCGTTTCATTCCCGTGTCGTGGATCTACCTGCCCGATATGAAGGGGGCGGTGGCGGAACTCACCCGCTCGGTGGAGGAGCTTGGTATCCGTGCCGTCAAGGTCACTGGCGGTTACGGCGATTGCGACCTGGATGATGCCGCGATGTGGCCGCTCTATGAGGTCGCCGACCATCACGATGTGCCGGTTCTGGTTCACCCCGCGGCCCGCGCCTTCGAAGACCAGGTCGCCCATCCATGGCTGATCGGCGCCGACCGTTTCGAGCCCATGCGTTTCCTGTCTTCCTGCATCGGCTTCCCCATGACCTACATGCACACCATCACGCGACTGGTCTTTTCCGGCGTCATGGACAGGTTTCCAAGGCTCAAATTCGCCTTCTTCGAAGGCGGCTGCGGCTGGGTGCCGTTCCTGCGCACGCAGCTCGATATGGAGACCGAGCACCGGTCCTTCGCGCAGTACGAAAAGGCATCGGGGGTCAAGCTCGAGCGCAAACCGAGCGATTATTTCGATCGGTTCTATGTGTCAGCGATCTCTTACGAGCCCTACCTCGCCGACACCGTACGGCAATGGGGCGCCCAGCACCGGATCATCATCGGCTCGGATTTCGATCACGGCGATCCCATCGCCACCTGGCCGCACACGGTAACGGATCTCGAAGCCGTCGCGGGGCTCGCAGCGGCCGATCGGGACGCTATTCTCGGGCACAACGCTGCCGCGCTTCTCGGTCTCACGCAACCCGCCTTGAGCGAATCGGAAGCCGGGCGATAGGGACGCGCGTGAGAAAGGCGGTCCCGTCGCCGGGACCGCCCTCTCCCTTTTTCGGACTATAGGAACTGCGGCTAGAGCAGATAGCCCCTCTCGCCGTGGGTGCGCACGTCGAGGCCCTCGAGCTCCTCCTCCGGATCGACCCGCAGGCCGACCAGGGCCTTGACCACCTTGACGATGATGAAGGTCGCG
>JAWWBR010000290.1:0-1770 GCA_033720855.1 Alphaproteobacteria bacterium
CCACGTCATCCCCGAGACCATCGAGGCCAGCCTGGAACTGAGCGAACTGGTCCTGGTGGGGGCCGGAGTGCCCGACAACGCCGCCCGTCAATTGATCGAGGGGCGCCGTCAAGCCGAACAGTCGGCCTTGACCGAAGGCGGCGGCCCCGGTGGGCCGGCCTAGAAGGACAAAAGCGCGTTCCCTTGCGGAAACGGAAAACAGGCCTCATCTCCTCGCCCCGTCCGACCAATGGCCGATGCAATTTCGAGTACAGGCACGGGAGCCCACCAGCGGGCGGGCGGCCACGTCCCGGGACGGGGCGTCGAAAAACCCTTTGGCGGGGGAACGTCCTCTTGCTAGCCTGCGGCCAACCGCGCCCACGGAGGGGCCCATCCATCACCATGTCAGGGAGCCAATCATGAACCGACTATCGAAAACTCTAGCCCTCGCCGCAGCCAGCGTCATCGCCAGCGTCGGGGCGGCGTCCGGCCCAGCGCTGGCGGACACGGCCAGCTTCTACAAAGGCAAGACGATAAAGGTGACCGTGCGTTCCAGGCCCGGGGGCGGTTATGATTTCTACGGCCGGCTGGTGGCCCGGCACATGCCGCGCCACATTCCCGGCCAGCCCGCCGCCATCGTCGTCAACATGCCGGGCGCCGGCGGCATCGTCGCCACAAACTACCTCATGAATCGCGCCAAGCGGGACGGCACCGAGATCGCCATCATCAACCGCGAGGCGGCGCTGGCGCAGAGGCTCAAGACCAAGGGCGTGAAATACGATATCCGCAAATTGCGGGCGGTCGGATCCACCGCGTCCTCCACCGCGGTTTATGCCATCACCGAAAAGCTTCCGATCAAGACCCTGGCCGATCTCAAGGCCTCCAAGACGACTGTCAAGTTTTCCGCCACCGGCCGCGGCGGCGGCAACTTCCAGCGCGTCATGCTGCTCAAGCTCAGCGGCTATCCGACCCTGCCCATCACCGGTTATCAAGGCACCCAGGAACGGGTCCTGGCGATCGTCCGCGGCGACGTCCACGGCACCTCCGGCGGTGTCGAGAGCATGATGGGCCCGGCGAAGGAGGCCGGTCTCCGGTTCATCGCCTACCTCGGCAACGCCCATCCCAAGCTCAAGGACGTGCCCGACGTCCGCACCGGCCTGACGCCGGACGGCAGGAAGCTCGCCGCCCTTATCGCCGCGCCGATGGCCGCGGGGCGCCCCTTCCTGACGACCCCGGACGTGCCGGAGGACAGGCTGGCGGCGCTCCGTGCGGCCTTCAAGGCGGCGATGAGCGACCCCAAGCTTCTCCAGGAGGCGAAGAAGGCCAACCGCACCATCACCTGGACCGATCCGGTGGTGATGGAGGAGGTCTACAACGACATCATGAACGCGTCCGACGCGGTGATCGCCCAGTTCAAGGAGCTGATGTAGCGCGCCCCGCGCCCTAGTTCATCTTGAGAAGCGCCTTGGCGGTGCCGGACAGGATCAGCTCCCGCTCGGCATCCGACAGGTCCGCGACCGCGTCGACCAGCGCCACCGGGTCGGGCTCGCCCATGTCGTAGGGCCGGTCGGTGCCGAGCATCACCCGCTCGGCACCGACGAGGTCGACCAGGGTGCGGATCTGTTCGGGCCGGAACACCACGGTATCGAACCACAGGTTGGGCAGGAAGGATGACGGCGGCGCGTCGGTGTGCTCGCGGCATTCGGCCCGCTCGCGCCAGGCATGGTCGAAGCGCCCGACATAGAACGGCAGGAAGCCGCCGCCATGGGCGAAATAGAACTTGAGCTTGGG
>JAWWBR010000291.1:0-1749 GCA_033720855.1 Alphaproteobacteria bacterium
GGCACCGGCCGGCGGCGAAGCGGGCCAGGTATTCGGACCCCGACATCTCGGCGACGTCGAAGGGCTCGGGCCCGGTCATGCGGTCGAACAGCTGGCGCGGCGAATCGGCGATCACGAAGTCGAGGTCGATGCCCTCGGGCCTGACCGCCCCGGTGTACAGCGGCAGCATGCGGTCATAGAGGCCGCAGCCGAAGGTGATCGCGAGCTTCGCGGCTTGAGTGGCCATTCCCGGCGGTTCCCGTTCCCCTTGATTTTCCCCGACGATGGCACGGGACGGCGGCGAGATCAACGGCGGCCGCCGCCGTCGCCGGCGGGCCCCGCGCAAACCTCTCCGGTTCCTGCTAGATTGCGGGTTTGGGCCAAGACGACGGCGGAGGAGGGGATCATGACCACGTTCAGCGAAAAAGCCTGGGCCGAGACGTCCGAGCTGCGGGCGGCGATCGACGCGCTGCCGTTCAACCGCGAGCTCGCGGCCGGCACCCTGTCGGAAGAGCGCTTCCGCCATTACATGATCCAGGACGCGCTCTATCTCGAGGACTATTCCCGCGCGCTCGCCGCCGCCGCGGTGACGGCGCCGGACAGCGACGCGCGCTGTTTCTTCGCCGCCGCGGCGGAAGAGGCCATCGTCGTCGAGCGCGCCCTGCACGCGGGCTTCTTCGAGAAGTTCGGCATCACCCCCGGCGAGGCCCGGGCCGCCGACAAGTCGCCCACCTGCGCCGCCTACACCGATTTCCTTTTGGCCATGGCCCATGCCGCCGGCTACGCCGAGCTGGTCGCCGCCATCCTGCCCTGCTTCTGGATCTATTGGGACGTGGGCAAGACCATCGCCGCCCAAAGCGCGACGGACAACCCGTATGCCGCCTGGATCGAGACCTATTCCGACCCCGCCTTCGGCGAACAGGTCGAGGCGGCGATCGCCATCGCCGACCGCACCGCCCAGGCGGCGAGCGAGGGCGAGGCGGCGCGGATGATGGCCGCGTTCACGCGCTCGACCCAGTACGAGTGGATGTTCTGGGACGCGGCCTACCGGCTGGAAGCCTGGCCGATCGGCGCCTGAGCGCCACCAACCCCTTATGAACGGCCGTATTCAACCAAATGGTTAATTAACCAACTGGTTGAATACGAGGCCTCGTAATCGATCGGGTTTGCCGCCACGCGGCGCCGCTCCGCCTCGGGACCCGCGGCTCAGGCCCCCCGGGGCCCGCGGGCGCGCCCGGTCTTGACCCGGCCCTGGAACTTCTTGGGCCCCTTGCCGCGCTTGCCCATGCCGGCCCGCCGGGGCCCCTTTCGCGCCCGTCCCTGGGGATCGCGCGGGCGGGCGAGGGCTTGGGACAAATCGGTGCCGAGCTCGTGGGCGGAAAGCCGCCGGATCTCGTCGCGCAGGCGGGCGGCCTCCTCGAACTCCAGGTCGGCGGCGGCGGCGCGCATCTTGCCCTCCATCTCCTCGATCACCGCGCGCAGGTTGTGGCCGGTCAGGTGGATGGCGTCGGCGGCGCCGGTATCGACGGTGACGTAGTCGTGCTCGTAGACGCTCTGCAGCACGTCGCTGATCCCCTTGCTGACGCTTTCGGGGGTGATGCCGTTCGCCGCGTTGAAGGCCTCCTGCTTGGCGCGCCGCCGCTCGGTCTCGGCCAGGGCGTCGGCCATCGCTTGCGTCATCTCGTCGCCATAGAGGATGACGCGGCCGTCGGCGTTGCGCGCCGCCCGGCCGATGGTCTGGATCAGCGAGGTCTTGGAGCGCAGGAAGCC
>JAWWBR010000292.1:0-1729 GCA_033720855.1 Alphaproteobacteria bacterium
CTGGTGCCGGGGGTGCGGTCGAACAACATCCATATCGTCGACACCGCCACCGACCCGCGTGCGCCGCGCCTGCACAAGGTGATTAAAGGGGCCGAGATCAAGGCCAGAACGAACCTGTCCGGCCCGCACACGGTGCATTGCCTGGGATCCGAGATCATCATTTCTTTCCTGGGTGATGCGAAGGGCGAAGCGCCGGGGGGGTATCTCCATCTCAACAAGGACTTCGAGATCATCGGGCGGTGGGAGAACTCCATGGGCGACATCCCCTTCGGCTATGACTTCTGGTACCAGCCGCGCCACAACGTGATGGTGTCCTCCGAGTGGGCCGCGCCGAACACCTTCATGCCGGGTTTCGACCTGGAGGAGGTGGGCCACTTGAAGTACGGCCGCCGCCTGCATTTCTGGGATTTCGAGAAACGGGTACCGGTCGAGACGAAGTACCTCGGGGAAGACGGGCTGATCCCGCTGGAGGTCAAATTCCACCACGACCCGGACAGCACGCATGGATTCTGCGGCGCGGCGCTGAGCGCCAACGTGATTCATTTCTGGAAGTCCGAGGCCGGAAATTGGGAATGGGAAAAGGTCATCGACGTGGAAAACGAGCCGCATCCCGAATGGCCCATTCCCGTGCCCGGCGTGATGTCGGCGATCCTGGTGTCGATGGACGACAGGTACCTTTACCTGAACAACTGGCTGCACGGCGACATGCGCCAGTACGATATCAGCGACCCGCACCACCCCAGACTGACCGGCCAGGTCTGGATGGGAGGACTGTTGGGCAAAGCGCCCGAGGTGAACGGCGTCAGGGTCGCGGGCGGCCCGCAGATGTTCCAGCTTTCGCTGGACGGCAAGCGGCTCTACGTTACGACGTCGCTTTTTTCGACCTGGGACAACCAGTTCTATCCGGAAATCCGCACGCAGGGCGGCGTGATGGTCATGATCGATTGCGACGTCGAGAACGGCGGCATGAAGATCAACGAAGATTTTCTCGTCAACTTCGGCGAGGAACCCACCGGGCCGAGCCGCTGCCATGAAACACGCTATCCGGGCGGCGATTGCACGAGCGACATCTGGCTGTGACCGATACCCGCATGGTAACCATCGCCAACCGGGGCGGCGCGACCTATACCGTCGACGCCCGCCGCCCTTTGCTCAACACGCTGCGCGAGCAAGGGGTCGATCTTCCCTATGGCTGCACATACGGCGGCTGCATCACCTGCGCGGCCAAGCTGACCGCGGGCGAGGTCGATCAACGTCGGCAGGTTGCGCTGAACAACCGCCAGCTCAGCAATGGTTATGTCCTCCTGTGCGTCGCCAGGCCCGTATCGGATTGCACGCTCGAGATCGGCGTCGAAAGCCACGACAAACTCTACCGTAACCCGTTTCTCGATCCGCTCGAGCCCCACGAGCTGAAGGCGGACATCGCCACACCGAAGGACGCGTAGATGCCCGAAGCCGATATCGATCGTCTTTATGATTATTCGCAGGAGTATCTGGCGGATATCCTGCGGTCGGTCAAAACCATCGCCATGGTCGGGGCCAGCAACGACAGGACCAAGTTCAGCTACGGCGTCCTGCGGGTGCTTCACGAAACCGGGTACGAGATGCTGCCGGTCAATCCGAACCCGGAAGTGACGGAGATCCGAGGCATCAAGGTTTACCACAGCCTGCAAGAGATCGATCGTCCGGTCGACATGGTCGAGGTGTTCCGGCCGAAGGAAGAGCTCTA
>JAWWBR010000293.1:0-1692 GCA_033720855.1 Alphaproteobacteria bacterium
CGGGCTTCTTGATCAAGGCATCGATCCCCGCCTTCATCTGCTCTTTGGTTCGCTTCGACGGCCAACTGTCGAAGCTCACCGTATCGATGAGAGTCAGGGTTCTCGCCCGGGCTGGATGAAATAGGCAAAAGCGCTGTGCGATGGCGCCGCCGATGTCGTGGGCCACAAGATGGGCGCTCTCCAGCCTCCAGTGAGTCATCAGGTCCCTCAGAATCGGCACCTGCCCGGAAACGGAAGTGTCGACCGTCTGGTCGAAGGGACGCTCCGAGGCGCCGAACCCCAAGAGATCGAACACATGAACGCTATGCCCGGCCTCTATCAGATTTGGGGCGATGTTGCGCCAGATGTAAGACGAAGACGGCGTCCCGTGAATGAGGATCACGGGCTCTCCGTGACCGAGCGTCCCGCAGGCGATTCGGTTTCCTCGAAGCAGGACGTTTTCGTTGGCGAAACTTAACATGGACCGGTCTCCGTTTCGGCTGGTTCGTTGTCGGAAACGGGTGGGGGCTTGCAGGCGTGCCCGCCATCAACGAGCAGCTTTAGCGCGGAGTCCTTTGCGGCACGCGTGGCCTCGCCGCCCATAAGGGGCCAGGCGGCGGTTGCCCCCTCGTGAAGGAGAAATAGGGCGTCGGCCAAGTCGGGGCGTCCTGCGCAACGGCCGAGAAGAGACCGGGTCTCGTTTTTCTGGCGCACAACGACAGCGCGGATGTCAGAGTTCGAGGGGTGGGCCGCGAGCGCGTTGAGAAACAAGCACCCCGTCCCGCATTCGCTTTTCATCCAAGCTTCGATCCGCCCGAAGACATGCGCAAGCGACTCAGCGCCGTTCTCTGGAGCTTCGCGCTCGATGAAATCCAGGTAACGCTGGTGCCGATGTTCGAGCGCGCCGACGACCATGGCCTCTCGAGAGGCAAAGTACTTGTAGAGGGTGCGGAGGCTGACCGCAGAGGCATCGCGGAGCTCGTCGACGCTGGGTTCCAGGAAGCCACGTTCAACGAAGCAGACCTCCAGGCGCGACGCGATGAGTGTAGCCATACCGGGCATGGGATGAATGTAAAACGAACGTTTTACTTCGTCAAGCAAAGCTGCCAGTTGGGACGGAATCGGGCGGACCAGGCCGCCGCCCGCCTGGCATCTTGCGCCCCCTCGGGGCTTCGCGTATGTTCCGCCGTCCCGAAGGGGACCCGCGCGTGCGCCCGTAGCTCAACTGGATAGAGCACCTGACTACGGATCAGGAGGTTGGGAGTTCGAATCTTCCCGGGCGCGCCATAAAATCAAAAACTTAGCCTGACATATGCGGCGTTGAGTTGGTTCGGGTAAGCGCAGGGTAAGCAGTCGATCGTATTTCGATGCACCTTGTTTTCAGTGCTAGTGTAGATCGACGGTTCCGACTAGACCTGCGTACCTCGCAGATCAAATCCCTTGATAACCTCGCTGTCGTGCGAAGGTCGCGGCACAGAGAGGCCACGCTACCCCATCGCACCCCCCAAGGGGGGCGGGTCCACCCCTTTTGAATTCGCACTCGCGACGGTCACGGGATTTTTCGGTTTGGGGCCTCCAGTCGACCAACCTTAAAAGCCAACCATAAATGGCTGGTTCCGACCCAACTCGGTCATTCATGTTGGACTCCGCGAACGTCTGCTTCCGGATTGCAATTCAGACATTGCCTAGTACGAGGCCGTTGTGCGCCGCACC
>JAWWBR010000294.1:0-1671 GCA_033720855.1 Alphaproteobacteria bacterium
GACCATTCCGGCCTGCGCCGGGCGAAGGGAAAGCCCATGAGGCGGAAATAGTGTCCGGTGCGATCGGCGGTCTGCAGATCGTAGACGCGGTCGAAGCGGCCTCCGTTGAGCCAGCGGGCGAGCGCCAGCCAGGCGCGCCATTGAAAAACCTTGGGCCGGGAATCGAGCCAGATCTCGTCGAACAGGCCGCAGGCATCGGCCAAGGGCCTGAGCGAGCGGATGGTCAGCAGGCTGATGCGGGCATCGCGGTGATGGGCGCGGATCGCCGTCATGGCGCGGTAGCTCAGAATGAAGTCGCCGAGTGCCCCCAGCTTGATCACCAGGATCCGGTCCATGGGCTCAGGCCGCGGCACCTTCCCCCGCGCCGGCGCCGAACAGCACGTCCTCGTACACCGCGAGCGTTTCGGCGCACATCCGTTCATTGGCGAATTCGGCACGGATCCAGCGCACCGCCTCCTCGGCGAAGCGATGGCGGGCGCCGCTGTTGAGCGACAGCGCCGCCTGCAGGGCGGCGGCGAGGGATCCGGCATCGCCCGGTTCGAACAGCCAGCCGATGCCGCCATCGGACAGGATCTCCTGGGCGCCGCCGTGATCGGGGCCGACGACCGGACGGCCCATGGCCAGGGCCTCGGCCAAGGTGCGGCCGAACGCCTCGGGCCGGGTCGCCGCCGATACCACCACGTCGGACAACATATAGGCGGCGGGGAGATCGCGGCTGAAATCCACGAAACGGAGCAATTCCAGGACGTGAAGATCGCGGGCGCGCTTCTCGATGGCGGCGAGGTAGTCCTTGCTCGAGGTGTCGGCGCCGACCATCACGCAGAGCACGTCGCGCCGATCGAGCAGAGCCAGCGCCTCGACCAGAAGCTGATGGCCCTTCCAACGGGAAAACCGCCCCGGCATCAGGATCACCTGGCGGTCGTCGGGAAGCTTCCAATTGGTGGCGAGCTGGATCATGCGTTCCTGGGTGACGCGGGCGGGGGCGAACACGTCGAGATCGACGCCGCGGTGAATCATGCGGATCAGCGCGGGATCCAAGCCGTAGGTGTCTTGGATGTGACGCGCGATGAACCGGGAAATGGCGATCACCCTTTCGCCCCGCATCATAACCGCATTGTATCGGCGCTTGAACACGGAGGCGGCGTCATAGGTCCCGTGCACGGTGGTGACGAAACGGGCGCCGGTGCGCTTGGCGGCGGCCTCGGCGCTCCAGGCCGGCGCCCGCGAGCGGGCGTGAACGATATCCACGCCGTGACGCCGGATCACCTGCTTCAAGCGCCGGATGTTGGCGTGCATGACGAGGGGATTCTTGGACTTGAGCGGCAGGGTGACATGGGCCACCTCGCTGCGCGCCAGCTGACGGACCATGGCGCCGCCGGCCGAGGCCACCACCGATCCCCACCCCGCCGCCTTCAGCGCGATGGCGATATCCACGGTGCCGCGCTCGACACCGCCGCCATTGAGCTCCGGAATCACCTGCAGCACCACCGGCAAGCGCTCTTCCGACGCGCCGGCATCGATGCTAGGGTCCGCGCCGGCAAGGCCGGAGAACGGGTCGAACTGGGTCATCGGGCGGAACCGTCCAAGGGTTGAGCGCTACGAATGCAGGGCACGGTAGAGATATTATCACGGGCCGATGGGCCGTCCATCGCCTATGCGCGCAGCCCCGGC
>JAWWBR010000295.1:0-1629 GCA_033720855.1 Alphaproteobacteria bacterium
CCCACAATGCCGGCGAGCTGTGCGATGCGCTTTTGCATCTGATCAAGTATCCCAAGGCGACCATCGGCAAGCTCTGCGAATTCGTGCCGGGACCCGATTTCCCCACCGGCGGCGTGCTGGTCGAGCCCAGCGAAGCGGTCCAAGAGGCCTACCGCACCGGCCGCGGCGCCTTTCGCCTGCGCGCCCGCTGGGAAACCGAGAAGCTCCCCCAGGGTCGGTATCAGGTGGTCGTCACGGAGATTCCCTGGCAGGTGCAGAAATCCCGCCTGATCGAGAGGGTGGCGGCGCTGATGGAGGCGCGCAAGCTGCCCTTGGTCGGAGACATTCGCGACGAATCGGCCGAGGACGTGCGGCTCGTGATCGAACCGAAATCGCGGGGCGTCGAGGCCGAACACCTGATGGCGCAGCTGTTCCAACTGACCGAGCTCGAGACCCGGGTCGGGTTCAACATGAACGTGCTCGACGCCGACCAGACGCCGGGGGTGATGAACCTGCGCGAGGTCCTCACCGCGTTCCTCGATCACCGCCATGCGGTGCTGAAACGGGTGACGAAATTCCGCCTCGGCAAGGTCGAGCACCGTCTCGAGGTGCTGGGCGGCTACCTCGCCGCCTACGGCAATCTCGACCTGGTGATCAAGATCATCCGGGAAGAGGACGAACCCAAGCCGAAATTGATGAAGGCCCTGAAGATCACCGAAATCCAGGCCGAGGCCATCCTCAACATGCGGCTCAGGGCCTTGCGCAAGCTCGACGAGATGGAGATCCGCGACGAACATGCGCGCCTGACCAAGGACGCCAAGGCGCTGCGGGGGCTTTTGCGGGACGAGAAGAAGCGCTGGCGGGTCATCGCCGATGAAATCCGCGAGATCCGCAAGGCGTTCGGCGCCAAGACCGAGCTCGGCCGGCGCCGCACGGAAATCGGCGCGCCGCCATCGGCGGTCATTATCCCCTTGGACATCGCCATCGAGAAGGAACCGGTGACCGTCGTGTGTTCCGCCAAGGGCTGGATTCGCGCCTTCAAGGGGCACCTGGAGGCGGACGCCGAGGTCAAATACAAGGATGGCGACGGGCCGGCGTTTCGGCTCCATGCCGAAACCACCGACAAGCTGGTTCTGTTTGCGACCAATGGGCGCTTCTACACGGTAGGCTGCGATCGCCTGCCGCCGGGCCGCGGCCATGGCGAGCCGGTACGCCTGATGATCGATCTCTCCAACGATCACGATATCCTCGCCCTGATGGTGCATCGATCGGGCCGCAAGCTGTTGGTGGCCTCCTGCGACGGACGCGGCTTCATCGTTCCCGAAGATGACGTCATCGCCCAGACACGGGGCGGCAAACAGGTGCTCAACGTGCGCGGGGATATCGAGGGCCAGGCCTGCGTTCCGGTGGAGGGCGACCATGTGGCGGTGATCGGAGACAACCGCAAGCTTCTCGTGTTCCCGGTTTCGGACCTTCCCGAAATGAGCCGGGGACGCGGCGTCAAGCTGCAGGCCTATCGCGACGGCGGCTTGGCCGATGTCACCACCTTCGACCTCGCGGTCGGACTCTCATGGGCGCTCGGCGGGCGCACCCGCACCGAGGCGGACCTCACGGCCTGGCTGGGTAAGCGCGCTCAGGCGGGACGTTTGC
>JAWWBR010000296.1:0-1591 GCA_033720855.1 Alphaproteobacteria bacterium
GGATAATCGCGTCGTCACCAAGTTCGAGGTGTTCGTCGGCGGCACCCGAAAGCGCCGAAAGCCGGGCCGCGATCTCCGGCCGAAGGGCGCGCAAAGCCGCGTTTTGCAACGCCTTGCGGGCAACCTCCCCGTCCCCCGCTTGCCGCGGCGCGGGCTGAAACCTGAGGCCCTCGAGGCGGCCGACGACGTGCCCTTCGACCTTCACCGCGCCGTCGTCCTCGACCTCCGCGACCAGGGTGCCCTTGGCGCGGAGGCCCTTGACCAGGGCGGTCGTCCGCAGATCCACGAATCTCTGGGTCAGCCGGTCGTGCAGGGCATCGGACAGTTTGTCCTCGACGGCGCGGGTGCGCGCCTGCCAGGCGGTATCGTCGCGCACCCAGTCGGCGCGGTGGGAAACGTAGGTCCAGGTCCGGATGTCGTCGATCCGCCCGGTCAGGGTCTCGATATCGCCATCGGCGCGGTCGAGGCGGTCGATGTTGCGGGCGATCCAGTCATCGGGAAGGGTTCCGCCGCCGCTGAGGTGGCGGAACACGGCGGCCAGGAAGCGGGCGTGCTGCGCCCCCGCCCGACCGCGGAAATCCGGGATCTGGCAGACCTCCCACAGGAGCCGCACCTGATCCGGCGCCGACGCGGCGCGGGCGATGTCGGCCTCGGCGGCCAGGGCCTTGAGAGCCAGATGGTCGGGACCGTGGCGCACCGGGACCAGGCCGGGCGCGGGGGCCGGCATGTCCAAGGCATTCATCAACGCGCCGAGATTGGCGAAGGGCAGGTCGGAATTGCGCCAATGGATCGCCTGCAGGGGCTCGAAACTGTGGTTTTCGATGGCCTCAACCAATTGGGCGTCGAGGGGCCCGACATCGGCGGTGGTGCCGAAGGTGCCATCGGCCATGTGGCGCCCCGCGCGGCCCGCGATCTGGCCCAGCTCCGCCGCCGTCAGCCGACGCCGGCGGCGGCCGTCGAATTTGGTCAGCTCGCCGAACGCGACATGGCTCACGTCCATGTTGAGGCCCATGCCGATCGCGTCGGTGGCCACGAGGTAATCCACGTCGCCGTTCTGGAACATCGCCACCTGGGCGTTGCGGGTGCGCGGGCTCAGCGCGCCCATGACCACCGCGGCGCCGCCCCGCTGGCGGCGCAGCAGCTCGGCGATGCCGTAGACGCCCGCGGCGGAGAACGCGACCACCGCGCTGCGCGGCGGCAGGCGCGTGATCTTGTCCGTGCCGGCGTAGGACAGCCGGGAAAATCTGGGCCGTGTGACGAAGGCACAATCGGGCACCAGCCGCCGGACCATGGGCGCGATGGTGACGGCGCCGAGCAGCATGGTCTCGCCGTAGCCGCGGGCGTGGAGGATGCGATCGGTGAACACGTGGCCGCGATCGGGATCGGCGGCAAGCTGCACTTCGTCGATGGCGAGGAACGCGACCTCGCGCCCAAGCGGCATGGACTCCACGGTGCACAGGAAATAGCTGGGGTTGGGCGGAATGATCTTTTCCTCGCCGGTCACCAGCGCCACCTTGTCGGCGCCTTTGATGGCGAGCACGCGATCGAAGTTTTCCCGCGCCAAGAGCCTCAGGGGAAACCCGATCATGCC
>JAWWBR010000297.1:0-1574 GCA_033720855.1 Alphaproteobacteria bacterium
ATGGCGGTGGTCAACGGGCACAAGGGCAAACTGTCGGTCGACTGCCAGGTGCACGGCGCCGAAGGGCACAGCGCCCATATCGACAAGGGCGTCAACGCGGTCGAGATCGCGGCCGAGATCGTCTCCCGTCTTCGGGCGATGCAGAAACGGCTGCAGAGCGCGGGCCCTTTCGACGATCGTTTCGACCCGCCGTTCACCACCATCCATACCGGACAGATCCAGGGCGGGATTGCCCGCAATATCATCCCCCGGGATTGCCGCTTCGAATTCGAGATCAGGAATCTGCCCGGCCAGGACGCCGATGGCTTCCTCGCCGACCTGCGCGCCTATATCGAAGCAACCCTGCTGCCCGAGATGCAGGCGGTCGCGCCCCAATGCGGCGTCGATGTCGAGGTGCAGTCGAATATCCCCGCACTCTCGCCCGACGAGGACAGCGAGCTCCTGACCATCGCCCTGCGCCTGACCGACGCCAACGCCCCGGGACAGATCAGCTTCGCGACCGAGGCCGGGCTCTATCAGAACGCCGGCATTCCCACCATCGTCTGCGGCCCCGGCCATATCGCCCAGGCCCATCGGCCGGACGAATACGTCGCCCTGGATCAGATCGCGGCCTGCGGCGCGTTCCTGAAGGAAATCATCGAAGCCAACGACCGCGCCTGACGGGGCGCCCTGTCAGCACCCCGCCTTCGCGCCCGATGAGCCGGGGCGCGGCCCTAGCCTTCGACGACGAGACGGTAGTCCGGCGTCGGGTTGAGGGGGCAGGAATAGACGTAGTCCCCCGGCTTCAAGGTGATCTTGTAATCCAGGGTCACGCCCAGGTTCATGCCGCCGCCGGAGACGCTGGGCAATGTCAGGCGCCCCAGCCCGCTGCCGCGCAACCAGAAGCCGAGGCCATAGGGCACGTTCTTGTTGGTCACCCGGAAAACGTATTGGCCGGGCTTGAGCCGCATCACTTTGGCCTTGGAAAGGCGCGACTTTCCGGTCTTTGCGTTGATCGCCTTGCAGTCTTCCGCCTTGGTCGTCTTGAACATGTGATCGACGCCGTTTTCCGACTCGATGAATTGGCAGCCGACCTGGGTCAGGGTGATGACCGTGGGCTCCTCTGCGGCACGCGCCGGAGCCACGTTCAGCGCCAGCCCGAGGACGGCAACGAGGCCCAGGGCCGAGCCCATTCGCAAAGCGGACCATGGTTTGGGAATCATGCCAATCGCCATTTCAACGTCTCCTTTTGGCGTTATGCGTGCCCGCCCATGCACTTCTGTCCCTCAAGGCAGGGGCACATCTTCTCTGCCACCGAAATAATCGGCCGCCGCAGCGCAATCAACACACGGCCATACACAATCTCGTGAGCTAGGGAGCGGATCCGCGCGGCGGCGGCTCACAGCAGGTCGGGCTGACCCTCGCTTACCGGCTGCAACAGCTCGGGCCCGTCGTTGGCCGGGCTGTTGACGTCGCGGCTGACGGGGAAGGCCTGCATCTCTTCCGCCGGATAGGGCCGCAGCATGATGGCGAGCTTGGTCCGCGACGGCGCGCCGCGCTCGCCCAACCAGGAGTCGTAACTCTCGGGCTCCAAG
>JAWWBR010000298.1:0-1553 GCA_033720855.1 Alphaproteobacteria bacterium
CAGATGCTGCTGAAGGGGCTCGGCGAGGTCCAGTCGGCGCCGCAGCCGATGAAGGCGGCGGAAATGGTGCTGATGCGCATCGCCTATGGGGCCAGCCTGCCGACCCCGGCGGAGCTGGTCGAGCGGCTCGAGAAGCAGGGCGCCCAAGGGGCGGATGCGCCGGCCGCGCCGAAGGGCGGCGCCGGCACCCGTGAGGCGCCCGCGGCCGCGCCCTCCAAGCCGCCGCCCGATCCGCCGCCGGCGCGCGAGGCGGTGTCCGGATCGGCCCCGGCCCGGGCTCCGGAACCCCAGGCCGATCCCGAGCCGGAAGCCTCTCCGTCCCCGACCGCGACGCTGCCGGGAAGTTTCGAAGAGGCCATCGAGATGCTCGACGCGGCGCGCGAGGCGCGGCTCGCTGCCGAATTGCGCACCCAGGCGCACTTGGTGCACTACGCCCCGGGGCGGATCGAATTCCGGCCTGCCGGGAGCGCCGATTCCACCCTAGCAAGCCGCCTCGGCGAGGCGCTCGGGCGCCTCACGGCGACCCGCTGGGCGATCAGCCTGTCGCGCGAGAGCGGCGCCCCGACCCTGGCCCAGCAGGCCGAAACCCTGGAACAGGGGCGGCGGCGGGACGCCGCCTCCGACCCCCTCGTCAAGGCCGCGCTGGAGGCTTTTCCCGGCGCCGAGATCACCGAGGTGCGCGACACTCCCACCCTCGCGGAGGACGCCCCGATACCCGACCCGGACACCGACAGTCAGGAGGACGATCAATGAAGAACCTGAGCCAGATGATGAAGCAGGCCCAGGAAATGCAGGCCAAGATGCAGGAGATGCAGGAGCGCCTGGACGAGGCCGAAATCACCGGCACCGCCGGCGCCGGCCTGGTGACGGTGACGCTGACCGGCAAGGGGACATTGCGCAAGCTGAAGATCGACCCGTCGGTCGTCGATCCCAATGATACGGCAATGCTGGAAGACCTCATCACCGCCGCCTTCAACGACGCCAAAACCAAGGTCGAGGCGTTCGTTGCCGAGAAGATGTCCGAGGTCACGGGAGGGCTGCAGCTTCCCCCGGGCATGAAGCTGCCGTTCTGAGGCGCCGCGCGCACCTCCATGTCGAGCCCCGAAATCGAACGCCTGATCGGACTGCTGGCGAAGCTGCCCGGCCTCGGACCGCGCTCGGCCCGGCGCGTCGCGCTCTACCTCCTGAAGCGCAAGGACCAGGTGATGGTGCCGCTGGCCAGCGTCCTGGAGGAGACGGCGGGGGCGATCCGCGCCTGCGGGACCTGCGGCAATCTCGATGCGCGCGATCCCTGCGGCGTCTGCGCCGACCCCGGCCGGGACCCGTCGCAGATCTGCGTCGTCGAGGAAGTGGCCGATCTCTGGGCGCTCGAGCGCGCCGGCGCCTTCCGCGGCCGGTATCACGTGATCGGCGGGGTGCTGTCGGCGCTGGACGGCGTCGGGCCCGAGGACCTCAACATCTCCGGCCTGTTGGCCCGGGCCGGGGCCCCCGAGGTCAAGGAGGTGATCCTGGCGCTCTCGGCCACCGTCGACGGCCAGACCACGGCCCATTAC